>NZ_JBEYXD010000012.1:0-205148 GCF_040644975.1 Streptomyces sp. NPDC046900 | reverse complement strand
CTCCTTGAGGACTTCGCGTCGCTGGTCACCACGTTCGCCGGCCGCCTGTACGGGATGCGGTCGGCTGAGAACCGGCGTCGCCTGCTGGCCGAGTCCGGGCAATGCCAGGCCGGTAGTCACCAGTGAGCCGGAAACCGCTGCTCGCCGACGGTGAGACCTCCCGCACCGCGTGCGCCCGCACCCTTGTGCGCACCGGCGTGGATGAGAAGACGGGCGAAGTCCTGACCCAGGCCATGCTGGCCGAACGCATCGGCTGGTGCAGCGACCTGGTGGCGGGCATGGTGTCTGTCGTGCTCGCCGAGCGTTGGAACAGCCGTGATGTGAAGGTAGTCGCCTCCGGCGTGGACGAGGTCGGTCGGAATCTGCCGTCGAACGCGTGGATGGCGCTGCGGCGTCTGGGCTGGAGTGCCGCCCCGCCCGAGGGCGTGAAGGTCAACGACCGGATCGTGCGCATGGCCCAGGAGCAGGCCGGGCGGGCGCTGCGCTCGGTGAAGTGGCGCGCCAATGTGGTCTTGGGGGTGCTGGCGACGTGGCCGGCCAATCCGAGCAAGCGCACCCCGAGAGAGTGGGATCAGGTTCGGGCGGCGATCTGTGGCGGGGAGCATCTGCCGTCCAGCATCATCAAGGCCCGCACCCGGCAGGCGGCCACGTATCTCAAGTCCAACGGCCATCTGCCTGTAGACGTGTTCGAACTTGAAGGCGCCCCGAAGGTGGCACGCCTGCTGCTGCTCGCCGCGTGCGATGGGCAGCAGGCCACGATCGAACGCTCCGAAACCGACACCGGGCAGGCGCTGCTACGACTTCAACTGCCCACCCGCCCCGACCCGACCACCTACCGGGACTGGACGTGGGTGGCCTGCCCCATCGCGCTGCCGCCGACGGTCCCCGCAGCGGCGGTGCTCCACCTTCCCACCCTCCGCCTCGCGGGTGACACCGTGCGCGCTGACCTGGCCTACACCCACGCCGTCCCCAAGGCCCACCGCACCGGTCATACGGTGGCGCTCGGCGTGGACTGGGGCCTGAACACGCTCCTCAGCGCGGGCGCCGTGCAATTGAACGGCGAGGGGCGGATCACCGCGCTCGGTGCCGGCGCCCAGTTCCGGGCCGCCGGTGTGCTCGCCAAGCAGCACCGCCTGCGCCGCCTCTCGGAGCGACTGCACACCAAAGCCGACCACTATGAACGGCTGATCGCAGGCCACGACGACCACCGGCGTGCCCCCAAGCTGGACGTGCTGCGCAGCGAGATCCAGCACGTGTCCAACCGCCGGTCGAACCTCAACGACGCGCTCGCGTGGGCTGCCGCCAGGTGGACCGTCGACCAGGCCATCGCGGCCGGGGCCACGGTGGTCTATGTCGAGGATCTGCGGTCGATGGAAGCCGGGGGCATGGGCCGCACCCTGAACACCCGCCTGTCCCAGCAGGTCCGCGGACAGATCGCCGACCGCATGCGGCACCTCGCCACCGAACAGGGCATCGCCGTCGTCACGGTTCCAGCCCGCAACACCTCCAAACTGTGCCCGCACTGCCTGACCCCGCTGCGGCACCGCAAAGCCCCCGACCAGCCCACCATCCCGGGATGGAAATGGGCCATCTGCCCCAACCAGGACTGCCGTTGGCAGGGCGACCGCGACCACGGTGCCTGGCGCCGTATCGCAGCCCGCGGCCTGGCCCACCAGGCCACGACCGCTTCCGACCGCACCAGCGGCCACATGGTGATCCGGACGGTCCTCGACAACCTGGAAGCGAACGCGGTCGTCACACCGACTGCCAAGACCAGCCGGAAGGACCGGTCCAAGACCGGCTCCACCCGGCGTCGTTCCCCACGCCCCGCGCCCAGGCGACGCAGGGCACCCTCCCCGGCACGGCCTCGCGGTCCTGCCGGCCAGCGTCCGGAGGGACACGCTCACACGGACCGGACCCGGCTGCCCCGCGCAGCCCACCGACACCAGGGCGTGAACACGATCAGCACACCCACCACCGGCCACCAGCCACGAGGAGCGGCACTCGGCGCGGGATTCCACCTCCACGCCCACGCCTCCCCACCACGGTGGGAAACGATCCCGGAAACTCAATCCAACCCAGGATCGCATAGCTAATCAGAGACGCTGTCCCCCAGAAGCTCGTACTCCCATTGCGCCGCCGCCTCGGCGAGACGCCGGTCGCTGAGGTACCCGGTCTGCTTCTCCCATTCGGCAAGCCAGGGGCCGAGCGTTCCGGACGCCTCGGCACACAGCACGAAGACCTGGTGCGCCGGGACGACCGCGTCCGGATCGGTGAGGCTCTGCTCCCACCAGGCATGCAGAAACTCGCGTACCGGACCGGCGTGTTCGTCAGGCCATTGCTGCCAGCGGCCGCGGGCGAAGGAGTACCCGGCCTCTTCGAGTCCGAACAGCGGTTCCACGCGACCGGCGACCAGAGCTGTGGACGAACTGCGGCAGGATGCGCCGCAGCACGGCTGCGTGATCGGTCCAGTCGATGGCCCGCCAGGTCCGGTACAAAAGATCCGGCTCCAGCTCCACGTCCGGCGTCTTCAACAGGGAGAGTTCCTCCGAACTGCCCCAGTGACACTCGCAGTTGTTCTCGTCCGGGTGCGCTGTCATACCGCGGAAGGTGACGGCGAGGTTGTCCAGGGCGGCGCTGAGGCGGCGGCGTGCTGGACGGTCGGCGAGATGCATGATGTGCCCGGCCTTCGAGGACTCCGTACGGCGTCTGCCGACCGAAGGTCACCACTTTACCGGGTGAGGCCGGGCGGACACCGGCCGATTGAGAGAAGTGCGGGGCCGGGTGGCCGACAGGGTCGGTGTACGACGTCAACGGCCTCGTCGAGGCATCGCGCGACCCTCCCTTTCAGGCCCGCCCCGCAGTCGCGCACGTAGTTCCCGAGTGCGATCTCCACGTGCTTGGCCAGGCTGTGGGACCCGTCCTTTCGGACTGCCCTCAGAACCGGCTGCACGCATCAGTGGACCGAGAGGCCGCCGTCGATGAAGATCGACTGGCCGGTGATGTACGCGGATGCGCGGCTCGCCAGGAACACCGCCGCGCCCGCGAAGTCCTCCGCCAGACCGTTGCGCCCGATCATCGTCCGGGCGGCGAGCTCCGCCACCTTGGCCGGATCGGCGGACAGGCGCTCGTTCAGCGGAGTCATCACAAAGCCGGGGACCAGCGTGTTGCTGGTGACGCCGTACGGGGACCACGCCTCCGCCTGCGAGCGGGCCAGCGACTCGAGGCCGCCCTTGGACACTCCGTACGCACCGCTCTGGACGAAGGCCCGGTGGGCCTGCTGCGAGGTGATGTGGATGATCCGTCCGAAGCCCCGCACGGCCATGCCAGGGCCGAAGCACTGTCCGAGGAGATATGGGGCCTCCAGGTTCACCGCCATGGTGGCGTCCCACACCTCGTCCGTCAGCTCGCCCAGCGGTGGGCGCAGGTTGATGCCAGCAGAGTTGACGAGGATGTCCGGCTCCCCGAACACCGTCGCCGCCTCGCGAGCTGCCGTCCGTACCCCGTCGCGCGTGCCCAGGTCGGCACTCACCCACGCCGCCTGGCAACCGTCGACCACCAACTCCTCGACCACTGCGGCCAGTTCCTTCTCCTTGCGCGCCACGATCACGACCCTCGCCCCGGCGTGGGCGAGGGCCCCAGCGATGGCCCGCCCGATCCCTGAACTCCCGCCGGTGACAAGGGCGACCCGGCCCTCCAGTGAGAAGAGTTCGGTGAGGTAGGGCTGCGAGGTCATTTTCGTCCTCCGGGCACGAGCTCTGCAGGCAGGTGGTGGGCACCACGTCCGACTGGCGACTCTACGTGAACGGTGTCGAACCGGCTCTCCCGCAACGAACGTGTCCAACGGGTCGCGCCGTGGCTGGCTATTGATTGCCCACGTAGTTCTGCGGTCTCGCCGACACGGGGGCCTGCCGTGATGGGCTCCACTACGTGAATTCGGCCGACACCACCGACAGCGGCAGGGCCCGTCGCGTCCGAACTGGTCTAAGCCCCAGGCTTCTTCTGTCGTACCCGTCAGTCTGGAGGGGTCTGCTGACGGCGGCAGGCAGGTGAACTCCTCTCTGCCGGGGAGTTGGCGTATCGGCCGTTCGTCCTTCACCTTTCCTTCGTCCTCGATTGCAGCGACGAATGCACCCTTGCGCGATGCGGTCGAAGTCCAGGGGGTGGCCCTCGACGCAGTACGGGCACGGGCATCGTGCTTCACCACAAGGGGGGACGATGACGCGACCGCGCGTGCCGGCACTACGGGGGAACTCCCCACGGGCACGGCTTCGGCGCTGGTCCAGGGGCGCCGCTGCCACGGCGACAGCGGTGTTCCTCGTCGCCATGGGCGGTGCCTCCCCCGCCCACGCGGCCGGAGCGCCGGTTGCGGGCGCCGGCTCGACATGGGCCCAGGACCCGACCGCCGAACTGCTGAACCACGCGGGATATTACGCAGCCCCCAGCGCCGGCGCCGTGGCGATCGGGCTCTCCTCAGCCCCGTCCGACCCCTCCGGCCCCGTCGGTCTCAGCGCTGCCTACAGCAATCCGGATCCGCGGACCTATCCACTTCCGCTCGTCAGCTATCTGATCGTCCCGACCACGACGGGCGGCACATTCACCACGGCGAAGGGGCAGTCGCTCAGCTCGTTCGCCTCCTATGCGCTGTGCCACCAGGGTTCACAGAGCGGCCTGGGCTACGCACCGCTGCCGCCCGATCTGGTCCGAAGCGGCCTCGACGTCATGTCCCGCATTCCCGGATCCTCGCTCAGCGAGGTCGACACGTCGGGCTGCGCCGCCTCGTCCGCCGCCGAGCTCCAGGACGTTCCGCAGCCGCAGGAGTGCGACCGGGTGGGCAGCCCGTCGTGCGACATCCCGGGAGGCTGGACGGAGTCGATCAGGACAACGCTCGAGCCTGGGGCGCTGGCGATCTCGATCGCGGGCGACGAGCACATCATGCTGCCCAGTCCGGTGCTCGACCCGTCGGGCGCGTACCTCCACACCTCAGGGCAGATGAGCCCCATCACCGTCACCGACAGCCGCCCCGGCAGCGTCGGCTGGACGGCCTCCGGCCAGGTCGGCGACTTCACGGATTCCGCCGGCGGCACCATCGACGCGGCCAGCCTGACCTGGACCCCCGCCGTCGTCGACCGCGGCAATGTCCAGACCGTCACGGCAGGCGCCCCGCTCGTCCCCGGCAACGGCAGTGGGTTGAAGGATCCCCGGACCCTGGCCACCGGGATCGGCCCCGGCACCGCGGGTCTCGGGGCGACGCTCGACCTCGACGCCCCGACCTCCACGACACCCGGTACCTACACCACGGTCCTCACGGTGACCGTCATCTGACGGGAGGACGGAGCACGCGGGACGAGCATCTCGTCTCGCGTCCGGACCCGCCGGCTGCGTGGCTTCCTCACGTCCAGTGCTGCTGCCTGCCGCCAAGAGGCGCTGGCCTGACCACGTGTCACGGGCTCGTGACACTCCTCGTGACAGACGTGACACACCCGCGACGGGCCCGTGACAGCGATCTTCGAACTTCCCCGCAGAGGGCCACATCACATGGGGTGTCCGGCAAAAGAGCCGGACCGAAGACCGGACCACGAATCCCTGGGGGACCCCATGTCGAACCGTCGTGCGAACCTTCGCCTCCGCAAGAGCGCCGTGGCCCTGACGGGCGCCGCCCTCCTGATGGCCCTGCTCACCGCCTGCAACGGCGACGGCACCCCGCCGAAGGCCGTCTCCGGCAACGCCGCCCCCGCACCCGGCGACTCCGCCACCACGGACACCACCACGGGAGGCGGCACCGCCTCCGCACCGTCGGCGGCCTCCACCGGTTCGGCCGGCTCCACGGGGAGCAAGGGCGGCGCCACCGGCACCGGCACCGGCACCGGCACCGGCACGGCGGCCAGTGGCTCGGTACCCGCCTGCCAGGCCTCCCAGCTCGGCTACGCCTGGGCGGGCACAAAGACGGCTCCTTCCGGGGGCAGCGGCCAGATGCAGGCCACCGTGGCGCTCACCAACAAGAGTGGGCACGCCTGCTCGATGTACGGCTTCCCGGGCGTCGACCTGGTCAACAGCGGTGAGCAGTGGTCGCTGATGCGCGAGGGAACCGCCCCGCACAAGGTCACCGTGGCGAGCGGGGCGTCCGCCCACTTCACCATCACCTATCTGGTCTCGCAGAGCGGTGACTCCGGCGCGTTCAGTCCGACCACGGTGGTCATCACCGCACCGAACCAGCGCACCTCCTACGACCTGCCCTGGCGGTTCGGCGCCGTCCTGAAGCAGGACGGCGCGACCCACCCGGGGACGTTCATCGGTCCGGTCGGCGAGTGACGCGTTCCCGCACGCAGCCCGGGAAAGGGCCGGGTCACCGGCCATGACCTCACGACAGCCTTGGTGGGTGCGGGACTTGAGCCCGCGCCGACTCGCGCCACGATCGGCCCGGCAGTTGATGCGGGGCACAACTTTTGCGCCCGCTGAGGAGTCGTACGGGCATGATCGACATGCGCGCACGGCACACCTTCGGTGCATCCATACTCGTCGTGACCCTGGCCTCGTTCCTGCTCTCCTGCTCGGGCAGCCCGGCTGACACGTCGAGCGACGGGCAGACTCCCGGCCGCGGTGTCCGCAGCACGGCATCGGCCGCCGCGACCGAGGAGCCGACCCCCGAGAGCACGGGCGAACCGTCTCCGGGCGTCGAGAAGGTCCGCGATGTGTTCGCCCGGCTTCAGGCCACCTACAACGACGGATGCACGACCCCGGGCAACTGCGAATACTTCCTGGGCCGCGTGCGCGACGAACTCGGCAGCCTCGACGAGGCGATGAAAGCGGACCCCCAGGGTGCCGGACATTTCGCGAAACCCCTCGCATGGATCGCGAGACTGCGTGCCGAACTGGGCGACGACACCTCCTTCGCGAGGCTCAAGAGGCACCAGGGCCTGCTCACCGGAACGCGCGACAGGATCAACTCATGGATGCAGGGCCACCCGGAGGACTACCGATGACACTTGGGCCGCGAGAGCGCTGAAGGCCGCCGCACGCCCGGGACGGCCTTCAGGGACGGCAGCGTGCCGATCTGCGTGCCCGATCCCGCCGCACGCCCGCCGGACGCACCCGTGCCGGTGACCTTCACCAGAGGTCCGGCAGGGGCACTCATAAACCGGACGGCTCCGGCTCGGCTCCCCGCTCCGGGCGCGGTGCCGACCCACCAGGTGGGCAGTCGCGCTGGTCCTGCGGTCCAGCGGGCGTCGGCGGCTGCGCGTATCCCTGTTCGGTCACGCAAGGGTCGAACGTCGGCTCGTCCGGGCTGAAGGGGTCGGCCGGGAGGGCCCTGTTCGCGGCGCCCCCTCGGTGGCCGGCGGACTCGGTCGGCGACGGTTTGGCGGTGGCGTCCTTGCCGTTCGTACCATCCTTGCCGTTCGTACCATCCTTGCCGCCCGTACCGTCCCTGCCTTCCCGCCCGTCCCGGCCGTCCTGACCTTCCCTGCCGTCTCTCCCTTCCCTCCCGTCCTTCCCGTCCTTCCCGTCCTTGCCTTCCAACCCGCGGGGGCCTTCGGGACCGGTGGGGCCGGGTGGACCGGAGGGGCCGGGCGGACCAGAGGGGCCGCGCCTCGTGTGAAGATCGTCGAGCTGCATCTGCTGGGCGACGAGCGAAGCCGACTGCAGGACGAGCACGGCGATCAGTGCTCCACCGAGCACGAGGTGACGCCGCGGTCTTCCCGGTGTCTCGTTCACGTTGCTCACCTGACCCCTCGCTGTGTGACGGCGTCAGAGTAAGTGACGAGGAGTCAGATAATGCGGACAGACTCGACGGGGTCCGTCGCCGGGATGACTGCGAAGGTCGCGAGTCCGTGATCGCTGCGGGCCGGTCGCGGCGGCGCCCGATTCCCACTGCCCCTGGGGCCCGAGGACACCGTCAGCCGTTGCGAGCCGGGGCTCGCGTGGACGAGGGCGAATCCGGTTTCAACCTTTAGGGTGCGGCAGCGCTCTGAAGAGGGGTGACAGGACAGGGCCGTAGACAGAGCCTGGAAAGGAGTGCAGATGCCGGAGAACGGCCGGGGCTCCGAAGCGCCGCAGGTGTCCCAGGCGCCCGAGAGCTTCGAGGCCTTCGCACTGGCGAGCCAGAGACGGTTGTACCGGACCGCGTACCTGCTGTGCGGGGACCCGGACAGCGCCCGGGACCTGACGCAGACCACGCTCGCCAAGCTGTTCCAGCACTGGCGGCGGGCAAGTGCCGCCGACCACATCGAGGCTTATGCCAGGACCGTGCTGGCCCGCACCTATCTGGCCGAGCGCCGGCGCCGGCTGCGGGACCTGCTGGCGCACGCCCGTCCCGGTCCCCGGCCCGCCCCCGACCACACCGATCTGCGCGTGACGCTGATGTCGGCACTCGCCGGGCTGCCGCCCAGGGCGCGGGCCATGGTCGTGCTGCGGTACTGGGAGGACCAGAGCGTCGAGTCCGTCGCCGAGCTGTTGAAGTGCAGCAAGTCCACGGTCAAGAGCCAGTGCTCACGCTCCCTTGCCAAGCTGCGCGCCCAACTGGGCGAGGCCCACATCTACGCCACGGGGAGCTGAGGAACCGTCATGACAGCCAACATGTCCGAAGAAGACTGCCGCAGCGCCCTGCTGGTCAGGGATGCGATGGAGCGTACGGTGGCGGAACTGCCGTCCTCGCTCGACCTGGTGCCCGCCGCGGTCGCCCAGGGCCGACGCCGCAAGGCGCGCGCCCGTCTGGCGCTGGCCGCCGGGATCGCCTGTGTGGCCGGGGCGGTGGTGTTCGGTTCCCTGACGCTGCCGGCCGGGGGCGGCACCCCGACGACGGTCCGTCCCGCGACGAGCGGCACACCCTCGCCGCACGAGTCGGTCAAGGAGCCGGAGCCCTACCGCACGCCGGTCCATGTCGAGCCCACGAGCGACGACGAACGGGCGATGGCCCAACTGCCTCCCGCCGAGCGGAAACGGCGCGCGCAGTTCCAGCAACAGGTGGCAGTCCTCCTCGACGAACTGCTGCCGGACACCGTCGGCCTGATCCGGCCCGTCGACCTCGCCGTGTCGCGGTATCAGGCCGAGACCAAGGACGGGAAGGTGTTCCCCGTCATCTTCTCCGTACGGCCCTCCGGCGACGGTTCCGGCGCGCGGCCCTGCCCCTCGGCTGCTCTTGCCGTGAAGGGCGGAAGCTGTGCGCAAGCCACCCTGCCGGGCGGCATCAAGGCGACCTCGCTCAGCACGGTGGCCGACTCGACCGGGACCACGGCCACCGAGGTCCATTTCTTCTACGGGCACAGTGACGTCGTGCTCGGAGTCGTCCCGGACGCGAAAGCCAGGGCCTCCGCTCCCGTCACCAACGAGGAACTTCTGGCGGCCGTCGCCGACTCCAGGTTCCTGGAGCTGGTGCGGTACGCCGACGAGCACCCGATGGAGAAGAAGCAGATCTCCGTCGCGGGCGGCTGACGAGCCGGTGGCGGTGCAGGAGCGGTACTGAGGTGAGTGGGCCCTTGCCGGATCGGGAGGGGCCCACCGACGCTCTACGCCCCAGCCGTCATCGCTCGTGCCGCGCTGTTCACTGAGCCGGGGCAGGGCGCAGCTCGCGGATGATGCGGGTCAGGTCTGCGGGGGCGGCCGCCAGGCGGACCGGCTCGCCCGCGTCGTCGAGTTCGGCGATGTGCCAGCTGCTGGGGACGATGTCGCCCTCGCTGCCGCGGGCGCGTCGCACGTTCTTGACGGTGAGCCGCTCCATCGGAATCCGCTTCGCCGCGAACCGGCCCGGACCGGAGTGGGGGATCACGGCGGGGGAGCCGTCGCCGAGGACTATGTGGGTGCCGAAGCCGTGCGGGTTGTACTCGGTGTGCTCCAGGAAGCGTGCGGCCAGGAACACCTCGTGGTCTTCCTTGACGGGCCGGGCGGCCGCCGTGAGTGCCTCGGGCGCACGGATCCGGGTGGCTCGCCAGGCCCACACGAAGAGGGCCAGTGAGACCAGTGAGCCGGCGGCCTCCCAGCCGATCGCCACGTGCGAGGAGAGCAACGTCGTGGGGTGGAGGTAGCACAGGGGCAGCAGCCACAGGGCGGTACCGGCGAGGGCGCCCGCGAACGGGAGGGCCGACGGAAGGACCTCGTCGTCGGGCAGTCGGCGCCCGCGCAGGCGCAGGAGCACCAGGGCTCCTGGGTAGCCCGCGGCGAGGGCCAGCACGGCGGCGAGGACGGACATGTCCCCGGGGGCAGGGACATGCTTGTTCCACACGTGGCCCGCTCCGGCGACCTTTATCACATGGTGGCGCCATACGGTCAGTTCGACGGCGTCTCCGGCCTGGAAGTCCTGGGCCGCCTCGTAGGAGACCTCCAGACGCTCCAGCGGCCTGCCGTCGGTGAAGTACAGCCAGCTGTTGTACTTCTTGGGGCGGTGGGCCTCGGTCCGGGCGATCCTGGCCGGAATGGTCGTCAGGCACTCGCCGCGCTGCGCGGCGGGCGTCGCGGCGGTGCAGGGGGTGGCGGACCTCCACTCGTGCTGGTACGACGCGGCGGACGGCGCGAACCACGCGGACAGGCCCGCGCCGGCGAGCAGCAGCGCGGACAGGCTCAGCGAACCCGCCCAGCCGCGCCCGGCGGTGCGGCTCGAGACGACCACGAGGTGGCCCGACTCCGGGGTTGCGTAGCGGCGGTGCAGCGCGCGGAGCGCCTCCACCCGTGCGTCGAAGTCCTGGTCGTCGGGCGACGAGCTGCGCGGCAGCGGAAGGAGCCGCTTGTGCCCGTCCCGCAGCACCAGGATGACGCCGCGGGTCTCCCGGGCGCCGCCGCTGTTCTTGTGGTAGACGCGTACGCGGAAATCGGCGATGTCACGCCAGGGAACGCTCCGTCGGTGCAGCAATGTTCGGAAGCGCAGGCCGTACGTGTCGGCGTCGACCCGGGCGGTGACCGCGAAGAGCGACGCGATGCCCACCACCGCGACGGACAGCCCGATGTACACCCAGACGTGCGGGACCTCGCCCCAGCGCGCAATGCCCGCAAAGGCCAGACCCGCCCCGCCCGCCCCGAGCGCGACGCAGGGCCACAGGACTCCCCTGCTGCGGGGACGGTAGGTCACTTCCGAGCCGGACGTCATGCGCGGAATCCCTTCAGCAGCCGGGCGGCAAGAGTGGCGGACGGCTTCGGCCGACAGCTGGGCAGCCCCTCGAGTGGAGACCCCCGGTCGGCGGGCCGGACGAGCGACGACGCTCGGCACACAGAGCTGACCGTCGGTGTTCCGGGCGTCCCCGCCCGGCCTCTGCCGGCGCCGGAGTGCCACGGCCCGTCGAAGCCCTGGCTCCGTGGTCCGAGGACGCCGGCGTGCGGCGGCGGGAACATGTGGTCGCCTGCGATCCCTCGCAGCGGGTGAGAGGCATCGCGGCCCAAGGCCGAGATCCCGCGGAGGCGCTGTGGGACAAAGACGCCGCGGCTTCACATCCGGTCCGCCGATACGGGGAACACCGGCCCCCGGGCGCCGAACAGCCCGGGCACTCCCCCTCAGCCATCGCCCCGCCCCCTACGCCCGCACCCCCGCACGGGCACAGAAGATCCAACGCCGCGCGGCACACAGAATCAACGGGCCTCGGCATCAATACGCCGTCAAGATTCCTCCTGCCGCCCCGGCAATCGGGCCACGAGAAGCGGCCGTCGGCGAGAAGCAGGGCGCAGACCGCCGGCAGCGGCGGCGGTGTCGCCGGCACCGGCACCGGCACGACGAAAGGGCCAACTCGGGGCGTCTGCCATACGAGTTGGCCCTCACCGTCTTCAGCCGGTCGGCCGGTCAGCCGGTCAGCCGGTCAGCCGGTCAGCCGGTCAGCCGGTCAGCCGGTCAGCCGGTCAGCCGGTCAGCCGGTCAGCCGGTCAGCCGGTCAGCCGATGATCGCGATGCCGTCCGTGGTGATGGCGGGGCGGCCCGAGGTGCCGACCACGACGATCTTCACGGTGTGCTTGCCGGAGCTGGACCAGCTCTTGGTCCAGATCGCCTGCCGGTACTGGGTGGTGGAGGACTTGAGGTCCACGGTTGCGGCCTTGGTGCCGTCGACGTAGACGTAGGCCTGCCCCGAGGCGGAGGCCCGCGAGACGATCCAGGCCACCGAGCGCCCGGTGAAGGTCCAGCTGATCGAGGCCTTCGCGGAGGAGGAGCTGTAGGAGTATCCGCCCAGGTAGCTGCTGCTGCTCTTACGGGTCCAGGTGCCGGTCCTGGTGGTGGAGGTCTCCTGGATGATGCTCGGCTTGCGGGTGACGGAGGTGGCGGCGGTGTTGCCGACCGCGTCGTACGCCTTGAGCGCGAACAGGTCGGAGGCGGCGGGCTTGGCGCTGGTCGCCCAGGAGGTCACCGTCGGGCCGAAGGTGGCCGCCGAGGGCGAGGTCGCCACGACCTTGGCCAGCGCCGCGCTGTCCGCGGCCTTCCAGGTCACCGTGACCGGGACCGCGGTGGAGTTGACCGTGCCGGTGCGCACGGTCACGGCGGGAGCGCCCGGGAAGGTGGGGGCGGTGGTGTCACCGACCAGGGACATCGCACCGGACGTCGTGGTCGATCCACGGACGTGGGTGGCCCGTACCTGGACGCTGTGGCTGCCGGAGGCGACCGGGAACGTGGCGGAGCGGGCGGACCCGGAGGTGTGCGCCACGCTCTTGCCGTCGACCAGGACGTCGAACCCCGAGATCAGCACGGACGGTGTGGAGGTCGTCCAGCTGACCGTGGCCGCGCTCTTGGTGTAGTACTTCGTCCCGGACTTGACGGCTCCGCCGGACATCCCGGTGACGGTGACGGCACTGACCGGGCCGGCCGCGTAGGAGCGGATCGTGGACAGGGCCCGGTAGAGCTGGTTGCCGGGGCAGTCGGTGGCGAAGCCGTCGCGGTGCCCGGAGATCACGGAGAACCCGTAGGTCTTGCCCAGGGTGAAGCCGGAACTGTCCGCGGAACCCTCGGGCAGAGAGGCGGTACCGGTGGCCGGGTCCACGCCGGTCATGCCGAACTTCCAGGCAGCGATCCGGGCGATGGAGGCCAGCATCGCCGTGCTCGGCGCGGCTCCGGTGTAGGTGGTCTCCGTGGAGTCGCCTCCGCTGAGGTCGGTGTAGGTGCCGATGGCCGCCACACCCATGCTGTTGGTGTTGAACCCGTACGTCTGGGCGCCGACGACGGGCAGTGCCTGCCCGCCGAAGCGGCCCTCGAAGATGGTCCCGCACTTGTCGACCAGGAAGTTGTAACCGAGGTCCCGCCAGCCCTGGCTGAGGTGCGCGGCGTACAGACTGCGCACGATCGACGGCGAGTCCGAGCAGGAGTAGTCGTTGGGGGTGTCGGTGTGGTGGACGAACATCACCTTCACCGCCGAGCCGTACGTCGGGTAGCCCGTCTCCCGGGCGCACTCGTCTGCACCCCAGCCCGCCCTGCTGACCACCGTCGGCGGGGCGACCTTCGAGGTGGTCGCGGCCGGCATCGGGTCGGGCGCCGGCGACGCCGAGGCGGAGGGGCCGGCCGGGCAGGACGGATACGCCTGGACGAGCGTCGGGAGCTGGCTCGGCCATGAAGTGGCCGACGCGCTGGGCGAGGTGGAGACGGGGGCGGAGGTCGCGGTGGACGGCGAAGCGTAGCCGGTCGCCGTCGGGCTGCCGGTCGTGACCGAGGGGGACACGGAGTCCGACGGAGTCGTGGTGTCCGGTGCGCTCGGGCTGTCGGTGGCGGTGTCGGTCGGGGAGCCGGTGTCCGTCGGCGTACCGGTGGCGTCGTCCGTCGGAGTGGCGGAGTCACCGGCCGTCGCGTCCACGGCGTAGCCCGCCGGGTCCATCCCGGCGCCCGTGCTGCTCCCGCCACTGCTGGAGGCCTTGCCCGGGTCGATCAGGTCCACCCGCAGCCCGGCGGGCAGCGCGGTCGTCCCGTGCGCGCCGCTCGCGCGGACCTGGATGCCGTCGGATGGCCCGGACCACAGCGGGGACATGCCGCCGCGCACGCCGGGACGGTTCAGTTCGGCGGCGTCGGGGATCTCGTCCGGCTGCTGCATCTCCAGCCACCGCGTCCACCGGCCGTCGGCGGCGGAACGGGTCCGCACCTCCACCGTGCCGCGCAGTTTGGCGTGGGCGCCGGTCCAGGTGACGCCCACCATGCTGAACGGGGCTGTGGACCTGGCCTGCAGCGCCTTGAGCGACGCGTCGGTCCCGGTCAGCGAGAGCGAGTGCACATGCGTCCGGATCGGCGCCTGCACGGCCGACGCTCCGGCGCCACCGCCCGGCCCGGTCAGCGCGACGGCCACCGCCGCCACGGTGCCTCCGGCGACGACCGCGCCCACCGCCACCCAGGCACGCGTTCTCAACCCGGCAGGACGCGCGCGTCTGCCGCTGTGCTCTCTTCTCATGCCCCACCCTGAAGAATCGTGGCTGCACAGGCCACACGATGAACGCGGGGGGGGGCCGCTTACGTGGCGCCCGTGGGCCACGCCGGATTCCCCCTCGTCCTGACTGCTGCTGCTCGGGGGCACACGACTGTCACAGAAGGTGCCCCATACACCCTGCGCCGCGGAGTTCTCAAATGTCACTGCCGGATGCGGGGCCCGGCGGCGGGCATCAGGGGGCGACTGAAGTCGATCGCGTGGCCGCTTATCTGATAGTCCGTCCGGTGGCTTCGGTGGGCCCGGTCGGGAGTGTTGCCCGGGGGCGGACGCTTCGGCACGTAACCGTTTGAGGACGAATCCTCCCGTCCGCCTTGAAGGAGATCTCCAATGAAGCGCCTAACCACGGCTGTTGCCGCTGTCGGTGTGGCCGGAGTGCTGACGATCGCCCTCCCGTCGAGCGCCCGGGCCACCAGCGGCACATCTCCACACATGAACGCCCATACCGGGCAATCCCTCGGCCCGGCGAACGCGACCGACGGCATGTGCGTCCAGTGGTCGCCCGGCCAGGCGGCGACAACCCTCCCGGTACCCGCCCTCCCGCCCGGCGCCCCGTGCCGCGTGCCGTCCCCGCGCACGCAACCCGGCCCCTCGTAGGAACACGGCGCTGGTGAGAGCGCCGAGGAAGACGAGGGCGGCCCTCACCGCGACCGCGGCCTTCGGACCGCCTGGGGGCGGCCATGGCGCCTGAGCCCGGCCGTCTGCTTTCTTGACCAATTCCTGACGCTGCTTCCGCATCCGAAGATCCGTGCGTGGATGTCCACTTGGGTGTCACTCTTCGGCACCCTGTGAGGGAAGTGAAGTGCCATGGAAGTCACCGTCGTCGCGGTCGTGGTGATTGCCGTCTTTGCGCTCGTCGTGCTGCGCAGCGGAATGCGGGTGGTCAACCAGGTCGAGCGCGGTGTCGTGTTCCGCTGGGGGAAGGCGCTGCCGCAGCACCGGCAGCCGGGTGTCACGTTCCTGATTCCGTTCGCCGACCGGATGCGGAAGGTCAACGTGCAGGTGGTGACCATGCCGGTGCCCACGCAGGAAGGCATCACCAAGGACAACGTCTCGGTGAAGGTCGACGCCGTCGTGTACTTCCGGGTGACCGACCCGGTGCGGGCCGCCATCGAGGTCCAGGACTACGTCTTCGCCGTCGGACAGGTCGCCCAGTCGTCGCTCCGCTCCATCATCGGCAAGAGCGATCTCGACGATCTGCTCTCCGACCGTGAGCGGCTGCACGAAGGGCTCGCTCTGATGATCGACAGCCCGGCCGCCGGGTGGGGCATCCACATCGACCGCGTCGAGATCAAGGACGTACAGCTCCCCGAGTCCCTCAAGCGCTCCATGTCCCGGCAGGCCGAGGCCGAGCGCGAGCGTCGGGCCCGGGTCATCACCGCGGACGGCGAGTTCCAGGCGGCCCAGCAGCTGGCGAACGCGTCGCGCATCATGTCGGACACCCCGGAGGCCATGCAGCTCCGGCTCCTCCAGACGGTCGTGGAGGTCGCCGCGGAGAAGAACTCGACGCTCGTGATGCCGTTCCCGGTGGAACTGCTGCGGTACTTCGACCGGGCAGCCCGCAAACTCGGGCACGACGAGGAGCCACAGCACGGCAAGGACACGGCCGCCGCGGTCCAGCGGCCCGCGGACCCGCGTCTGCCGGCACCGGCGGAATCCGCGCCCGGGGACGAGGGCCGGAACACCGGAGCCTGAGCCCGCTGCCGGCGGTCCCGGATCCGCCGGGCCGGGTCCGTTGTCCTGGGTCGTCATGGAGCGGAGTTAGCATCCGCTCCATGACGACTACAGACAACACCGGCAGCCCCCTCCTCGACATCGAGATCGGCGCCCTGCAGGGCGGCTCCGCGAACCTGTCCCAGTACGCCGGCAAGGCCGTCCTCGTGGTGAACGTGGCCTCCAAGTGCGGGCTGACCCCGCAGTACGCGGGCCTGGAGCGCCTGCAGGAGCGGTACGCCCCGCTGGGCTTCACCGTCCTCGGGGTGCCCTGCAACCAGTTCCTCGGGCAGGAGCCGGGAAGCGCCGAGGAGATCGCGGAGTTCTGCTCGGCGACGTACGGCGTGACCTTCCCGATGACCGAGAAGATCGAGGTGAACGGGGAGGGTCGGCACGCCCTCTACGACGGGCTCGTGGGCTTCGCGGACACCGAGGGCCACACCGGGGACATCCGCTGGAACTTCGAGAAGTTCCTGATCGGCAAGGACGGCCGGATCGCCGCCCGCTTCTCGCCGCAGACGGAGCCGGAGTCGGCGGAGATCGTGGCCGCTGTGGAGAAGGCCATCGCCTGACGTCCCGCGTCCCCCCTCCTTGACCTTGCCCCTGGGGCAAGCGGGAGCGTCCTCGTCACCGGGCGGAAGCGCCCGGTGACGGAGGATGACAGGGTGAGGAACGATCTGCTGACCATCGGCGCCTTCGCTGCCCGTGCACGGCTGTCGGCGAAGGCGCTGCGGCTGTACGACCGGCTCGGCCTGCTCGCGCCCGCGTACGTCGACGAGGCCAGCGGCTACCGCTACTACCGGGCCGACCAGGTCGAACGCGCCCGTCTGGTCGCCCTGCTGCGCCGGCTCGACATGCCGCTCGCTCAGGTGGCCGAAGTGCTCACGGCCCGTGAGTCGGACGGTGTACGGGCCTCCGCCATGCTCGCCGGCTACTGGGCCGGCGTGGAGGTGCGGATCGCCGCACAGCGGACCCTTGCCGACTACCTCCGTGGACGACTGTCGGGGAGGAGCTCCGAGATGTACGGGAAGTTCGAGATCGGGACGGTGGACGTGCCCGAGCAGGTGCTGATCACCGAGACGCGGCACACGCTGGTGGACGAGCTGCCGGCGTGGATTGGGGCGTCGCTGGGGCGGCTGGAGGAGGCGGCGCGGGGGTGCGGCGGGACGACCGGGGCACCGTTCGTCGTCTACCACTCGGAGGTTTCGCAGGAGAGCGACGGGCCCGCGGAGGCCTGCGTGCCGGTGGCGGACCCGGAGGCCGCGCGGGCCTGGACCGAGGCACAGGGCCGGACGTGGGAGACGAAGGTACGGATCGAGCCCGCACAGCGGCTCGCGTACACGCGCATCACCAAGGCACAGGTGGTGCATCCGCAGATCCTCGCGGCGTTCGAGGCCGTGGAGGCGTGGATCGCGGAGCAGGGACTGGAGTACGCGGGGCCCTGCCGGGAGGTGTACTTCGCGGACTGGGATGCGGCGGGGCCCGAGGACGCGGTGTGTGACGTGGCGTTCCCGGTGCGGTGAGCCGGGGCCGGAGGAGCTGCGCTCGCTCAGCGCAGCTCCTCCGGGCACGGTGTCCCCCGCGGCAGCCGGTACGGCGCCGCCAGGCGGTAGGTACCCGGGTGTGGGGCCACGAGCTCCGTCCACTTGTCCCCGGACGCGTCCGGGACGGTCTCCATCAGACAGCCGTTGACGTTGTCGTACGTCTTCGGCATGCCGTCCGCGCGGTGCTTGGACTCCTCCGTCTCCTGCGGCGGCTTGACGCTCTTGCCCTGCGCGTCGACGAGGCCGAGCCACGGCGAGTACGGGACCCGGATGAGCACCCGGCCCGCCTTCTTCACCTCGATGGTCAGCTCGCCCTGCTCCGCGCGGTCGACGAGGGCCGGCGGATCCGCCAGCGGCGTGGGGTCGGTCACCGCGAACAGCTGCCAATTCGCGTCGCCCCAGATCTGCTTCAGATACGGCATGCCCCGCTGGACGAGTTCCCGCTCGCGCTCGCCGCCGTCGCCGTCCGGCTCCCCCTTCGGCAGCACCACGTAGTGCACCGCCCAGCGCTGCAGCCACGCGTGGTAGTTCGCGGAGTTGAGCGTGTCGTCGTAGAAGAGCGGGTTGCGCTGCATGTCGGCCTGCCGGTTCCAGCCGCGCGCCAGGTTCACGTACGGGGCCAGCGCCGACGCCTCGCGGTGCGAGCGCGCCGGGACCACCTCCACCCGGCCCCTCTCCGCGCCGACCACCTGGAGCTGGTTCACCAGCGGCGCCAGCTCGCGCGCCCAGGACGCCGCGGGCGTCGTGTGCACGATGTCGTCGACCGTCTTGAATCCGATCCAGCCGGCGAAGCCGACGAGCGCGAGGACGACGGCGTACCACTTCCGGCTGCGCGGCACGGCGAACGGCAGCGCCGCGACCAGCGCCACCCCCGCGAACAGCATCGCGAGCCGGGTGATGTTGGAGCCGATCTGCGAGCTGATCACCCAGACCAGCAGCACGGAGAGCCCGTACACCGCCGACGTGATCCGTAGCGTCTTCCACTCCTTCGGAACCAGGAGGGAGACCAGGACCGCATAGAGGAAGGGCAGGAGCGCGGACGCCCACGTCATGGGCTGCGTGCCGGAGAAGGGGAAGAGCCAGGCCGACACGGCGACCACGACGGTGGGCGCCACACCCAGCGCCCATGCTCCCGGGCGCCGCCTCTCCAGGAACAGCGCCACCGCGACCAGTCCGAGGAAGAGGCCGGCCACCGGGGACGACATGGTGGCCAGGGCGGCCAGCGCCGCGGCGCACAGCGCCTTCGCCCAGCGTTTGTACCGCCAGCGGTGAGGCCAGCAGAAGACGGCCGCCGTCGCGCCCAGCGCGAACATCGTGCCCAGCCCGAACGTCACGCGCCCCGAGATGGCGTTGCACAGCAGCCCGAACACTCCGGCCAGGGCAGGCCACCACGGCTCGCGGACCGCACGGCTGCGGATGAGGATCAGCGTCAGCAGCCCGGCCGAGATCGTCCCGGCGACCATCATCGTCGTACGGACGCCGAGGACCGACATCAGATACGGCGACACCACGCTGTACGACACCGGGTGCATGCCGCCGTACCAGGCGAGGTTGTACGCCGAGTCCGGATGCCGGCCCACGAACTCCGCCCACGCGTCCTGCGCGGCGAGGTCGCCTCCGCTGTTCGCGAAGGTGAAGAACCAGACGAGGTGAAGCACTCCGGCGAGCACCGTGACCGTCAGGGCGGGGTGGCGGCGGGCCAGATCCGCCGGCCCGGACGACCTCATCCGGGCGAGCAGAGCGCGCAGCCGCGAGGCCGGCGCCGTCCGGCCGGCAGGCGGTTCGGGGCCGTCTTCGGATGCCGTGCCCGATGCGGGAAGGCGGGGGCCGTCGCCGGAGGCCGTGTCCGCGGAACGCGCCCTGGTGCCGTCAGCCGCGGCCGGGGCGGCGGACCGGCGCATCCCGTCGGCATCGGAGGCGCCCGGTGGTATTCGCGGGCCCGCCGACCCGCCCGGAGCACGGCCCGGATCGCCGTCGTCGGCGTGTGTCGGCTCCGCTGTCGCCACCTGAAGGCACTCCCCGTGTCCCGTCTTCTGTTCCCGCCCCGGGTCCGGTTCCGTACCTCCCCGTGTCCGGACCCGAAAGAGTTCCGACACCGTTCCATCAGGATTCCCTCGGGCGTCCGTCCCGGGCCAGGTGCGCGATGTGCGACCTGCCCCGGTCTCGCGACGCTAGCACGCACCCCGCCGACGGGCTCCCGGGTGGGGGCTCCGTGGGCGGGGTGCGCCGCGCCGTACCGACGTCCGGCAGGGAGGATCAGCCCAACCGGGTGAACTTCGCGCCGTACCCCGGTTCGGTGAGGTCCTTCTGCACGGCGACCGGGATGGTCACCGCGTGGCTGGAACCGTCGCCGACCTTCAGCTCGCCGACGACCGTGCCCGCCTTCGCCTCGTGCGGGATCGCCTTGCCGCCGTCGCTGATGGAGATGCCGGTCTTCAGGCCCGGCCAGCCGACGGCCGTCATGTTCTTCGTGGCGACCACCGGGGTCCTCCCGCCGAGCTGGTCGTCCACGTACCCGACGACCTGGCCCTTCTTCACGACCGTCGCGGTCGTCAGGCTCTGCTGGACCTTGTCGATCAGCTTCTGGCTGTTGTCCAGCGCCAGCTTGAGGCTCCACCAGACCGTGCCCTTGTGGGCGTCCTGGTTGAGGACCGCCCCGTAGACCGTCTGCGTCTTGCCGTCGACCACCTTGGTGGCCGCCCAGACGAGGTTGCCGCCGGCCGGGGTCGACGAACCGGTCTTCAGGCCGATCACTCCCACCTGCGTCACCAGCAGGTCGTTGGTGTTGTAGATCGGCTGGTCCAGGCCCGGGATCTCCGCCTTGGCCATCCCGACGACACCGCGGAACACCTCGTTCTGCATGACCGCCTTGGCCAGCTTGATCTGGTCGACCGCGGTGCTCACGGTCGTCTTGTCCAGACCGCTCGGGTCCGTGTACGTGCTCTTCGTCATGCCGAGCTTCTTGGCGGCGGCGTTCATCTTGCCGACGAAGGTCTTGTTGTCGGAGTCCCAGCGGGCCAGCAGACGCGCGGCGTTGTTCCCGGACGGGATCATCAGCATCTGGAGCATCTGCCGCTCGCTGAACTTCTGGCCCTTCTTCATGGCCGCCGTCGACTCGTCCTCGTTCTTGGACTCGTCCTCGGCCTGCTGGTCCGCGGTGATCGTCGGGCCGTCCTCGTTCCCCTTGAGCGGGTGCTCCTGAAGCGTCACATAGGCCGTCATGATCTTGGCGACGCTCGCGATGGGCTTCGGGCTCTGGCTGCCCTCGGTGCCGATCACGCCGACACCCTGGACCTCGATCGCCGACTGGCCCTGCCCCGGCCAGGGCAGGTCGAGCTTGCCACCGCCGAAGGTGTACGTCTCGTCGGCGGTCAGCGCGAGGGAGCCCGCGGGCAGCGGGCGTACCGCCTGCACGATCGCAAAGATGATCAGCAACAGGACGGCGAGCGGCGTCCAGATCTTGATCCGCCGCAGGACGGTGCGCACCGGGGTCTCCGGCGGCGGCGGGGTGTTGGTCAGCTCGGCGAGCAGGTCCAGCGGCGGCTTGGGGGGCAGAGGTTGCTGGGCGGTGCGCTCGGGGCCGACCCGGGGCAGCGCGGTGGTCGCCTCGGCGGGGCTGAGGGCGGGCTTCGGCTTCGCCGGCCCCGGCTCGTCCAGCGGCTTCAGCGCGACGAACTTGCTGGTGCGCTCGGAGTCGGCGGGCTCGGCCTGATCCTCGGCGGAAGCGGGCTTGTCGGTCTTGCCCGCGGGCTTGGCGGAGGGCTTGGCGCCACCCAGTTTGAGCATGGTCGTGGGCTGATCCACGGCCGGCTTCCCGGCGGCCGCCTCGTCCTCCGCCTCATCTGTGGGCTTGTCCGAGGGCTTGTCGGCCGGCTCGGCACCGCCCGACTTGAGCATGGTCGTCGGCTGATCCACCGCCGGCTTCGCGGCAGCCGCCTCGCCCTTGCCCGAAGCCTCGCTCTGAGCCTCACCCGCGTCCCTGTCGGCCGGCTTGGCGCCACCCAGCTTCAGCATGGTCGTCGGCTGGTCCACGGCGGGCCGCTGCATCTTGAAGATCGCGGTGGGCTGGTCCACGAAGGGAGCGTCGGCGGTCGAACCCTCCCCGGCCCCGGACTTGGAGCCGGTCTCGGCCGCGGAGCCGCCATCGCCCTCGGTCCCGGCGGCGTCCGGGTCCTCGTCCTCGGACTCCGCCTCGGGGGCTTCCTCGTCCTCGGTCTCGGACACGGCAGACCCGGCGACGGCCGCGGCGGAACCGCCGGAGGCGGTACCGGCGTCAGGGGTCGCCGCGTCCTCGGCCTCGTCGTCGGCGTCCTCAGCCCCGGCCGCGTGCTCGTCCCCGGCCGCGTCCTCGGCGTCCTCAGCGTCCTCGTCGCCCGGCTCGGCGGTCTCCTCGGTGCCGGAGGCGTCGCCGGACTTCGTCCCGGCCTCGCCCTCCACGTCCTCGCCCCCGGACCCGGAGTCCTCGTCCCAGACCGCGTCCTCGGCGTCCTCAGCGTCCTCGTCGCCCCGCTCGGCACTCTCCTCGGTGCCGGAGGCGCCACCGGACTTCGTCCCGGCCTCGCCCTCCACGTCCTCGCCCCCGGACCCGGACCCGGACCCGGCAGTGTCCCGGTCCTCGGCGTCCTCGCCCCCGGACCCGGACCCGGCAGTGTCCCGGTCCCCGGCGTCCGCGCCCTCGGCGGCCACCTCGGGCTTGCGCGCGGCCTTCGGGGACGACGCGTTCCCGGTCTCCTCGGCCGGCTCAGGCCCTGCCTTCGCGGTGGAGGTCTCCCCTGCGCCGCCGGAACCGCCCTCGGCGGCCTCCGACTTGGCGCCGGGGTCCGACACCTCACGGGCATCGTCGGCCGTGTCCTCGGACCCGGCCTCGTCCTCGTCCGCGGTCCGCACCCAGGAGGCCAGCGAAGCTCGCTCACGGCCCCCGTCGGCCGTGCCCTTCGCAGGGCCCGCGTCCTTCGCGCCCGGCCCGGCGGAGCCCTTGTCGGCCCCGTCGCCCTCAAACGCCGGGTCGGCCTCGTCCACGGCCGTCCGGGCGGAGCCGCGCGGCAAGGAGAACACCGCTGTCGCCTGGTCGACCCGCACCGCCTCGCCGGCGAGCGCCAGCCGGGGGTCTCCCCCGGCTTTGGCGGACGCCGGAACCGCGGTCCCGCTCCCCGACGTCGGTTCTGCCGACGACTCGTGCTGCTTCGACCTGTCGGGGGACTCGCCCGCCACCGATGCCTCCTCCTTGTGCCACGCACGCACCCGCGCGTCTCGCCGAACCGTGAATCGCCGCCCGGACACAGCTGTCCGAACCATGTACCAGTGTCCTGTGTGAGGGGTTGACCCCTGCGGTAGACGAGAACGACATACCTACCGGTTCCACTACATTCCGGTCACGCACCCTCGACAGACCAATGTGAGAGGGGTCACCCTGTCATTCATCCACGCGGGGAGGCATGGATGGGCAGGAGCCGCAGAACAATTCCGGAGGAGCTTCTGCTGCTGGCACTGGACCCGACGACGGGTACCACTGCACAGCCGCAGTCGCTCGACCTCGGTCTGGCCGGAGCACAGCTAGTGGAGCTGGCGCTGGCCGGACGGATAGCCCCAGACGGGGATCGTATCGCCGTGGTGGTGCCACGGCCGACTGGAGATCCAACTTTGGACTGTGCGTTGGAGTTGCTGCGAAGGCGCGGCGCTCCGGTGCGGGCCGTCCATTGGATCGGCGGGCCACGTCTAGGGCTGCGCCAGATCTATCTCTCGCATCTGGAGCGGTGCGGCATGGTCCAGGCCGTGCCAGGCCAGATGTGCGGGGTGCTGCCGACGACCCGGTACCAGGCGACGGAGACCGCCATCAGCCGGGAGATCAGGGCTCGGCTGGATTCCGCGATCCGCACCGGCGTACCGCCGGACCCGCGGACCGCGGCGCTCGCCGCACTGGCCCATGCGGTCGGTCTCGGCAAGCACCTGTATCCGGGCAACGAGGGACGCTCGTCCCGTTCCCGGCTGCGGGACCTGATCCGGCACGACCCCATGGGCGGCCTCGTGGCGCACGCCGTGATGGACGTCCAGAACGGAGCGGTCGCGCAGCCGCGCCGAGGGCCGGCCACGGCCGCCCGCCCGGCCACCGCCGCGAGGCCCGCACCGGAACCCGCTCGTGGTGTTCCGATGCAGCCGAGCCACGGATCCATGGCGCGCGTCGTGGCCCACTGAGCCGCGGTCCCACGACCCGGCAGGATCACGGCGCAACCACCACCGGCTGAACCAGCAGGATCGGTACAGCAGGTACCGCACCACCCGGCACACGAGCAGCACCGGCCCGGTCCGGGAGCCGCCGGCCCGCGCGGGGCGATGAGACCGTACGTCCGGACGACGACACGGTCCCGCCGCCCCGCGCGGCCGCATGCGAAGGCCGTACGAGAACGGCCGGCACGGCGCTCCGTACGCCGGCGCGTGGTCGTGGCCCATCCGTGGTGCCCAGGTCCGGCCGTCGGCCAAGGACCTGCCAAGTTGTGCGCGGACGCCGCATATCCAGGGTTTCCCAGCGGTAGAAAGCACCTTGGTGGCAATCTGCTCAGCAGCAGATACGCAAAGTAGAGGCATGCAGCCGGAGGTGCGCGTCCGTGGCGTCGAATGTCAATCCCACCGTCCGGCGGCGCCGGCTGGGCCAGGAACTGCGCCGGCTCCGTGAAGTCAAGGGCATGACTGCCGAAGAGGTGGCGGAACGGCTGCTCGTCTCGCAGTCGAAGATCAGCCGCCTGGAGAACGGCCGCCGCAGCATCAGCCAGCGCGACGTCCGCGACCTGTGCGGGGTCTACGACGTCGAGGACCAGCGTGTCGTCGAGTCGCTGATGGAGATGGCGCGGGACTCCCGCCAGCAGGGCTGGTGGCACGCGTTCGGTGACATCCCGTACAGCGTCTACATCGGCCTGGAGACCGACGCGGAGTCGCTGCGGGTCTACGAACCCCAGATCATCACCGGCCTGTTGCAGACCCGCTCCTACGCGGAGGCGCTCATCCAGGGGGCGCTGCCGGAGACGTCGGCGGCCGACATCGACAAGCGCGTCCAGGTGCGGATGCGCCGACAGGAACGTATCGCCGCCGAGAACACCCCGCTCCGCCTGTGGGTGGTTCTGGACGAGGCCGCGCTGCGCCGTGTCGTGGGCAGCAACAACGTGATGCGCGAGCAGTTGGAGCATCTCGCGGAGATGTCCCAGCTCCCGCACGTCACCGTGCAGGTGCTGCCGTTCGGGGTGGGGGCTCATCCCGGGCTCAACGGCCAGTACGCGATCCTCGAGTTCGCCGACGCGGCCGACTCGAGCGTCGTGTACCTCGAGGGCGTCACCAGCGACCTGTACCTGGAAAAGGCCCACGACGTGCAGAAGTACGCCGTCATGTACGAGCACCTGCGGGCGCAGGCCCTCAACGTGGAACAGTCCCGTCAGTTCATCGCGGACAGGGCCAAGGAGTACGCTCGCTGAGCGCCTCTCGGACCAGGGCGGCGGATCTTACACCAGTGCAACCTTCAGGCGGAAGGCACGCCTGGAATATGCCATCCGGTCGAGTGAACGACTGCTCCGGACAGGGATGTTGACGAGTAGCTTCGATCACGCCACCAGTCAAACAAGTTGGCGTGAATCGCATCACGGCCACCGATTGGGAACCCGTGACGCGACGAACAGCAACTCAGCAACTCGCTACCGGAGTGAACATGGCAGTACTTCAGGGGGCCACGGAAACGTGGACCAAGTCGTCGTACTCGGCGGGCAACGGCGCGTGCGTGGAGGTCAAATCGCCCACCGTGGCGGCCCTCTCCGTACGCGACTCCAAGACTCCCGACGGACCCGTCCTGGCATTCCCCGCCGACGCCTGGAACACCTTCGTGGCGTCGATCAAGTAGCACCGCCCGAAACAACAACCCCTCGATATCACCGACAGCCCTCTCGACTGGCCCGCCGTCCCGGCCGAGGGGGCTCGCTCTTGCTCCGCAAGGGCGCGGCTCACCCCGGGACGTGTGAGTCGGTTTCGAGAGGCGGACCGTGCCCAGCCCTCTTCGTCAGGGCCGGCGCGCGCTCGTCCTCTCGGAACCGACGCGCCCTTCCGCCCACTCGCCGCAGGCGCACGAGTGGTTCAGCGGAGTTCGTCCACGTACCGGTCCGTTCCCGGCACCGTGGGAACGAACGGCGCGACCAACTCGACCTTGCCCAGACCGCCTTCCGCCATCGCCGCGTCCAGACCGGTGAAGTGGCTCTCCCAGCACTCCCTCGGGTCCGCCTCCAGGAACCACAGCAGGGTCAGGCGCGTGTCCACCCCCTCCACCTGCTTCACATACGTCATGCGGTCGCCCGGCAACGGGGTCGGACGGAAGAGCGTGACCATGGCTGCGGGGGATCCCCCGAGGCGGCGCGGGAGGTGGCGGGTGCGCAGCCACTCCAGCAGCGCGGCACGCTCCCCGGGTCCGTCCGCGTCGACGACCTCCAGGACCAGGCCCGCATAGGGGTGGTCCAGCGCGTGGAAGTCGCGCGGGCCGGCCGCGCCGTCCCGGTACACGGTGGCCTCGTGGTCCTGGAACGCCGTGAAGACATGGGTGCGGTCCCGGTAGACACGGGCGTCGCGGTTCAGACGCTTGTTGATGGCCACCGTCCAGCGCATGTGGTCGTCGTAGCGGCCGTCCGTGACCCAGTACGTCGAGAGGTAGCAGCCCGCCGTCACCGGCTGCGCCACCGCCGACTTCTCCGGATAGCGCAGGAGTTGCAGCTCCCGGGTGGCGACCCAGCGGCGGCCCGCGAACATCCACGGCATGGCCATCGCGCCGGCGTAGTAGTGGTCGTCCTCGTACCAGCGGTTGTACGCGTACTCGTGCCCCGGGTGCGGTTCCACCATCGTGATCAGGGCATGGCCCGCGCGGGCGTCATAGGGCCCCAGGGCCGCCAGTTCGGCGTAGGTCTCGCTGCGCGTCTCCTCACTCATACCGCTCCCCTTCCTTCCTCCGCCGTCCGCCCATACTCTGACGCCCCGTCAGAAAATCCGCCAGAGTCCGGGAGGCCTGCGATGCCGCTGCTTCAGGGCAGGACCGTCGTCGTGTCGGGGGTCGGTGCCGGACTCGGCCACCAGGTCGCGGCGGCCGTGGTGCGGGACGGCGGGAACGCGGTGCTCGGGGCGCGCACGGAGGAGCATCTCGCCAAGACAGCGGCCGGACTCGACCCGGACGGCGTGAACACCGCGTACCGGACGACGGACATCACCGACGAGGCGCAGTGCGAGGCGCTCGCCGCGCTGGCGCTGGAGCGGTTCGGGCGGATCGACGCGGTAGTCCACGTCGCCGCCTGGGACAGCTACTTCGGCGGCCTTCAGGACGCCGACTTCGCCACCTGGCACGCGGTCATCGACGTGAATCTGCTCGGCACCCTGCGCATGACACGGGCGTGCCTGCCGGGCCTCAGGAGGTGCGGCGGCTCGGTGGTCCTCATCGGCACCCAGTCGTCCGTCGCGGCGCCCTCCCAGGTGCAGCAGGCGGCCTACGCGGCTTCGAAGGGCGCACTGACCAGCGCGATGTACTCGCTGGCCCGGGAGCTCGGCCCGCACCGGATCCGGGTCAACACGGTCCTGCCCGGCTGGATGTGGGGCCCGCCCGTCGAGGCGTACGTGCGGTTCACCGCCCATACCGAGGGCGTTCCGGAGGCGGAGGTGAAGGGGCGCCTGACGGAGCGGATGGCGTTGCCCGAGCTGGCCACGGACGGAGACGTGGCGAACGCCGCGGTCTTCCTGGCCTCGGACCGAGCGCGGGCGATCACGGGCCAGTCCCTGCTCGTGAACGCCGGCGAACTCATGCGGTAGTCCGGCCGACTCCTCGGACGACCGGACGGAACGGGTCTCCCTGCTCGTGCCGCGACTCCCTTCCGGACCACCCGGGACCCGCATCCCGGAGCCCGATTCATCGGATGTCTCCCACTGGCGAAGTGCCCGCTCATGGTGTGTTCCTCGTCACGTGCACGACAACCGCCCCACAGGTCAAGAGAAGGTAAAATCGTTCTGCGTTCTGATCTGTGTTCATATCTATGACCGCCCAGGGTCTTGACCGCCCGCCTGACCGGCGGTTCAATCCCCGAAGTCCCCCGCTCCCGCACGGGGGCGCCGCCCGAGTGCGCGTACTGGCGAAGTGCCGTCCGGTACCTGCAAGTTCACAAGGCGGACCCCTGGAGGGGGCACATGAACGGTCTCGACTGGGCCGTCCTGATCGCGTACTTCGGAGTGATGACCGCGATCGGTGTCTGGTCCCACAAGCGCGTCGACGACGTCAGCGACTTCTTCACCGCCGGCGGCAAGATGCCGTGGTGGCTGTCCGGCATCTCGCACCACATGTCGGGCTACAGCGCGGTGATGTTCACCGGATACGCCGGTATCGCCTACACCTACGGCATCACGTCCTACGTCACCTGGGCGCTGCCCATCGCCATCGGCGTCCTGATCGGCGCCAAGCTGTTCGCGCCGCGCCTGAACCGGCTGCGCTCGCGGCTGCACATGACCTCGCCGCTGGAGTACCTGAAGAACCGCTACAACGTGCCCACCCAGCAGGCGCTGGCCTGGTCCGGCATCCTGCTGAAGATCGTGGACGTGGGCGCCAAGTGGGCGGCGATCGCGACCCTGCTCAGTGTCTTCACCGGGGTCTCGCTCACCCAGGGCATCATCATCACCGGCGCCATCACCGCGGTGTACTGCACGATCGGCGGCCTGTGGGCGGACGCACTGACCGAACTGGGGCAGTTCGTCATCCAGTTGCTGGCCGGTCTCACCATGCTGATCATCGCGCTGAACAAGATCTCCGACCAGGGCGGCCTGTCGAAGGCGCTGGACTCGCCGAAGCTCGCCGGCCACGGCCACGGTTTCGCGGGCCCCTACCTGACCGTCTTCTTCATCTCCTATCTCTTCATCAAGCTGTTCGAGTACAACGGCGGCATGTGGAACCAGGCCCAGCGCTACATGGCGACGGGCAGCGCGAAGCAGGCGACGCGCTCGGCTCTGCTGTCCGCGGGCCTGTGGTTCGTCTGGCCGGTCATCCTCTTCATCCCGATGTGGCTCGCGCCGCTGCTGGTCACGGCCGAGAAGCCGGACGGCTCGGACGCCTACGGCCTGATGAGCGAGCAGTTGCTGCCGCACGGCCTGCTGGGTCTGGTGGTCGTGGGCTTCTTCTCCCACACCATGGCCATGTGCTCCTCGGACGCCAACGCGATCGCGGCGGTGTTCACCCGGGACGTGGTGCCGGTGATCTCGAAGGCGGCGCGGGCGTGGAACACCCGGACGGGCCTGATCGCGGGCCGGATCACCACGGTGGCCTTCCTCGGTCTGTCCATGGCGGTGGCGACGCAGGTCAACTCGCCCACGTTCAAGGACATCATCACGGTGGTCATCAAGTGGGTGGCCGGCCTGATGGGCCCGATCGCGATCCCGTTCATCCTGGGCCTGCTGCGGCCGTTCCGTAAGTCCGGCCCCTCGGCCGCGCTCATCAGCTGGGCGGCCGGTCTGCTGGCGTTCTTCTTCGTCAACTACCACCTGGACTTCTCCCAGCGCACGGATGTGAAGCTGGAGTACCAGGTGGCGCTGCCGATGGTGATCTCGCTGGTTCTGTACATCGTGATCGGCCTGGTGCGGCCGGAGGACACCCCGGAACGGGACGCGGTCATCGACCAGCTGAACACCGACGACGACGGCGCGACGGCGGCGGTGCCGGCCCAGGGCACGACGACGACCCCTTCGGGCGTCTAGGGCGGGGGCGCGGCCCCGGGCGGTGCCTACGCCCGGGGATACCGCGCGAGCCACCCCGGCGAGGACCCCGTCGGGCCGTGGAGCGCGGCTCCCTGCGTCATCTCCATGGCGAAGTCGTCCGCCAGCACGAGCATCGTGGGACGGCCCTCCAGCTCGGCCAGCCAGGCCGGCGGGAGGGCCGTCTCGCCGTACAGGGCACCGAGCAGTCCGCCCGTCAGCGCCCCTGTCGCCGCCGACGGCCCGCCGTGATTCACCGCGAGGCGCAGTGCGTGCCGGACGTCCTCCCCCACCAGCGCGCAGTACACGGCGACGGCCAGTGCCCCCTCGGCCGTACCGCTCCCGGCGAGCTCCTCGATCCGCGCGGGGGTGGGCATACCCTGCCGCACCGCCCCCAGCGCGTGCTGCAACGCGTCGGCGACCGGCTGCTGCCCGGGCCGTGGGGCGAGCAGTCCGAGGGTTCGCTGCACGGCCGCGTCCAGGGTCTCGCCGCGGGCCAGGGCGTGCACGATCACGGCGTACGCGCCCGCCGCGAGGTAGGCCGTGGGGTGCCCGTGCGTCTGTGTGGCGCACTCGGCCGCGAGTTGCATCACCAACTGCGGCTCCCAGCCGACGAGCAGCCCGAACGGCGCCGAACGTGCGGCCGCCTCCGGCCCCGGCTCGCCGGGGTTCTTCGGGGCCTCCAGGGTTCCCATGGACTCGTCGCCGAAGCCGAGCAGACAGGCCCGGTCCGGGGAGCGGCGGGCGTACAGCCACTCCTCGCGGGCCAGCCAGCCGTCGTCCTTGCGGCGCTCGTCGGGTCCCCAGTCCCGCTGGGTCGCCGCCCAGCGCAGATACGCGCGGTGCAGATCCGTCGGCGGATGCCAGGCGCCGGTGTCGCGGCGGACCTGGGCGCGAATGAGTCCGTCCACCGAGAACAGGGTGAGCTGGGTGAGATGCGTGATCGCGCCGGGCCGGCCGTACCCGGACTCGAGGTCGACCAGTCCCTCGTGGCCGTGCGCCTCACGGATCTGCTCCAGGGAGAGCCCTTCGAGCAGGGCTCCGAGGGCGTCGCCGACGGCCACGCCGAGGACCGTCCCGCGTACGCGGCTGCGAAAGTCCTGCTGCTCGGTGCGGCCCCAGACGGCACCGGCTGTCGCACCCACCCAGGCCTCCTCTCGGCACCGTCCGCACGTCCGACAGTCCAGCACTGTAATCGAATGGGAACGGTCGATTCAGGACACCGAAGGGTCAGGCGCGCCACATTCCCGGGCCTGATCGACCAGCCGAAAACCATCTGTAAGCGACCGGACGCCCTCTCCATAGTGGGATCATGGCCACCACGCGATCCCAGATCCCCTCCGCGCTCCCTCTGGCTGCCACCCTCCTCACCGCCACCGTCGCCCTCTACACGGCGCTCGTCGCATTCGGGAACATCACCGACTTCGGCACCAACCAGCAGTTCGTCCGCCATGTCCTCGCGATGGACACGACCTTCAAGGACGACGACCTGATGTGGCGCGCCGTCACCTCGCACGCATGGGAGGACGCCGCGTACGTCGCGATCATCGTCTGGGAGTCGCTCGCGGCCCTGCTCCTGATCGCCGCGTCCTTTCTCTGGGCCCGCCGCCACCCCCGCGCCCGGCAGCTGTCCACCGTCGGCATGCTGATGCTCCTGCTGCTGTTCGGCGCCGGATTCATCGCGATAGGCGGCGAATGGTTCGCGATGTGGCAGTCCAAGACGTGGAACGGACTGGACGCGGCCACCCGCGTGGTCGTCCTCTGTGGGGTGGTCCTCCTGGTGACGCATCTGCCGGGAGCGGCCCCGGCAGATGCCGCATAGCGCCGCTTCTCAGTCGCCCAGCACAGGGAGCAGTTCGGGCAGGTGGCCGTCCGATGCCGCAGCCGCCCGCTGCCGTTCCTCCGGGACCTCGCCGTACAGCGTCGTGCGTGGTTTCGCCGGGCGGCCCGCGGTCTCCGCCACCGAAACGAGGTCCTTGACGGACTTGTAGGAGCCGTAACGGGAGCCGGCCATACGGGAGATGGTCTCTTCCATGAGAGTGCCGCCGAGGTCGTTGGCGCCCGAGCGGAGCATCTCCGCGGCGCCGTCGGTGCCGAGCTTGACCCAGCTGGTCTGGATGTTGGGGATGTGGGGGTGCAGCAGGAGGCGCGCCATGGCCGTGACGGCGCGGTTGTCGCGCATCGTCGGGCCGGGGCGGGCGATGCCCGCCAGGTAGACGGGGGCGTTGGTGTGGATGAAGGGCAGGGTGACGAACTCGGTGAACCCGCCGGTCTCCTGCTGGATACGGGCGAGGGTGCGCAGGTGGCCCAGCCAGTGGCGCGGCTGGTCGACATGGCCGTACATCATCGTCGAGGAGGAGCGGATACCCAGTTCGTGCGCGGTGGTCACCACCTCGACCCAGGTGGCGGCCGGCAGCTTGCCCTTGGTCAGGACCCAGCGGACCTCGTCGTCCAGGATCTCCGCCGCCGTGCCGGGGATCGTGTCGAGGCCCGCCTCCTTCGCCGCCGTCAGCCACTCCCGGATCGACATCCCGGTGCGGGTGGCGCCGTTGACCACTTCCATGGGGGAGAAGGCGTGCACGTGCATGCCGGGGACGCGTTCCTTGACCGCCTTCGCGATGTCGAAGTAGGCGGTGCCGGGCAGGTCGGGGTGGATGCCGCCCTGCATGCAGACCTCCACGGCGCCCACCTCCCACGCCTGCTCGGCGCGGTCGGCGACCTGCGTGAGGGAGAGGGTGTAGGCGTCGGCGTCCGTGCGGCGCTGCGCGAACGCGCAGAAGCGGCAGCCGGTGTAGCAGACGTTCGTGAAGTTGATGTTGCGGGTCACGATGTAGGTCACGTCGTCGCCGACCATCGTGCGCCGGACGTCGTCGGCCACCCGGCACAGCGCGTCCAGCGCGGGGCCGTCCGCGTGCAGCAGCGCGAGGGCCTCGGCGTCGGTCAGCTTCGCCGGGTCGTCGGCGGCCGTGCGCAGCGCCGACCGTACGTCGGTGTCGATGCGCTCCGGTGCCATTCCGGGAGCCGCCGCCTCACGCAGCGCCGCCCAGTCGCCGTACACCTCGTCGAAGTCGTCGCGGCGGTCGCCGGTCCGCCCCTCGGTGTCGATGGTGTGGTGCAGGTCCGTGCGGCCGGATGCCTGGAACACCTCCTCGGGCTCCTGCCAGGGATGCCCTTCGACCACCGCGTCCGCGCGCGCCAGCCCCGTCTCCGGATCGGCCAGCGCCCGGACGTGCGGCAGCAGCCGCGGATCCAGCCACGGCTCTCCGCGCTGCACGAACTCCGGGTACACACAGAGCCGTTCACGCAGTTCGAACCCGGCAGCGCGGGACCGCTCGGCCAGTCGTTCGATCTGCGGCCAGGGCCGCTCCGGATTGACATGGTCGATGGTCAGCGGGGACACCCCGCCCCAGTCGTCGATGCCGGCCCCGATCAGCCGCTCGTACTCGCCGTCGACCAGGTTCGGCGGGGCCTGCAGACAGGCGGCCGGGCCCATGATGTGCCGGGCGACGGCCACCGTGGCGACCAGCTCGTCCAGTTCCGCGTCCGGCATGCCCCGCATCGCCGTGTCCGGCTTGGCCCGGAAGTTCTGGATGATCAGTTCCTGGATGCCGTGATACGCCCGCGCCACCTTGCGCAGCGCGAACAGGGACTCGGCCCGCTCCTCGTACGTCTCGCCGATCCCGATCAGGATGCCCGAGGTGAAGGGCACCGACGAACGCCCGGCGTCCTCCAGGACCCGCAGGCGGACCGCCGGCTCCTTGTCCGGGGAGCCGTGGTGCGGGCCGCCCGGCTCGGACCACAGCCGGGTCGCCGTGGTCTCCAGCATCATCCCCATGGACGGCGCGACCGGCTTGAGGCGCTGGAAGTCCGTCCACGACATCACCCCGGGGTTGAGGTGCGGCAGCAGGCCCGTCTCCTCCAGGATCCGGATGGAGACGGCCCGCACATAGGCGATCGTGTCGTCGTACCCGTGCGCGTCGAGCCATTCGCGCGCCTCGGGCCAGCGGTCCTCCGGCTTGTCCCCGAGGGTGATCAGCGCCTCCTTGCAGCCCAGCGCCGCCCCCTTGCGGGCGATGTCGAGGACTTCGTCCGGAGACATGAACATCCCGTGCCCCGCCCGGCGCAGCTTGCCGGGCACCGTGACGAAGGTGCAGTAGTGGCACTTGTCCCGGCACAGCCGGGTCAGCGGGATGAAGACGCTCTTCGAGTACGTGATGACTCCGGGCCGGCCCGCGGCCCGGAGCCCGGCGTCGCGCACCCGGGCGGCCGAGGCGGCCAGGTCGTCCAGGTCCGCGCCACGGGCCTGGAGCAGCACCGCGGCCTCGGTGACGTCCAGCGCGACACCGTCACGGGCACGTTTCAGGGCGCGGCGCAGTGAGTTCTCGGTGGGACCGGTTCCGGAGGACGCGGAAGTCGTCATCCTCCGAGCATACGTTTGCGGTGATCAGGTCATACAGGGCGTTCCTGTGCCGGTCGGGGCAGGTCGTAGGTCACCAGGGGCCGCGGCCACCGCCCGTTACGCCGACACGCGGCTGCCGATCGACTTCCCGTGCGGCGGAGTTCACGGGGCGACCCCAGAGTGGGAGGCACCACCACTGCACCACCCCTGTCATCCGACATGTTGGGAGCAGCAGCATGTGCGACGACGACCACGGCCTCGGCAGACGCGCGCTGTTCGTGACGGGCGCGGCCGCCGCGCTTACGTTGGGAACCGTGAGCTTCTCCAGAGGTCCCGCCGCCGAGGCGGCCGACAACCAGGAGACGAGGACGGTGCGCGGCACGCTGCCCACCGGCTCGCCCGACTTCGTCTACCTCCCCGTCGACGTGCCCGGGGACGTCCGCGAGATCAAGGTCGCCTACACCTACGACAGGCCGTCCGTGCCGGCCGGCGCCCAGGGCAACGCCCTCGACATCGGCATCTTCGACGAGCGCGGCACCGAACTGGGCGGCAAGGGCTTCCGCGGCTGGTCCGGCGGCGCGCGCACCGAGTTCTTCATCCGTGCGGACGACGCCACTCCCGGCTATATCCCCGGCCCGGTCCGCCCCGGCACCTGGCACATCGCACTGGGCCCCTACACGGTGGCCCCGCAGGGTCTCGCGTACGAGATCACGATCACCCTCACCTACGGCGCGCAGGGCCCCACGCCGGCGCCCGTGTACCCGCCGTCCCGTGCCAAGGGGCGGGGCCGCGCCTGGTACCGCGGCGACTGCCACATGCACTCCTGGTACTCCGACGGCCGCCGCACGCCCGCGGAGATCGCGGCTCTGGCCCGGGCCGCCGGCCTCGACTTCATCAACACCTCGGAGCACAACACCCACTCCTCGCAGGCCCACTGGGCCGACCAGGCGGGTGACGACCTGCTCATCCTGACGGGCGAGGAGGTGACCACGCGGAACGGGCACGTGCTGGCCCTGGGCACCGACCCGGGCACCTTCATCGACTGGCGCTACCGGGCGCGCGACAACCGCTGGGCCCGGTTCGCCCAGCAGATCCGCCGGGCGGGCGGCCTGGTCGTCCCGGCCCATCCGCACGCCACCTGCATCGGCTGCGGCTGGAAGTTCGGCTTCGGCGAGGCGGACGCGCTCGAGGTGTGGAACGGCCCCTACACGCCGGACGACGAGGCGACGCTCGCGGAGTGGGACAACACGCTGGTGGTGGCGGTCCGGGAGGGGCACGGCCGGTGGCTGCCGGCGATGGGCAACAGCGACGCCCACCGTGAGCCCGACGCGATCGGCACCCCGCAGACGGTGGTCCTCGCCGACGACCTGACCCGGCAGGCCATCCAGGAAGGCATCCGCGCGGGCCGCTCGTACGTCGCGGAGTCGAAGAACGTGTCGCTGACGTTCACGGCGTCCGGCAGCCACGGTGAACACGCGGGCGTCGGCGAGCGGTTGCGGGTGGACCAGGACACCCCGGTCACGGTCCGCGTGGAGGCACAGGGCGCCCCTCGCTGCGCCGTCCGCTTCGTCACCGACCAGGGCGTGCTGTTCATGAGCGATCCGCTGCCGGTGACCGGGTCGGGCACCGTCGAATGGCACACGACCCCGCAGTACGCGGCGTACGTACGGGCGGAGCTGCGGCACGAGGCCGCGGTGGGGCCGGTGCCGGGGGTGCTGGCCGCGTTCACGAACCCGATCTTCCTGGGCCGGTCGTAGGCCCACGGGGCGCGTGGCCGATTTCAAGCGCCCTCGATGGCCGGTCTGCGAGACTGCGCGTGAGTGCTCGTTCTTCACGCCGTCAGGGGGAACACGAGACCATGCCGCGCTTCGCCGACCTCAAGTACCGCGCGATCACGGCGCTCCAGCGCCACGTCGTCAACCCGGTGCAGCGCCGCATACCGGTCCAGACACTGCTGGAGACCACGGGCCGCACCTCGGGCCTGCCGCGCCGGACCCCCCTGGGCGGGCGCCGCATCGGCGACTCCTTCTGGCTGGTCTCCGAGCACGGCGAGAGGTCCCAGTACATCCGCAACATCCGGGCCGATCCCCGGGTGCGGGTGCGCATCGGCGGCCGCTGGCACACGGGCACGGCCCATGTCCTCGCGGACGACGACCCCCGTACCCGCCTCAAGACGCTGCCCCGCCTCAACAGCGCGGCGGTACGGGCGCTGGGGACCGGACTGCTCACGGTGAGGGTCGACCTGGACGACTGAGGTCACCCGGGCTGCCGCCCCTCACCTCACCCGGGCCACACGATCGCCTGCACCTCGCTGTACGCGTGCAGGGCGTACGAGCCGACGTCCCGGCCGACCCCGCTCTTCTTGAACCCGCCGAACGGGGCCTCCATGTTCCGGCCGACGGTGTTCACACCGACACCGCCCGCCCGCAGCCGGCGGGCCACGCGGAAGGCACGGGCCACGTCCCCGGACCAGACGTAGTCGATCAGGCCGTAGTCGGTGTCGTTGGCCAGGGCGATGCCTTCCTCCTCCTCGTCGAAGGGGAGGACCACGACCACCGGCCCGAAGATCTCCTCCCTGACCACCCGCATGTCGGGCGTGCAGTCCGCGAGGAGGGCCGGGGCGACATAGAAGCCGCGCTCCAGGGGCGACCGTCGGCCCCCGGCGACCAGCCGCGCGCCCTCCTTGCGGCCGAGTTCCACGTACGACTCCACACGGTCGCGGTGCGCCGCCGAGATCACCGGGCCCACCACCGTGCCCCGCTCACGCGGATCACCGACCGTCAGATGACCCGCGTAGCCGGCCAGTCGGGACACCAGACGGTCGTACACGTCCCGCTGTGCGATCACCCGCGTCGGGGCCGTGCAGATCTGCCCGCTGTAGAAGGAGAACGTGGTGCCGATTCCGGCCACCGCGGACTCGAGGTCGGCGTCGTCGAAGACCAGCGCCGCGCCCTTGCCGCCCAGCTCCATCAGCTGCCGTTTCATGGACCGGCCGCACACCTCGGCGATGCGCTGCCCGACGGCCGTCGAACCGGTGAAGCTGACCATGTCGACGTCCGGGCAGTCCACGGCCGCCTCACCGACCTCCGGGCGCGAACCGCTCACCACGTTCACCACACCCGGCGGGGCGCCCGCCTCCTGGAGCGCCTCGGCCATGCGGTACACCGACAGCGGATCCTGCGGCGCCGGCTTCACCACCACCGTGTTGCCCATCGCCAGTGCGGGCGCGACCTTGCCCGCCGGGTTCGCCCACGGGTTGTTGTACGAGGAGATGCAGGCGACCACGCCGACCGGCTGGCGCACGGCGAGGGCGCCCATGACGGCGGCACCGCCGAACGGTCCCGCCTCGTTGATCTGCGGCGGCAGCGGCTGCTCCACCGGCTCCACCCGCGCGTACCGCCGGAACCGTGCCACCGCCACCCCGACCTGCATCCCGCGCGCCGTGCCGGTCGTGGCGCCGCTCTCCGCCTGCGCCAGGTCGGCGTACGGCACGAGGTTGCGCCGCATCACCTCCGCCGCGCGGGCGAGGACGGCGGCCCGCTCCTCGGGAGTCTTCCGCGACCACGGTCCGAAGGCCTCACGGGCCGCGGCGGCCGCGGCGTGCACCTGCTCCCGGGAAGCCTCCGGCGCCCACCCGACGATTCCTTCGGTCGCCGGGTCGACGACCTCGTAGTGGCCCCCGTCGGGCTCGACCCACGCCCCGCCGACGAACAGCCGCTGCCGCTCGGTCACGTGGTGCTCACCGTCCTGTTGTCCCGCCCGGAGCGGAGCACCCGGCCCGGTACGGCCCCGGTCACCACGTCGTCCCGTAGTGCCGCGACACCGTTGACCCAGACCCCCCGCACCCCGATCGCCCTGGAGTCGAGCCGCGGGCTCTCTCCCGGCAGGTCGTGCACCAAGGTGGCCTGACCGGCGTCGATGCGCTCCGGGTCGAACAGGACGAGGTCCGCATGGAAGCCCTCCCGTACCCGGCCGCGCTCCCGCAGCCCGAACAACCGGGCAGGATCGTCCGTCAGCATCTTCACGGCCTGCTCCAGCGGCACCAGCTTCCGGCCGCGCAGGCAGTCCCCGAGGAACCGGGTCGTGTACGGAGCACCGCACATGCGGTCCAGATGGGCGCCCGCGTCCGAGCCGCCGAGCAGGACGTCCTCGTGCCGCCAGGTCTGAGCCCGCAGTGCCCAGGAATCGGGGTCGTTGTCGGTGGGCATGGGCCACAGGACCGTCCGCAGCTCGTCGTTCGCGCAGATCTCGACCAGGCACTCGAAGGGGTCCTGGCCGCGCTCGGCCGCGATGTCGTTCACCACCCGCCCGGTCAGACCCTCGTTCCGCGGGCTGTAGGTGTCCCCGATGACGTACCGTCCGAAGTTCGCGAGGCGCCGGAAGACGCCCGCCTCTTTGGAGCCGGCGCGCCGGAGCATCTCGGCGCGGACGTCCGGGTCGCGCAGTCTCCCGATCCGCTCGGGCACGGGCAGGCCCAGGATCGGGCCCCACCCGGGGATCAGGTTGAGCGCGCAGAACGTGCCGAGCGACATGTTCATCGGGGTGAGGATCGGCATGGTGAGGGCCACCACGCGGCCGCCCGCCTTCCGGGCACGCTCGCTCGCCAGCAGCTGGCGCGGTACGCGTTCGGGCACGGACGCGTCGACGGTGAGCACGTTCCAGTTCAGCGGACGTCCCGCCGCCGCGCTCATCTCCACGAGGAGGTCGATCTCCGCGTCGCTGAACTGGTCCAGGCACCCGGCGACGATCGCCTCGATCTGCGTGCCCTCGTGTTCGCCCACCGCCTTGGACAGGGCCAGCAGCTCCGCCGGTTCCGCGTGCCGCGAGGCGACCGGCTTCCCGTCGCCGTCGGAATGGGTCGCCGACTGCGTCGTGGAGAAGCCCCAGGCACCCGCGTCCATGGCCTCGTGGAGGAGCCGCAGCATCCGCGCGAGCTGGTCCCCGGTCGGCTGCCCGCCGACCGCGTCCGGCCCCATCACATACCGCCGCAGCGCGCAGTGCCCCACCATGAAGCCCGCGTTGACGGCGATCCGGCCCTCGAGGGCGTCCAGGTACTCCCCGAAGGTGTGCCAGTTCCAGGTCGCCCCCTCCTCGAGGGCGACCAGGGACATGCCCTCCACCTTGGACATCATCCGGCGGGTGTAGTCGGCGTCCTCGGGGCGCCCGGGGTTGAGCGGGGCGAGCGTGAAGCCGCAGTTGCCCGCGGCGACGGTGGTGACCCCGTGGTTCAGGGACGGTGTCGCGTACGGGTCCCAGAAGAGCTGGGCGTCGTAGTGGGTGTGCGGGTCGACGAAGCCGGGGGCGAGGACGAGGCCGGACGCGTCCTCGGTGGTGCGGGCCTGTTCGGTCACCGAGCCCATCACGGCGATACGGCCGTCCCGCAGGCCGACGTCCGCCGTGTACGCGGGCGCTCCCGTCCCGTCCACGACGGTCGCGCCCTTGATGACGTGGTCGAGCATGGACCTTGCCTCCTTGACCTCCGGTGTGGGTGAGCGTCCCGATAGGGGCGCGAGGCGGGGCCGGTGCGTGCGCCGCCGCCTGGGCGCGACCGGCCGTGTCGCGCCCACGGTCGCCGGACGGCCCGCGGCCCGGCCGCGGTCAGACGCTCTGCCTGAACCGCGTGGTGCGGTGCACCGGGTCCGTGTCGATCTTCGGGATGACGTGCTCACCGATCAGCCGGATCGTCTGCAGTGTCTCCTCCTTGGGGATCCCCACCGGCAGCCCGAAGCTCAGCTGGTCGGCTCCCGCCTGCTCCCACCTCTTGCACTGCCGCAGCACTTCGTCCGGGTCGCCACAGATGAGCAGCTCCTCCTCGATGAGCAGTTCCATGAACTCCTCGGTGTACTCGGGGAGCGTCTCGGGCCAGACCGGGAAGCCCTCAGGGCGCGGGAAGGTGTCGTGGTAGCGGAAGACGAGGGACGGCAGGTAGTGCAGTCCGCCGTTCACCGCGATGCGGATCGCCTCCTCGTGGGTGGGGGCGCAGACGGCGGTGGTCGTGACCATCACGTTGTCGTTGACGAAGTCCCCGACGGGCTCGGCGTCGACGACGGCCGTCTTGTACTGCTCGAGGACCCACTCCATGTCGGAGACCTTCTGCACGCTGAAGCCGAGCACCCCGAGGCCCTTCTTCGCCGCCATGGCGTACGACGGCGGGGACCCGGCGGCGTACCACATGGCCGGGTGCGACTTCCCGTACGGCTTGGGGAGCACCTTGCGGGGCGGCAGCGACCAGTGCTTGCCCTGGAAGCCCACGTACTCGTCCTGGAGCCACATCTTGGGGAACTCGGCGATGGTCTCCTCCCAGATCTCCTTCGTGTGGTTCATGTCGGTGATGCCGGGGAGGAAGCCGAGGATCTCGTGCGAGCCGGCTCCGCGTCCGCTGCCGAACTCGAAGCGGTTCCCGGTGAGGTGGTCGAGCATGGCGACCTTCTCGGCGACCTTCACCGGGTGGTTGACCTGGGCGAGCGGATTGAAGATCCCGGAGCCCAGGTGGATCCGCTCGGTGGCGCGGGCGAGGTAGCCGAGGAAGACGTCGTTGGCCGAGAGGTGGGAGTACTCCTCCAGGAAGTGGTGCTCGGAGGCCCAGGCGTACTTGAAGCCGGACGTGTCCGCCTGGATGACGTACTCGGTCTCCTCCATCAGCGCCTTGTGCTCGGCGAGCGGGTCGGTCTCGGCGCGCTTGCCCACGTATCCCTGTACAAAGAGCCCGAATTCCAAAGAGGTTCACCGTCCCCAGGAGTCATTATCTGACGTACCGTCAGTTCTTTGCGCCGACTGTGGCACCGCCCGAGTGGAGCGTCAATAGCTGATGGTGAATCAGACAACGGACACTCCGGCCAGCCAGCCGCCGTCGATCACGAACGGCTGCCCGGTGATGTAGGAGGAGTCGTCGCAGCTCAGGAAGAGGGCGAGCCGCGCCACCTCCTCGGGCCGCCCGATCCGCCCGAGCGGCACCAGCCTGCGGTACAGCTCGTCGAGGGCCCTGGACATCTCCTTCGCGTCCGCGTCCGGGTCCAGCCGGGCCGGGTTGGACATCGGGGTGTCGACGGCACCCGGGCACACGGCGTTCACGCGGACCTTCCGGGACGCCAGCTCGATGGCCGCGACCCGGGTGAGACCGAGGACGGCGTGCTTGGTCGCCGCATACGTCCCCACGGCCGCCATACCGGTGACCGCGGTGTGCGAGGCGGTGTTGACGATGGTGCCGCCGCCGGCGGCCGCGATCTCGGGCGCCACGGTCTTGATCCCGAGGAAACAGCCCACCTGGTTGATCTGGACGACGTTCATGAACTCGTCGAGAGGCGTGTCGACCAGCGCGTTGAACCGCAGGATCCCGGCGTTGTTGACCAGTCCGTCGACGCGCCCGTACGTCTCCTTCGCGGCGGCCACCGCGGCGGCCCAGTCCACCTCGCGGCCCACGTCCAGATGGACGTACGCCTGCCCGAGCTCCTTGGCGAGCGCCTCGCCCCGGTCGTCGAGCACATCCGTGAGGACGACCCGGGCGCCCTCCGCCGTGAACAGCCGCGCTTCCTGCTCGCCCTGCCCGCGCGCCGCACCGGTGACGATGACGACGCGCCCGTCCAGCTTGCCCATGACACTCCTCAGTTCAGATGGGGGGTCACCTCGGCCCCGAACGCCGCGATCTGATCGGTGAGTTCCGTGCGGCTCCGGCAGCGGAACCGCACCTGGATCTGGTGCACACCCATCGCGCGGTACGCACGCAGCGACTCGGCGACCGCCTGTGCGGGGCCGCTGATCGTGCGCCGCCCCACGTCCCAGCCCGGCTCGCCCACATACAGCGGCTCGGTGATGGCACCGACGGTGAACGGCCCCTCCATGCCCGCCTGCGCGCGCAGCCCGGTGAGACGGGCGATCTGCGAGGGCAGCCGGTCCCGCGGGTCGCCCTGCGGAAGCCAGCCGTCACCCTTCAGCGCCGCCCGGCGCACGGCGGCGGGCGAGGAGCCGCCGACCCAGAGGGGGACGTGCTCCTGCGCCGGGCGGGGGCGCTGCCCGAGCCCCTCGAAGTCGTACGCCTTGCCGTGGTGCTCCGGAAACTCGTCCGTTCCGAGAGCCACGCGGAGCGCGTCGACGGTCTCGTCGAGGACCTCCCCCCGCCGCCGGAAGTCCACGCCCAGCGCCGCGAACTCCTCCGCCACATGACCGGCCCCCACCCCGAGGACCAGGCGCCCGCCGGAGAGGTGGTCGAGGGTGGCGTACTGCTTGGCGGTCGCCAGGGGATGCCGCAGCCCGACGATCGCGACGTGACTGAGCAGCCGGACGCGCTCGGTGACGGCGGCCAGGTGGGCGAGGGTGGCGACGGGGTCGTACCAGACCGTGCTCATGGCCGGGGCCAGCCGGAGCGGGACGGCGACGTGGTCGCAGCAGGCGACGTAGTCGAAGCCGGCGCCCTCGGCGGCGAGGGCCACCGCGACGAGGTCCTCCGGCCCCGCCGCCTCCTCCCAGGGTTCGGCGTAGATCGTGCTCTGGGACTGGATCGGGAGCTGCATCCCGTAGGCCAGATCCCCGTCCGGCCGCATTCGCATCGACGCACCACCTCTTTCTGACGGACCGTCAGCCAAGAACGGCCGACTTCATCGTCATGGCTGACGGTGCGTCAGGCAAGGCCCGTGCGGGCCCGCGTTGCGGGCAGCCGCCGGTGCGGCCGCCCGCAACGGCCGCTCTCAGGAGCGGTAGGGGTTGCGCAGGTAGGTCAGGCTGAGATCGCCGGTGTTGCCGAAGTACTGGGAGACCAGGTACGCGGGATCGGTCGCGATCACGCCCGCCTGGAGGTCGCTGCCGTCATTGGTGTCGTCCCAGGCCCACGGAGCGCGCGCCGCGTTGTCCTCGCCGTTGTCGCCGCGGAACGCGCCCCACTTGGCGTAGGTCTCGCTGTTGTTGCGCCGGCCCCAGAGGCTGTCGGAGGTGGTGAGGTCGGTGAGCCCGTAGCTCGCGTTGCGGTCGTTGCCACCGGTCGGGACGGAGCCCGCCAACGGAGCACGGTGGTCCTCCGGTAGGGGGCTCGGGGAGGTGCGGGTGACCCCATGCTGAGGACCGGCCGACCGCGCTGCCGCCGTGGTCGATCAATGTTCAACGGGGGACGCGATTGTTCACCTGCGCACCCCGGACCGTACGCGGGCGCCCCTCACTTCCGGGTCATCTGCCGCTCCTGTCCGGCCTGTTCGGGCCACAGACCCTCCTCGGTCAGCCCCAGCAGCTCGATGGCGTTGCCCCGGACGATCCGCTCCACGACGTCCGCGTCCAGATGCCCCATCTGCGCCTCGCCGACCTCGCGCGACTTCGGCCAGGTGGAGTCGGAGTGGGGGTAGTCGGTCTCGTACAGGACGTTCCCGACCCCGATGGCGTCCAGGTTCCTGAGCCCGAAGGCGTCGTCGAAGAAACAGCCGTAGACGTGGTCGGCGAAGAGCTCGGACGGCGGGCGGTGGACCTTGTCCGCGACCCCGCCCCAGGCGCGGTTCTCCTCCCAGACGACGTCGGCGCGCTCGAGGATGTACGGGATCCAGCCGATCTGCCCCTCCGCGTACATCACCTTCAGGTTCGGGAAGCGCTCGAACTTGCCGCTCATCAGCCAGTCGACCATCGAGAAGCAGCAGTTGGCGAAGGTGATGGTGGAGCCGACGGCCGGCGGGGCGTCCGCGGACGTGGAGGGCATCCTGCTGCTGGAGCCGATGTGCATCGCGATGACGGTGCCGGTCTCGTCGCAGGCGGCGAGGAACGGGTCCCAGTCGTCGGTGTGGACGGACGGCAGCCCGAGGTGCGGAGGTATCTCGGAGAAGGCGACGGCACGGACGCCGCGCCCGGCGTTGCGCCGCACCTCTGCCGCGGCCAGCTCGGCGTCCCAGAGGGGGATGAGGGTGAGCGGGACGAGCCGCCCGCGCGCCTCGGGCCCGCACCACTCCTCCACCATCCAGTCGTTGTAGGCCCGGACGCAGAGGAGGCCGAGCTCGCGGTCCTTGGCCTCGGTGAAGGTCTGTCCGCAGAAGCGGGGAAAGGTCGGGAAGCAGAGGGCGGACCGGACGTGGTTGACGTCCATGTCGGCCAGGCGCTGGGGGACGTCGTACGAGCCGGGCCGCATCTGCTCGTACGTGATGATCTCGAGCCTGATCTCGTCCCTGTCGTACCCGACGGCGGTGTCGAGGCGGGTGAGGGGCCGACGCAGATCTTCGTAGACCCACCAGTCGCCGAGCGGTCCGTCGTCGCCGGGCGCACCCATGACGGGTGCGAACCTGCCGCCGAGGAAGGTCATCTCCTTCAAGGGCGCACGGACGATGCGCGGGCCCACGTCCCGGTACCGGCGCGGAAGCCGGTCCTGCCACACGTCCGGTGGCTCCACGGTGTGGTCGTCGACGGAGATGATCTGCGGAAAGGTGCCGTCGGTGCCGTTGGTCTGTGAGGTCTCCATGCCGGTCACCGTAGCGCTGATCTGACGAACCGTCAGCTAAGGAGCACTCCCCTTCGGCACTCCCCCGCCCTTGCGCACAGGGGGAGAACATGTGTGGACCTTGTGACACACCGCCCGGCGGCCTGTGATCGCCGTCTCCCACAGCTGACGCATCCGCCATGAACAAGGCAAACTGGCCTCCTTGTTGTGGTCTGTTCGGCAGGGGGCCTGGGGGCAGCGATGGACGGTGTACCGCGAGTGCCTGAGCAGCGGCGTCCCGAGCGATCGGCGGCGCTGCGCTTCGGCGTGCTCGGACCGGTGCGCGCCTGGCACGGAGACGATCCGCTGGCCACCGGCTCGCCGCAACAGCGCGCCCTGCTGGCCGCGTTGCTGCTGCGGGAGGGCCGTACCGCGACGGCGTCCGAGCTGATCGACGCGCTGTGGGGCGAAGAGCCGCCGCCGCGCGCGCTGGCGGCCGTGCGGACCTACGCCTCACGGCTGCGCAAGGTCCTCTCCCCCGGAGTGCTGGTCAGCGAGTCGGGCGGGTACGCGCTGCGGCTGAGCGACGCCCGCTCCCTGGACGTCGCGGCCGCCCAGGAGCTGGCCGCGGAGGCGGAGAAGGCCAAGAACGCCGGGGATCTGGGCCACGCCCGGCAGGTGCTCAACGAGGCACTGGCGCTGTGGGACGGGGAGGCGCTGGCCGGCGTGCCCGGCCCGCACGCGGACACCCAGCGGACCCGCCTGGAGGAATGGCGCCTCCAGCTCCTCGAGTCCCGCCTCGACATGGACCTGGAACAGGGCTGCCACGCGGAGGCGGTCTCCGAGCTCACGGCCCTGACCGCGGCGCACCCGCTGCGCGAACGCCTCCGCGAGCTGCTGATGCTGGCGCTGTACCGCTCGGGCCGCCAGGCCGAAGCGCTGGCGGTGTACGCGGACACCCGCCGTCTGCTCGCCGACGAACTGGGGGTCGACCCCCGCGCGGGCCTCAAGGAGCTCCAGCAGCGGATCCTCCGCGCGGACCCGGGCCTGGCGGAGCCGTCGGCGCCGGCCGCGGAGCCCGCCGCCGCACCCGTCCGTCCCGCCCAGCTCCCCGCTACCGTCCCCGACTTCACCGGCCGGGCGGCTTTCGTCACCGAGCTGGGCGAGGTGCTGGCGTCGGCGGAGGGCCGCGTGATGGCGGTCTCGGCGCTGGCCGGCATCGGCGGCGTGGGCAAGACGACGCTCGCCGTCCACGTCGCGCACCAGTCCCGCGGCGCCTTCCCCGACGGCCAGCTGTACGTGGACCTCCAAGGCGCGGGGCCCCGGCCGGCGGAGCCCGAGACGGTCCTCGGCTCCTTCCTGCGCGCCCTGGGCACCGCGGAGTCGGCGATCCCGGACTCGCTGGAGGAACGGGCGGCGCTGTACCGCTCGGTGCTGGACGGCCGCCGGGTCCTGGTCCTGCTGGACAACGCGAAGGACGCGGCCCAGGTGCGCCCTCTGCTGCCCGGCATGGAGGGCTGCGCGGCCCTTGTGACCTCCCGGGTCCGCATGGTCGACCTGGCAGGCGCCCATCTGGTGGACCTGGACGTGATGTCCCCGGAGGAGGCGCTGTCGCTCTTCACCAAGATCGTCGGCGCGGAGCGGGTGGCCTCGGAGCGGGAGGCGGCGCTGGACGTGGTCGCGGCATGCGGCTTCCTGCCGCTCGCCATACGCATCGCGGCGTCCCGTCTGGCGGCGCGCCGCACCTGGACGGTCTCCGTACTGGCGGCGAAGCTGGCGGACGAACGCCGCCGCCTCGACGAACTCCAGGCCGGCGACCTGGCGGTGAAGGCCACCTTCGAGCTCGGCTACGGCCAGCTGGAGCCGGCCCAGGCCCGCGCCTTCCGCCTCCTGGGCCTCGCGGACGGCCCGGACATCTCCCTGGCGGCCGCCGCGGCGGTACTGAACCTGCCGGTGGAGGACACCGAGGACCTGCTGGAGTCCCTCGTCGACACGTCCCTGCTCGAGTCGGCCGCGCCCGGCCGCTACCGCTACCACGACCTGGTCCGCCTCTACGCGCGTGCGTGCGCGGAACGCGACGAGTGGCCGCCGAGCGAGCGGGATGCGGCGATGTCGCGGTTGCTGGACTTCTATCTGGCGACGGTGGCCGAGGGGTACGCGATCGAGCGGCCCGGTGACCGCCTGGTGGACCATTTGGAGAAACCCCGGACCGCCGGACTGACTTTTGAGAACCGGCGTGCTGCGCAGGACTGGCTCTACTCCGAGGCCGTCTCCTTGCTCGCGTGTGTGCGCCAGTCGTCCGACAACGCCCGGCTCAGGCGCGCGGTCGACCTGCTGTGGGCCGCTGTGGACCTGGCCGAGTCCGGAGCGAACTCCAGGGAGTACGAGGCGGCGGCCACGGCCCTGCGTGATGCCGCACGCGCGGTGTCGGACAGCCGAGCGGAGGGGCGGGCGGTTCTCGTCCTGGCCAACGCCAGGCACTGGTCCGGTTACTTCGATCAAGCCGACGAAGAGGCGCGACAGGCTCTCCGGCTCTCCGAGGCTGCCGGCGATCCGTTGCCCTGCTGTTGGGCGGCGAACATCCTGGGCGCCTTCGCCTTCTATCAGAACCGCTACGTGGAGGCCGAGGAGCATCTCGAGCGGGCCATCAAGGACTTCCGTGCCTGCGGCGACCTTTCGGGTACGGCATCCGCCCTGTGCAACCTCTCACGCCTGCATCTGGCGACGGACCGCGCCGACAGCGCCGTGCGCCTCGCCCGGCAGGGGACCGGAATGTACGAGGAGCTGGGGCACACCCTCAAGGCCGCGAACGGCCATTACGCGCTCGGCATGGCCCTCAGCCGCAACGGTCAGTTGTCGGCTGCTTCCACCCACCTCAAGGACGCACTGCAGGTCTTCCGCACCAGCCGTCAGCGGCTGTGGGAGGGCATGACCCTGTTCCGTCTCGCCGAAGTGGATCTCCTGGTCCGCTCCCCCGCACAGGCCGCGGCCAACGCCGAGATGGCTCTATCGATGCTGAGGGGCATCGGCGGGGAATGGCGCCGGGGCAACGTGCTCACGGTCCTCGGCAAGGCGTTGAGCGGCATCGGCCAGACCGGCCGGGCCCAGGTCTGCTGGCGCGAGGCTCTCGAGATCTACGAGAGGCTGCACTCACCGGAAGCCGCAGAGGTGCAGGCATTGCTGACCCCGGCAGCGGCCGCCTGAGACATGGCACGGACGTTCATCGTTCGTTTATCGCCGCCAGGCACACTTTTTCTTGTCGATCCGCTGCTTCGGGGGGCAGGCGGACCGCCGGTGAGATCGCCGAACTCGCAGATTAGGGTGGGCGATTTGAGGGGCTCGTCCGGCCACCCTCGGGGGAGTGGCCGGACGGGCCCCCGACAGTCCGACAGCAACAGCCATGGGGAGCCACCACAATGAGCGACACCAGCAAGGACGCGCCGGTCGTCAAGCCGGACAACACACACATCACCGACGCCGAAGCCGGCACGGCCGTCCAGCCGCTCAACACGCACATCACCGACGCCGAAGCCGGCACGAACGTCGAGCCGCTCAACACCCACATCACCGACGTCAACGACGGTGGGACCACGCCGGACAACACGCACATCACGTCCGAGCCCAAGTAGACCTTCGTCCCACACGGGGATCGGCCGCGGCGGCGCGGAGGGGGAGCCGTCGCGGCCGAGGTGTGCGGTCACTCCGGCGGGGCCGAGCTCAAGCTCGGCCCCGCTGTCGCACATTCAAGGGCGCCGTCACAGCGGGACGACTCGAACCGCTTCCGCGCACAACTTCGTCGTGTCGTCCTCGTCGGACGTGTACAGCACCACGTTCCCGCCCAGCCGGCCGGCGATCACCGCCAGCGCCGCGTCGATCGCGGAGCCGGACCAGGCGGCGCCGCACACCGTCGGCCCCGGCGGGAGGACAGCGCGCGGAGAGCGGCGCCAAGCCACGTCCGTTCACCCTGTGCGCCCTGTTCGCCCGCCCGACATCCACGCGTCGCACCCGGCGGCCACGCTCGGGTGTCATGGCATCCGACCGGAGTGCGTCGGCAGGCCCTGGGCTGTCGTCGGCGATCGTTCAGTTCCTTCCCCTCGCCGTGGTGGCCGTCGTCTTGCTGGACGGCGCCACCGACTTCTTTCCCGACGACCCGATCGTCGGCATCCTGACGCCGACGCGGCTCGCCCTGGTCGTCGGGCTGATCGCCCTGGTCGTGCCCGTGCCGGGCCGGCGGCGGGCGCGGCTCGGGGACTTCCGCACGCGGCTGGATCTGCCCGTCGCGCTGCTGCTCCTGGCCTCGGGGGCGACCACGTACGTCGGCGGGCATCCCAGCGCGCCGCTGCGCGGCCTGCTGACCGTGATCGTCTGCTACTACCTGGTCGTCGGGGTGTGCCGCACCGCGCCCGGGTCGTGGCGGGCACTCGGGTTGCTCGCACTGGCCGGGGTCGCGGCGGCGAGCACCACCGCCTTCTCCCAGATGACCAACAAGACCACGACCGGCTTCTGCCGCACCGGGCTGCTCACCGACGTCGCGTGCGACGCGGGCGGGGACGGTGTGCTGACCCGGGCCACCGGCACCTTCTCCAACCCGAACCTGCTGGCCGCCTTCCTGGTGCTCCTGCTGCCGTTCGCCCTGCTCGCCGCGGTGGCGATCGAAGAGCGCACGGCGCGTACCACCATCGTCATCCTGGTGGTCATCGGGTACGGGGCACTGCTGACCACCTTCTCCCGCGGCGGGTACGTCGCCGGTGCCGCCGGGCTCCTGGTGCTCGCCGGGGCCTACTGGCCGGCGCCCCGGCTCGCCGAGCGGGCACAGCGGCGGCTGTTCGGCTTCCTGGGCATCGCGGCGCTGCTCGCCGCGGCCGCCGCCGTCTGGGGCGTGTCCCGGGCCGGGAACGCACTGGGTGTACGCGGCCAGGCATGGTCGGCGGCGCTCGAGGTCGCGGCCCACAACCCGCTGGGCGTCGGTCTCGGGCGGTCGGGCGTCGTCATATCCGCCACCGCCCCCGGCGACCGCGTCTTCGTCCACGCGCACAACCTGTGGCTGAACTGGCTGGTGGAGACCGGGCCGCTCGGCCTGCTCGCCATCGTCTCGGTGACCGTGATCGCCTGGTCCTCCGCGGCCCGCGCATCCCGCGCGAAGTCGGTCCTCGGGACCGTCGGACTGTCCGCGCTGACCGGGTTCTTCCTGGCGAGCATGCTGGATCACCCGGCCAACCTGGACCGGATCGACGAACTGTTCTGGTTGGTGCTCGCCGTGGTCATGGCCGAAGCCCCGGCCGGTTGGCGCCGTTCCGGCGCCTCCCCCGCTCCGGCCGCCACCGAGCCCACGCAGCCGCAGCACGGTCCGCGACGCGTCGGGGCCGGCGCGGCCGTTCGCAGCGCCTCCGCGTCCGGTGCCGGTCACGACCGCCGCCTGAGCTCCCCCTTCACCACCTTGCCGCTCGCGTTCCGCGGCAGGTCCCGTACGAACTCCACCGCCCTCGGCACCTTGTAGTTCGCCATCTCGCGCCGGGACCAGGCGATCAGGTCGTCCCCCGTCAGCACCGCCCCGGGGCGGCGGACCACGTACGCCTTGCCGACCTCCCCGAGGCGGGCGTCAGGTACGCCGATGACCGCCACGTCGGCCACGGCCGGGTGCAGGCCGAGCAGTTGCTCTATCTCCGCCGGGTACGCGTTGAAGCCGCCGACGATGAACATGTCCTTGATGCGGTCCGTGATCCGGAGGTTTCCGGAGGCGTCCAGGACCCCCACGTCGCCCGTCCTGAGCCAGCCCTCCGGAGTCAGGACGTCCGCCGTGGCCCGCTCGTCCTCGAAATAGCCCCGCATGACGTTGAAGCCGCGGACCAGGACCTCTCCCGGCACACCGGGGCCGAGCGGTTCACCGTTCGCGTCCACCACCCGCACCTCGGTTCCCGGGATCGCCCGGCCCGAGGTCGTCGCGATGACCGAGGGCTCGTCCCCCCTGCGGCACATCGTCACGAAACCGCTCGCCTCCGACAGGCCGTACGCCGTCAGGACCGTCTGCACACCGAGTTCGCCGCGCAGGCGTTCCACCAGGCGGAGCGGGATCACCGCCGCTCCCGTCACCACCAGGCGCAGGGCCGAGAGGTCATGGGCGTCCCTGGACGGGTGGTCCAGGAGGGACTGGTGGAGGGTCGGGGGGCCCGGCAGCACGGAGACCCGTTCGGCCGCGATGTTCGCCAGCACCGTGTCCACGTTGAACACCGGCTGCGGGATCATCGTCGCGCCCCGCATCAGGCACGCCAGCACCCCCGCCTTGTAGCCGAAGGTGTGGAAGAAGGGGTTCACGATCAGATAGCGGTCGCCCTGCCTCAGGCCCGCGAGGCCGGTCCAGATCTCGTAGGCCCGCAGGGACTGCCCGTGCGTGATCACGGCTCCCTTCGGGCGGCCTGTCGTGCCCGAGGTGAAGATGATGTCCGAGGGTGCGGCACCGGTGAGGGAGGCCGCCCGCTCCCCTGTCTCGGACGCGCCCACCCCCTCCCCGCTCGCCAGGAAGTCCTTCCAGGTGCGGAAGTCGGAGGGGGCGTCGTCCGCCAGGACCACCACCCGCTCCAGGTGCGGAAGGCCCGGGAGGGGGCCGTTGCCTGGTCCGGTCTGCGCGGCCCGCCGCAGCGAGGCGACGTACGACGTCCCCAGGAACGTGCCCGTCACGAAGAGCAGCTTCGCCCTGCTCCGCTCCAGTACGTACGCCGCTTCCGTTCCCTTGAAGCGCGTGTTGAGCGGGACCAGGACCGCGCCCGCCCACACCGCGCCGAGCGCGGAGACGATCCAGTCGAGGGTGTTGGGCGCCCAGACCGCCACGCGGTCGCCGGCCACGACGCCGTTCGCGATGCAGGCCGCCGCCGCGCGCTCCACCCGGTCGCCCAGTTCCGCGTACGAGATCCGGGTGCGGCCCTCGACCACCGCCTCGGCATCGCCGAAACGATGTGCCGCGCTCCGCACCAGTCCCGGAATGCTGCCCCACTCCACGTCACCGCGCACGGCCTGCCTCCCGCACACCCTGAAAGCACGTAGCTGACTGACCGTCAGATTAGCTGTACTCTGACGGCCTGTCAGCAGCCCGTTCTCCGCGCGGAGGTGTGCGCCCATGGCAACGACAGGGTTCAAAGGGCTCAAGGACGCCACCGCCGTCGTCGGCATCGGGCAGACCGTCTTCGCCCGCCGGCTCGCCGAGTCCGAGAAGGCGCTGGCCTGTCGCGCCGTCCTCGCCGCCCTCGACGACGCCGGGATCGCGCCCGGCGAGGTCGACGCGCTCGCCTCGTACACCATGGAGGAGACCGACGAGGTCGAGGTGGCGAAGGCGGTCGGGCTCGGGGATCTGACCTTCTTCAGCAAGGTCGGGTACGGAGGCGGCGGCTCCTGCGCCACCGTCGCACACCTCGCCGCCGCCATCGCCACCGGGCAGGCGACCGTCGGCGTCGCCTGGCGGTCGCGCAAGCGCGGCAGCGGTCCCCGGCCGTGGCGGAACACGGCCGTGCAACTGCCCACCCCGGCCCAGTGGACGCGGCCCTTCGGGCTGCTCAGGCCGGTCGACGAGATCGGGATGCTCGCCCGTCGCTATATGCACGAGTACGGGGCGACCCGGGAACACCTCTTCGACGTCGCGCTCGCCTGCCGCAACCGCGCCAACCAGAACCCCGCCGCGATCATGTACGAGCGGCCGCTGACACGGGAGATGTACATGAGTTCCCGATGGATCAGCGAGCCGCTGTGCCTCTTCGACAACTGCCTGGAGACGGACGGGGCGCTGGCCTGTGTCGTGGTCTCCGCCGAGCGCGCCCGCGACTGCCGGCAGCGTCCGGTGTACATCCGCTCCGCCGCCCAGGGCCTGCCCTCCCAGCACCATGGGATGGTCAACTACTGGAACGACGACCCGCTCACCGGACCCGCCTGGACGGCCGCCCGGCACCTGTGGAAGCACGCCGACTTCGCTCCGGACGACGTCGATGTCGCCCAGATCTACGACGCGTTCACGCCCCTCGTACCGCTCTCCCTCGAGGGGTACGGCTTCTGCGGCAGGGGGGAGGGCGGCGCCTTCACCGAGGGGGGCGCGCTGGAGATCGGCGGACGGCTGCCCCTCAACACCGGGGGCGGCGGGCTGTCCGAGGCGTACGTCCACGGCTTCAACCTCATCAACGAGGGCGTGAAGCAACTGCGGGGGACCAGTACCGCGCAGGTCCCGGGTGCCGCCACCTGTCTGGTCACCGCCGGTGAGGGGGTCCCCACCTCCGCCCTGCTGCTGAGGAACTGACCCATGCCCGGCACCCGTCGGCAAAGGAGCCGCCCCATGACCGACAGCCTCCTCTCCCCCGTCCGTGACGAGGACGGTGCGCCCTTCTGGGAGTACGCCGCCCGCGGCGAACTGCGCGTCCAGGCCTGCGCCGACTGCGGCGAGCCGCGCTTCCCGCCCCGCCCCTGCTGCCCGCGCTGCCGGTCGTTCGCGACCGAGTGGCGGCTCACCAGCGGGAAGGGCCGGATCTGGTCCTACGTCGCCCCGCATCCGCCGCTGCTCGCGGCCTACGCGGCGCAGGCGCCGTACAACGTGATCGTGGTGGAACTGGCCGAGACGCCCCGCATCCGGCTCGTCGGGAACCTCGTCACCGGCCCGGACGCGCCCCTGGACTCGGTGCCCCCCGACCGGATCCGCATCGGCGCGCGCGTGCAGGCCGTCTTCAGCCGTGACGGGCTGCCCCGCTGGGTTCTGGAGCGGGCGTGAGCGGGGGACTGCGGGTCGACGCCGACAAGGAGAGCGGGGTCGCGGTCGTGACCCTCGACCGGCCGGCCAAGCTCAACGCCATCGATCTGCCGACCGCCTCCGAACTCGCCTCATGCTGGCGGGCGTTGCGCTTCGACGGCTCCGTCCGGGCCGTCGTCCTCACGGGCGCGGGTGAACGCGCCTTCTGCACGGGGTTCGACCGCGACACGGAGGTACCACAGCCCGACTCGCCCTACATGGTGGACGATCCGCTGCTCCGCATCGGGCCGAAGGCCAACGACCTGTGGAAGCCGGTTGTCGCCGCCGTGCGCGGCATCGCCTGCGGCGGGGCGTTCTACCTGCTCGGCGAGAGCGAGTTCATCGTGGCGGACCCGACCGCGGCCTTCTTCGACCCGCACACCACCTACGGGATGGTCAGCGCATACGAGTCCGTCCACGCGGCCCACCGGATGCCGTACGGGGAGGCCGCACGGATGGCGCTGATGGGGACCGCCGAGCGGATCTCCGCCCGGCGGGCCTACGAGATCGGCCTGGTGTCCGAACTCACCCCTCCCGGTGGGGCGCTGGACGCGGCAGTGAGCTGCGCCGCCGTCATCGCCTCCTATCCGACGACGGGAGTGCAGGGGACCGTACGGGCCCTGTGGGCGGCGAAGGAGGCGACGCGGTCGCAGGCCTTCGCGCACGCGCCCTCGCTCATCGCGCTGGGGAACCTGCCGCCCGAGCGGCAGGCGGAGTTGTTCGCCCGGAGGCGGACGGGCGGGTACCGGGTGCGGTAGCGCACGCCAGTTGTCGGCGTAGGCGTCCGGATCGAGCTCGACGTCCACCCCGAACCCGGCCGCGACCGCGTTCGGGTTCCGGACCTCGACTGTGGCGTAGGGTCCGTGGGCCGCCGGGTGCAGGTGCCACTACCGTCGGCGGGGGCGTAACGGGGCGCTCCGCCGCGTTCGCCACCGCATGGCACGACGCGCGTACTCGGCGTAGCGTCTTCGATGACGGCCGCCGTCCGGTATCCCTTCCGTCAGGTCCCGTGCGACGGCCGTCCAGAGCCGCTCTCAGGCGGTCCGGGCGGTTCCCGTCCCCTTCTCCGCGTCGAGGGCGTACACACAGCGGTCCTTGCTGCACGCGTACACCACGCCGTCCTTCACCACCGGCGCACCGGTGATCTCACCACCGGTCGCCAGCTTCCAGCGCAGCCGGCCGTCGTCGGCCTTCAGCGTGTACAGCAGGTGGTCCGTGGAGCCGAAGTGGATACGGCCCTCCGCCACAGCCGGGGAGCCCACGATCTCGCCGCCCGCCTGGAAGCGCCACTTCGGGGTGCCCGTGACCGCGTCCAGGGTGTACAGACCCTTGCCGCTGCCCACGTGGACGTGCCCCGCCGCCACCAGGACCGGCTCGATCGCGGCCCGCGACTCGGTGGCGATCCGCCAGCGGTCACGGCCGTCCGTCGCGTCGAGGGCGTACACCGTGCCCAGGTAGTCCGCCAGGTAGATGCCGCCGCCCGTCACCGCGGGGCCCGGTACGAAGGTCGGCGGGCACAGGAACACCGCGGGCGCCTCGAAGTGCCAGCGCACCATGCCGGTCGCCACATCGACGGCCAAGACCCTGGTGCCGGCCGAGAGGTACACATGGCCGTCCGTGGTGTGGGTCAGGCGCACCGGGACGCCACCGCAGGAGGCCGCGTCCCCGATCGGGTACGACCAGCGCTCCTCGCCCGTGCGCGCCTCCAGGGCCCACAGCCGGCCGTTCTTCCACACGTACACGGTGCCTTCGTGGACCACCGGCCCGGCCTCCGGCGACTCGAAGTCCGTCTGCGCGCCGGAGATCTCCCACAGTTTGCGGCCGCTGGACGCCTCCCACGCCTGGACGCCGCCGCCGCGGGTGCCGGTGACGACCGTGCCGCGGTCGGCCTTGAGGGAGTAGATCCAGCCGTCCATGGACAGCCGCCACAGATCCGCGCCCTCGCGGGCGTCCAGGGCGAAGAGCGTGGGGCCGTCGGAGGCGTGGATACGGCCGTCGGCGACCGCCATCGACCAGGCCACGTCCCGCGTCTTGAAGCGGCGGCGACCGGTCGCCACGTCCAGGGCGTGCACCTCGAAGGAGGTGACGTAGACGAGGTCGCCGGCGACCGAGGGGGTGCCCCAGACATCGTTCGACATGCGGAAACGCCACGGGCGCCAGCCCGTGGCGGTCTCCGGGGGTACGGCCGGCGGTGCGACCGTGGCGGCCACGCCGTTGACGCCGGGGCCCGGCCGGGACCAGGACGCGACGAGACCCGCCTCCGGGGGAGGCGCCTTCACCGCGGCGGCCCGGGCGTCGGCCACCCGCGGCCCCGGCCCGATCGGCACGGCCGCGCCCGCGAGCCGCACCGGGCCGCCGTCGGGCGCGCCGGCCGGCACCGGAACCGGGTCGTGCGAGGGCGGCGGGGGCACCGCCGGGCGCCCGCCACCGCTGCGGCCGGCAGGGGGCTTCGCCGCCGGGCGGCCGCCGCGGCGCGACTCGATCAGGCCGACGGCCTTCTCGGGCAGCCACGCCGACGCCGTACCGCTGTCGTCGGAGCCGGAACCGAAGAGGTGGGGTGCGAGCTGGGCCTGGAGGTCCGCCGGGTTCGGGCGGCCGGTGGCCTCCATCTGCATGCAGGACTCGATGAGCGGACGCAGCTCGTCCGGGAGGCCCGACAGGTCCGGACCCTCACGCAGCAGCATGAAGACGGTCTCGACGGGGTTGGCGCCGTGGAAGGGCGGATGCCCGGTGGCCGCGAAGACGAGCATCGAGCCGAGCGAGAAGACGTCGCTCGCGCCGGTCACACTGCGCGAGTCCTTCGCCTGCTCGGGAGACATGTACGCGGGCGTACCGACGGCGACGTTGGTCATCGTCAGACGGGTGTTTGACACACCGGAGGCGATACCGAAGTCGATCACCCGGGGGCCGTCCTCGACGACGAGGACGTTCGACGGCTTCAGGTCGCGGTGGACCAGGCCCGCACCGTGGATGGACTGGAGCGCCTCCGCGACGCCCGCGGCCAGCCAGCGCACCGCCTGGGCCGGCAGCGGCCCGCACTCGGTCACTATCTCCTCGAGGGAGGGCGCGGGCACATACGCGGTGGCCAGCCACGGCACGGCCGCACGCGGGTCGGCGTCGACCACGGCAGCCGTGTAGAAGCCGGACACCGCCCGAGCCGCCTCGACCTCGCGCGTGAAACGGACCCGGAAGAGCTGGTCCTCGGCGAGCTCGGTGCGCACCGTCTTGATCGCCACGCGCCGGCCGGACGCCGAGCGCGCGAGATAGACCAGCCCCATGCCGCCGGCACCCAGCCGTCCCAGCACCTCGAACGGCCCGATCCGCCGCGGATCGTGCTGTGTCAGCTGATCCACCACTTGCCTGCCACCTCCCCGTACGGGTCACGTCATCCGCCTTGTGCACGCGACCCCGTGCAGCGTCTCACCACCGCACCGCCGTGGCGGCACGCAGCCCGATTCTCCCTGTCCGCGCCACCGGTTGCGAACCCGGGGGCGGATCGGGGTGTCTCAGGACAAAACCGTGCCGGACCGCCCCTCGGGAAGCATCCGCCCGCATGATGAAACGCGGGGCGCGCCCGTGAAGTGCCGCGCCACGGCTTCGGAGTGCCCGGCCACCGCTGCGGCGGGGCCGGAGGACGCCCTCTGATGGCGCGTGACCACCACCACCCTTCCGTACGAGGTCTCGAACGGTGGTACCTGTCCTTCGCCGCCCGGCCGGCCCACCGCGCACAGGGGCATCGGGGACGGCGGGGCGATCGAGAGTACGGGAAGGTGTCCCGGGCGGGAAGACGTGCCGCTCGCCGGAAGCTGCGCGCGCCGCATCGGTCTGAAGGGACCGGCTCGGGGGCGGTACGGCGCCGAGAGTGTCCATGGGATGAGCCGGGCGATGTCGCCGGGCGCCCGGATACACCCGGTCCGCGCGGTCTGCGCGGTGACGTCCGGCGTCGCGATATACGCGTGCGGCCAGTGGGCCTCCCCGCCCCTCCTGGGTACCAGCGCGGCCACGGGTTCGCCATCCGAGCGCGGCCACCCGGAGGAGCACCCGGCCCGCACGGGACGCCTTCGGGCACGGGGCCACCGTCGGGGCTCCTGTCGTCAAAGGAGACGGCTCCGCCGCCGGGGAGCGCCCGTTCCCATGTGGCGGGGGGCGGATTTTCGGCCATGGCACCGGCTCGAGGGGCTCCAGGACCGCGGTACGCGTCCGCGTACCGCCTTCTCACAGGCCTCGGAAGCCGTCCACGGTACCCCGGGTCCCCATTTGCAGTCGGCCGAATCGCGCTCCGATCACCCCTCGGTAAGCTGACGGCATGACAGGACAAGTGCGTACCGTCGACGGCCGCGTGGCCGGTCGGCGTGGGCAGGCGACCCGGCAGAAGCTGCTCGACTGCCTCAGCGAGATGCTCAGCTCCTCTCCCTACCGGGACGTCAAAGTCATTGACGTCGCCCGGAAGGCGGGGACGTCGCCGGCGACCTTCTACCAGTACTTCCCGGATGTCGAGGGCGCCGTCCTGGAGATCGCCGAGCAAATGGCCACCGAGGGCGCGGGGTTGACCGCACTGCTCGAGGGACGCTCGTGGGTCGGCAAGGCGGGGTGGCAGACCTCTCAGGAACTCGTGGACGGGTTCCTGGAGTTCTGGCGCAAGCACGATGCGATCCTGCGCGTCGTCGACCTGGGGGCGGCCGAGGGCGACAAGCGCTTCTACAAACTCCGTATGAAGATCCTGAACTCCGTGAACAACTCTCTCGCGGACTCGATCACCGAACTCCAGTCCAAAGGCAAGGTCGACAAGGACGTGAACCCGGCGGCCGTGGCCGGCGCCCTCGTGGCGATGCTCGCGTCCGTGGCCTCGCACCAGAAGGGCTTCCAGTCCTGGGGTGTCAAGCAGGCCGAACTCAAGCCGAACCTCGCCCTGTTGGTGCATCTGGGCGTCACCGGGAAGAAACCGACGAAGTAGCCCTCGTCGCGCGTTCCCCCTGACCTGGTCGGCTGTTCCAGCTCACGTTCTGTCATGCGGGCGGTGGTCCACTCCGGTGGGCCACCGCCCGCTGCCTGTGCCGGCCCACCCGGGTCGTCATGCCCGCGTACCGGGCAGCGGGCGGTCCTCCACCACGTGCTTCATCACCAGAGTGGACGTCAGCCGCTGCACGCCCGGAAGGGTCGCCAGCCGCTCGTCGTAGAGCCGCTGGAAGGCGGCGAGGTCGGCGGTCGCGATCCGCAGCAGATAGTCGGGCTCGCCGAACAGCCGCTGCGCCTCCACGATGTGCTCCACCTCGCTCAGCGCCCGCTCGAACTCCGCGACGGTGTCCCGGTCCTCCTGCCGCATCGAGACGAAGACCAGCGCCTCGAAGTTCAGCCCGACGGCGGCGGGGTCCACGACGGCCCGGTAGCCGCGGATCGCGCCGCTCCGCTCCAGCTCGCGCAGCCGCCGGTGGCAGGGCGAGACGCTGAGCCGCACCCTCGCGGCGAGCTCGGTCACGGTCAGTCGCCCGTCCTGCTGCAGCTCGGCAAGGATTTTCTGATCCACGGAGTCCATGAGGCAGATTCTCCCCCTGAGACCGCGATCAAGGGCAAATTTAAGGAACACTTTCGCGCCGCTCGCGCCTAATGTCCCCGGTATGGATACGGGAGCGGTGTTGTCCTTTCTCGCCGTGGACCTGCTGCTGGTGTGCGTGCCGGGTGCCGACTGGGCGTACGTGATCGCGGCGGGCCTGCGAGCGGGGCCGGTGGTGCCGGCGGTGGCCGGCCTGGTCGCCGGGTACGCGGTGCACACGGCCCTGGCGGTGGCGGGGCTCGCGGTCCTGGTGGCGGGATCGCCGGGGCTGCTGACGGCGCTGACGGTGGCGGGAGCCGGGTACCTGGTGTGGCTGGGGTGGGGGGTGCTGCGCCGCCCCGGCGTTCCGGGGGCGGCCGCCGGGGAACCGGCCGACGCCTCCTCGGCCCGTTTCTTCCGCCGGGGCGCCACGATCAGCGGGCTCAACCCCAAGGGTCTGCTGCTCTATCTCTCCGTACTGCCGCAGTTCCTGGTCACGAAGGGCGCACGGCTGCCGGTGGCGGCGCAGACGGGGGTGCTGGGCCTTACGCACATGGCGTGCTGCACGGCCGTCTACCTCACCGTCGGCGTCCTGGCCCGGGCCGTGCTGGGCGCACGCCCGGCCGCCGCCCGGGCGGTCACCCGGACGAGCGGGGCCGCGATGCTCGGCATCGGCACGTTTCTGCTGGTGGAGCGGCTGGCGACGCTCTGAGCGGTGCGCTCAGCGCCGTACGATCCGAAACAACCGGATCTCCCGCTCCACCCGCGCCTGGTAGGTCGCGTACGGCGGCCAGAAGACCGACACCGCCCTCCAGGCCGCCGCCCGCTCCTCGCCCTCCAGCAGATGGGCCGTGACCGGGATGTCCGCCCCCTTCCAGCTGACCTCGGCCTCGGGGCGGGCCAGGAGGTTCGCGGTCCAGGCGGGGTGGCCGGTGCGCCCGAAGTTGGACCCGACGAGGAGCCAGCTGCCGCTCTCCTCCGGCATGCACGCCAGGGGCGTCCGGCGCGGCAGCCCGCTCCTCGCGCCGGTGGACGTGAGGATCACGCTCGGCAGCATCCGCGCGCTGAGCAGGAACCTCCCCCGGGTCAGCCGGTGCACCGCACGGTCGAGCGCGGGCACGACGTGCGGCGCCACCTTCGCGAAGGCGCGTGTGGAGGACACCTTCTGCACGATCCGTACTCCCACGGCCGTCACACGGCCACCCCCCTGTGCTCGAACAGCCGGGCCGCGTCGGCGGCGTGCGCCCGCAGCCGGTGCACGGGCCCGAACAGCAGCTCGTCCCCGGCCGCCCGCTTGAAGTACAGGTGGGCGTCGTGCTCCCAGGTGAACCCGATGCCGCCGTGCAGCTGGATCCCCTCGACGGCGGCGGTCCTCAGCGCCTCCAGAGCCTGCGCCAGGGCGAGCCCGCCCACACCCTTCTCGCCGTGCACGGTCGCCCAGGCCGCGTAGTACGCCGCCGAACGCGCCGTCTGCACCCGCACATGCACATCGGCCAGCCGGTGCTTCACGGCCTGGAAGGACCCGATCGGCCGGCCGAACTGCTCCCGCTGCCCGACGTACTCGACGGTCCGTTCCAGCGCCCGGGCGGCGGCTCCCACGGCCTCGCAGGCGAGGACGGCGGCGGCACGGTCCCCGAGAGCGGCGAGCGCCCCGGCCACATCGGCGCCGTCCTCTCCCAGCAATTCCGCTTCCACCTCGCGCAGTTGGATGCGGGCACAGGGGCGTGTGCAGTCCAGAGCGGTCTGCCGCGTGCGCACCGCGCCTTCCCGTACGAGGAACAACAGGGTCCGCGACCGCGCGAATCCCCCGGCGTGGGCGGCCACCACCAGCAGCCCGGCACTGTGCCCGTCCAGTACCTGGTCCGCCTCCCCGTACAACCGCCAGGCGCCCTCCGCCCGCCGCGCCTGAATGCCGCCGGCGCGTCCACCGCCCGCCCAGTCGCCCCGGTTGTCGCCGACCAGGGCGAGGGCGGTGGCGAGGGCCGTGCCGGGTACGGCGAGGGCGGCGGTCAGCTCCCCGGAGGCGATCCGGGGCAGCAGCTCGGCACGCTGGCCGTCGGTACCGAGGGCCAGCAGCAGGGGTGCGGCGAGGACGGCCGTGGACAGCAGCGGGGAGGGGGCGAGAACTCGCCCCACCTCCTCGCAGGCGAGGGCGAGTTCGGTGGTGGTGCAGGCGACGCCGCCGTACGTCTGCGGGAGTGCCAGCCCGGGCAGACCGAGTTTCGCGAGGGTCGTCCACAGGGCGGGGTCGTACCCGGTGCCGGTCCGGACGGCGGCCCGGAGGTCCTGCGGCCCGCACACCCGGACGAGCGCCTCCCGCACGGTACGGCGGATCTCGTCCTGTTCGACGGTGAAGCGGGCGTCCATGGGGGCCTCCTTCGTCTGACGACCCGTCATGTTAGGACGGCGGGGTGCCCGCGCACAGGCCCGCCGCGCAGAAACCTGATGTACCGTCAGATCCATGAGTGCTGTGACCGGCCGGCAGGCCGCGATCGTCGGCGTGGCACTGTCCGACTGCGGCCGGGTCGACGAGGCGACGCCGTACGCCCTGCACGCCCAGGCCGCCCGTCGCGCCCTGGCCGACGCGGGCCTGGACCGCTCGGCGATCGACGGCTTCGCCTCGGCCGGCCTCGGCACGCTGGCGCCCGCGGAGGTCGCGGAGTATCTCGGCCTCAGGCCCACCTGGGTCGACTCCACGTCCGTCGGCGGCTCCACCTGGGAGGTCATGGCGGCGCACGCGGCGGAGGCCATCGCGGCGGGGCACGCACGGGCGGTGCTCCTGGTCTACGGCTCGACGGCCCGTGCGGACATCCGTGCGGGCCGCCGCACCGGCACCCTGTCCTACGGCGCCCGCGGACCCCTCCAGTTCGAGGCCCCCTACGGCCACACGCTCATCGCCAAGTACGCGATGGCGGCCCGCCGCCATATGCACGAGTACGGCACGACGATCGAACAGCTGGCCGAGGTGGCGGTACAGGCACGGGCCAACGCGGCGGCGAACCCGGAGGCGATGTTCCGTGACCCGATCACCGTCGACGAGGTCCTGTCCGGCCCGGTGATCGCGGATCCCTTCACCAAGCTGCACTGCTGCATACGGTCCGACGGCGGTGCGGCGGTGCTGCTGGTGGCGCGGGACCTGGTACGGGACTGCCGTACGCGACCGGTGTGGGTCCTCGGGACCGGGGAGCACGTCTCGCACACGACGATGTCCGAGTGGCCGGACTTCACCTTCTCCCCGGCGGCGGTGAGCGGCCGTCTCGCCTTCGGGCGGGCGGGAGTGCGGCCGGAGGAGATCGACTTCGCGGAGCTCTACGACGCCTTCACGTACATGACGCTGGTGACGCTGGAGGACCTCGGCTTCTGTGCGAAGGGCGAGGGCGGCGCGTTCGTCGAGAAGGGACGGCTGCTGGTGCGGGGCGGGGAGCTGCCGGTGAACACGGACGGGGGTGGCCTGTCGGCCCAACACCCCGGGATGCGCGGGCTTTTCCTGCTGGTGGAGGCGGTGCGCCAGCTGCGCGGCGAGGCCGGGGACCGCCAGGTGCGGCTACGGGACGGCGCGTTGCCCCGGCTGGGTGTCGCCTCCGGCACGGGCGGTTGGTTCTGCTCGTCGGGGACGGTGGTGCTGGGGCGTTGAGCCCCGGGGCCGCTCTGCCCCGATGCGGTCCCCGCCGCGCGGCTTGCTGATGGCGCGGCCTGCCCGGCGCCGTCGGGCCCGGGAGCGATACTCGAAGGTATGGGAACGGATCTTCACGAGCTGCTCAGGACCCTGCGGGTGTGGGACCCGCAGACCACCGAGCTGCCCGCCTTCGACCCGGCAGCGGCGCCCGAGGAGCCACTGGCCCTGTTCCGGGACTGGTTCGCGCAGGCGGTGGCGGCGGGGCAGACCGAACCGCACACGATGTCGCTGGCGACGGCGGACCCGGACGGCACACCGGACGTCCGCACCGTGATGCTGCACGAGGCGGACAGGGACGGCTGGGCGTTCGCGACGCACGTGGGCAGTCGCAAGGGCCGCCAGCTGGCGGCGAGGCCGTATGCCGCGCTGGGTTTCTACTGGCCCGTCCAGGGCCGCCAGATCCGGGTGCGCGGCCCGGTAGCGCCCGCGCCCGCGGAAGAGGGGCAGGCGGATCTGCACGCCCGGTCGACGGGCGCGCTGGCCGCGGCGCTCACCGGTCGCCAGAGCGAAGTGCTCAGCTCTACCGAGGAGTTGGCGCGGGCCTCGGAGGAGGCGTGGGAGCGGGCACAGCGGGAGCCGGACGTCCCGGTCCCGTCCTGGACGCTCTACCGCCTCCGGCCGGACGAGGTCGAGTTCTTCCAGGGAGACGCGACACGCCGGCACGTACGGCTCGCCTACCGCCGGACGCAAGAGGGGTGGGCGAAGGACCTGCTGTGGCCTTGACGTGCGGCCCCTGTCACGGTGCGGAGTCGTTGCGGAACTCACGCCACGTGATCGTCTTCATACCCTCGCCGTAGCCTGCGTGTCTGGATGTGCTACGTCTGACCCCGCTCGACCCGGAGCCCTCGGACATCGGCGGAGCCCCGACGGCTACGGGATCTCCGGCTCCGGGTCGCTCGCGATCCGTGCGTGGAGATGGACGTCGCGGAAGACGTCCTTGCGTCCCGCCTCGAACATCGCCCCGCGCAAGGTCCCCTCGAACGGGAAGCCGCACCGTTCCGCTATGCGGCAGGAGGCCTCGTGGCCGAGGGCATGACCCAACTCCAGGCGGTTGAGGCCCAGGTCGGTCAGGGCCCAGCGGGCGGTGAGGGCGAGTGCGCGGGAGGCGACACCGCGGCCGCGGGCCTCGGGAAGGATCCAGTAGCCGACGCGGGCGACGCGCAGGACGTGGTCGATCTCGTTGACGCCGATGTGCCCCAGCGTCCCGCCGCTCTCCGCGTCCGTGATCCGGAACGAGGCGTTCGTGCCGTTCGCCACGCCCGCCGCCTTCGACCGCATCGACGCCAGGGCATCCTCCCAGTTGTCCACGGTCTTCAGCGGCGTGTTCCACTGCCGGAAGTCCGGATCGGTCAGCCCCCGCAGCCACGCCTCGACGTGTTCCCGGGACCGGACGTCCCAGGAGCACAGCCGCAGACCGTGGCCGTGCAGTTCGCGGGAGGAGTCAGGGGGCGCCGGAGAGTTCCTCTTGACGTCGGTCATCAGGCCATTGAAGCCCCTGATTCCCCGCTTCGCCCCTCGTTTTCGCGGCCGCACCCGCACAAGCGTCGTCCAACGCCTCACCGCCGTGGCCGGAACACCGGCACCGGCACGCCCCCGGCCCGTCGGAAGGCGACCTGCAGATCCATCCCCACCCGCAGCTCGGCTCCCTCGCACTCCACCACTTCCGTCATCATCCGCGGTCCCTCCGCGAGATCGACCACGGCCGCGGTGTAGGGCGTGCGGTCCGCGAAGGGCGGCAGGTCGTTGCGGTGGACGACGGACCAGGTGTAGAGCGTGGCCCGGCCACCTGCCTGCTCCCAGGTCACGTCCTCGCTCCAGCAGTGCGGGCAGAACTCCCGCGGATAGTGGTGCGCGCGCCCGCACGCCGCGCAGCGGCGGATCAGCAACCGCCCCTCGGCCGCCGCCTCCCAGTACGTACGGGTGAAGGCGTCCTGTTCGGGGAGGTCGAAGCGGGGCGGCCCGCCCGGCGTCCCGCTCACCGGAACAACCCCAGCGCGCTGTCCACCGACCACGTCTGCCACGACATCCCGAACAACCCCACCGCCGAGATCAGCGCCATCATCGAATTCTGTCCCTGCTCGGCCCAGTCGTGGATCATGAGCGTGAAGTAGAGGACGTTCAGGAGCAGCCCGCCGACCAGGGCGACGGGCGTCAGGAAGCCCGCGATCAGGCCCAGCCCGAGGGCCAGTTCCGCGTACACGACCACGTACGCCATCGTCCGCGGCCGCGGTGCGACCAGCACGTCGAAGCCGCTGCGCACCGCCGTCCAGCGGTGCTTGGCCGCGACGTCCGCCGCCCACGCGATCCCGGAGCCCCGCTCGAACCACGCCTTCTTGTCCTTGTGCCGCCAGCTCTCCAGCCACCACAGTCCGAGACCGACGCGCAGCACGGCGAACCATTCCGCGCCGGTGAGCCAGATCGTGTCCATGCTGCGCCGCCCTCCCGCCGTCCAGTTACCTGACGGTACGTCAGTTCAGCGCACCCGCGGTCCGTCCGCAAGGGACGGGTACGGGAAGGGCCTCACCCGGCCGCGCAGACGAACTCGGCCCGGAAGCCGCGCCGGACCGCGTCCCTCGGGCCGCGCCGCCTCAGGTCGCGCTACCGGACACCAGCCCGACCCGTAGTCCGGGACGGCCGCGAGCCCCACCGATCGCCCACATCCGGTCCGTCTACGACACCGGCCCCACCCACTCCTCCTACAGCCGTGATCGATTCGCAACCGATTCCCGTCTTGACCGAAACCCATCAACGCAGTCGCTGGATACGCTCCGCTCATGGCCGACTCCTCCACTGCTTCGTCACATCCCGTGGTTCCGGCCCACGAGGACCGACCGGTGTATGTGATCGGCGGCGGCCCGGGTGGGCTCGCCGCGGCGTACGCGCTGCGCGCCCGAGGTCTGCGGGCCGTCGTCCTGGAGAAGTCCGACCGCGTCGCCGCGTCCTGGCGGCGCCACTACGACCGGCTGCACCTGCACACCACGCGCCGCCTCTCGGCCCTGCCCGGGCTGCCGATGCCGCGGTCCTTCGGACGGTGGGTGTCCCGTGACAACGTGGTCCGCTACCTGGAGAAGTACTCCGAGCACCACCAGTTGGAGATCGTCACCGGAGTCGAGGTCTCGCGTGTCGAGCCGGCCCCCGACGGCACCGGCTGGCTGCTGCACGCGACCGGCGGCCGTGAGCTGACGGGCAGCGCGGTCGTCGTCGCCACCGGCTACAACCACACCCCGCGCGTCCCGGACTGGCCCGGCCGCGATGCCTACACCGGCGAGTTGCTGCACGCCGGCCAGTACCGCAACGCGAAGCCCTACGCCGGCCGCGACGTCCTCGTCGTGGGGGTCGGCAACACCGGCGCCGAGATCGCCGTCGACCTGGTGGAGGGCGGTGCCTCCCGGGTGCGGCTGTCGGTGCGCACCGCGCCCCATGTCGTGCGCCGGTCCACCGCCGGCTGGGCGGCCCAGTTCACAGGGATCCTGGTACGGCGGCTGCCGGTGCGGCTCGTCGACCGGATGGCCGTGCCGATGGCGAAGATCAGCGTGCCGGACCTGTCGGAGCACGGACTGCCCCGGCCCGGCACCGGGCTGTACTCCCGGGTCAACGAGGGTTCCATACCCGTCCAGGACGTCGGTCTCATCGACGCCGTACGCAAGGGGCGGGTCGAAGTCGTGGCGGCCGTGGAAGCGTTCGAGGACCGCAAGGTCGTGCTCGCCGACGGCAGCCGTATCGAGCCCGAGGCGGTGATTGCCGCGACCGGATACGTCCGCGCACTGGAGGAACTCGTCGGCCACCTCGGTGTCCTCGATGCCCGCGGCAAGCCGGTCGTGCACGGCGCCCGCTCCCCGCGCACCGCTCCCGGCCTGTACTTCACCGGGTTCACCAACCCGATCAGCGGGATGTTTCGCGAACTGGCCGTCGACGCCCGGAAGATCGCCAAGGCGGCGGCACGCCACGCGGAGCGGGACCAGGCAACGCGCTGACCGCCGCCGACCGGGCCACTTCGCCTCCGGCGCCGCAACCACGACCGCTTGCCGCGCAGTCGATCACCAACGCAAGTGCGCGAGCTCTGACGAGTACCTGCGGCTCTCTTCCTGACGCTGCGTCAGTTCAGTAATCTGACATTGCGTCAGTTATGCAGGCCGTCACACAGGAGCGGGTGGAACGATGCTTGGATCAACCCACGGCACCCTCACCACCGACTCCCGCCGGGCCCGGATCCTCGCCTGCGGTGAGCCCCCCTCGCCCGTCGTGCACGGCAGGGCCGCGGGCGTCGGCGACCTCGACGTGAGCGGGCGCCCGCTGCGCGCCGAAGTCCCCGACCTGGAACGGTTCTTCCGGCCTGAGTCCGTCGCCGTCGTCGGCGCGTCGGACACCGAAGGGCGACCGGGAACCGGCATCACCCGGCAGCTGCTCGCCTGGGCCGAACGGGTCGGCGCCCGGCTGCACCCGGTGCACCCCACCCGCCGGGAGGTCTTCGGCATCCCCTGCTCTCCCTGTCTCGCGGACCTGCCCGAACAGGTCGACCTCGCCGTCCTGCTCGTCTCCGACCCGCTTCCGCTCATCGAGGAACTCAGCGCGGCCAAGGTGAAGTTCGCCGTCGCCTTCGCCTCCGGTTTCGCCGAGACCGGCGAGGAGGGCGCCGCCGCCCAGAACCGGCTCGCCGCCGCCGTGGAGCGGTCCGGGGTACGGCTGCTCGGGCCCAACACCAACCTCAACGCCTTCGAGCGGTTCCGGGAGGACCTCGAGGGGCCGGCCATCGCGCTCATCACCCAGTCCGGGCACCAGGGACGGCCCGTCTTCGCCCTGCAGGAGCTGGGAGTCAGGCTCTCCCACTGGGCGCCCACCGGGAACGAGGCCGATCTCGAGACGGCCGACTTCATCTCCTACTTCGCCGAGCGGCCCGAGGTAGGCGCCATCGCCTGCTACATCGAGGGTCTGAAGGACGGCCGCTCCTTCCTGCTGGCCGCCGACCGGGCCGCCCGGCGCGGTGTGCCGGTCGTGGCGGTCAAGGTGGGCCGCACCGAGACCGGCGCCCGCACGGCCGCCTCGCACACCGGCAAGCTGACCGGCGCGGACGACGTGGTCGACGCGGCGATGCGGCAGTTCGGGGTCGTCCGCGTCGACGGACTCGACGAACTCCAGGACACCGCCACCCTGCTGGCCCGGGCCCGGCCCCCGCAGGCGGACGGCGTGGTCGTCTATTCGATCTCGGGTGGCACGGGCGCGCATGTCGCCGACCTGGCGACCGAGGCCGGACTGCGGTTGCCGGTCCTGTCGGAGACCAGGCAGGCCGAACTGCACCAGTGGATACCGGAGTACCTGAGCGTCGCCAATCCCGTGGACAACGGGGGTCATCCGGTGGGCGACGGGCGCGGCCGGCAGATCATCGACTCGATCCTCACCGACCCCGAGGTGGGCGTGCTGATCTGCCCGATCACCGGGCCGTTCCCGCCGCTGAGCGACCGGCTCGTGCGGGATCTCGTGGACGCGGCGGAGCACACGGACAAGCTGGTCTGCGTGGTGTGGGGGTCGCCGGTCGGGACCGAGCCGGCGTACCGCGAGGTCCTGCTCGGCTCCTCCCGCGTGGCCACGTTCCGCACGGTCGGCAACTGCCTCACCGCCGTCCGCGCCTACCTCGGCCATCACCGCTTCGCCCGCGGCTACCGCTCCCCGTTCGACGAGGCCCCCCGCACTCCCTCCCTGTCCTTCAAGAAGGCGCACGCGCTGATGCGGCCGGGTCAGCAGCTCAGCGAGCACGCGGCGAAGCAGCTGCTGCGGGCGTACGGCATACGCGTGCCCCGCGAGCAGCTCGTGACCAGCGCGGCGGCGGCGGTGCGGGCGGCGGGTCTCGTCGGCTACCCGGTGGTGATGAAGGCCTCCGGCGCGCAGATCGCCCACAAGACCGAACTCGGCCTGGTGAAGATCGGGCTGACCTCCGCCAGCCAGGTCAGGGACGCCTACCGGGAGCTGACCGACATCGCCCGCTACGAGGGCGTGGCGCTGGACGGGATCCTGGTGTGCCAGATGGTGGAGCCGGGCGTGGAGATGGTCGTCGGGGTCACGCGCGACGAGCTGTTCGGGCCGGTCGTGACCGTGGGGCTCGGCGGGGTGCTGGTGGAGGTGCTGCGGGACGCGGCCGTGCGCGTGCCGCCGTTCGGTGAGGACCAGGCCCGGGACATGCTCACCGAACTGCGCGGCCGGGCGCTGCTCGACGGCGTCCGGGGGCGGCCGTCGGCCGACCTCGACGCCCTGGTGGAGGTCGTCCTGCGGGTGCAGCGCATGGCGCTGGAGCTGGGGGACGAGCTGGCCGAGCTGGACATCAATCCGCTGCTGGTGCTGCCCAGGGGGCAGGGCGCGGTGGCGCTGGACGCGCTGGCGGTGTGCCGATGAGCGAGCAGGGCGTACGGCACGAGGTCCGCGACCACGTCTCCTTCGTCGTCCTGAACCGTCCCGAGGCCCTCAACGCCCTCACGCCCGGCCAACGGGACCGGCTCATCGCCTTGCTGGAGGAAGCGGACCGAGACCCGGAGATCCGGGCCGTCGTCCTCACCGGCACCGGGCGCGGCTTCTGCGCGGGCGCGGATCTGCGGGGCGGTGCGGGGGGCGGCGAGCGGGTCACCGGGGACGTCGCCCGGACGATCCGGCTCGGCGCACAGCGGCTGATCGCGGCCGTGCTGGACTGCGAGAAACCGGTGATCGCGGCCGTCAACGGTACGGCGGCCGGGCTCGGCGCCCATCTCGCGCTCGCCTGCGATCTCGTACTGGCCGCGGAATCCGCCCGGTTCATCGAGGTGTTCGTGCGGCGCGGGCTCGTGCCGGACGGCGGCGGCGCCTATCTGCTGCCCCGGCTGATCGGCCCGCAGCGCACCAAGGAGCTGATGTTCTTCGGCGACGCGCTCCCCGCTGCGGACGCCGAACGGCTCGGGCTGGTCAACCGGGTGGTTCCGGACGGGGAGCTGGACAAGACGGCTCGCGGGTGGGCGGCCCGCCTCGCCGCCGGCCCCACCCGGGCGCTCGCCCTGACCAAGCAGCTCGTCAACGCCTCCCTCGGCACGGAGCGGGCCGCCGCCTTCGCCGCCGAGGCCGCCGCGCAGGAGGTCAACATGACGACCCAGGACGCGCGGGAGGGACTCACGGCCTTCGTGGAACGCAGGAGCCCGGAGTTTTGGGGCCGGTGAGGCTCAGGCGGCGGCCACCCGTTTGAGGATCCACAGCTCGCCCGCATCCGGGTCGCCGAAGAGCACGAACAGTCCGGGCTCCTCCTCGGTGCCGCCGACCGACCGGTGGGTGTCGTCGCCGCAGTCACCGTGGAGGCGTACGAGCACGCCGTCGCGCCCGGCGTCCTTCCCCACCCCATGCCGGACCGCCTGGGCACTGCTCTGTCTGTGCCCGCCGCACCTCTTCCAATCTGACGTATCGTCAGATTCAATGGGCGGTGTGATGGGACACGCAGGGATGGCGGCCGCCGCCGTCCGTTACCTCAGGCCCGCCGGGTCCCCGGCCGCGGGGACCGTCGAGGCGCTGCCGCGCCCGGAGCTGCGGTGCGTCCGCGCGGACGAGCGGGCGCCGGTCGACCAGGGCGAGTTCCGCCGTGTGCTGGGCGGCTTCGCGACCGGGGTGACCGTGGTGACGGCCCCGGCCGCCGACGGCGCGCACTCCCCCGCCGGGTTCGCCTGCCAGTCCTTCTGCTCCCTCTCCCTCGCCCCGCCGCTCGTCGCCTTCATGGTGGGCCGTACGTCGGCGACCTGGCCGCGTATCGCCCGGGCGGGCGTCTTCTGCGTCAACGTCCTGGGCGCCGGTCAGGGCAAGCTGTGCCGCGCGTTCGCGGTGAGCGGTGCGGACAAGTTCGCGGGTGTGGAGTACGACGCGGCGCCGGTCTCCGGGTCCCCGCGGCTGGCGGGTGCGGCCGCCTGGGTCGACTGCACGATCCACGCCGTGCACACCGGCGGCGACCACCTCATCGTGGTGGGCCGGGTGGACGCCCTGGACACGGGCGAGGCCCCCGGCGGGCCGCTGCTGTTCCACCGGGGCCGGTTCGCGCGGCTGGCGCCCTGAGGGGAGGGCCTCAGGCCGGTACGACGGCCGGGGTCACCGCCGGGCGCCGCCGGATCACCAGCACCATCAGGGCCGCCGCCGCGCACAGCGCGCCCGACGCGTACCAGACCACGTCGTAGGAGCCGAACGCGTCCCGGGCGACACCGCCGAGGAAGGCCACGAGCGCGGCGCCGACCTGGTGCGAGGCGAGGACCCAGCCGAAGACGATCGCGCTGTCGTCGCCGTACTGCGCACGGCACAGGGCGACGGTGGGCGGGACCGTGGCGACCCAGTCGAGACCGTAGAAGAGGATGAAGAAGAGCATCGGCGGATGGACGCTCGGCGCCAGCAGCATGGGCAGGAAGAGGAGCGAGACACCGCGCAGGGCGTAGTAGACCGCGAGCAGGCGGCGCGCCTCGAAGCGGTCGGTGAACCAGCCGGAGGCGATCGTGCCGACGACGTCGAACACGCCGATGACCGCGAGCAGCGAGGCCGCCGCCGTGACGGGCATGCCGTGGTCGTGGGCCGCGGGCACGAAGTGGGTCTGGATCAGGCTGTTGGTGGAGGCTCCGCAGATCGCGAAGCTGCCGGCCAGCAGCCAGAAGGTGCCGGTGCGGGCGGCCGAGGAGAGGACCGTGACCGCACGGCGGGCGGCGCCACGGGCGGGCTCCGGCTTCGGCACGAACTCCTTGGCCCCGTAAGGCTTCAGACCGACGTCGGCCGGGTGGTCGCGCAGCAGGAGCCAGACGAAGGGGACGACCGCGAGGGCGGCGAGGGACACCGTGACGGCGGCCGGGCGCCAGTCGTGCGTCTCGACGATCCAGGACAGCACGGGCAGGAAGATCAGCTGCCCGGAGGCCGAGGCGGCGGTGAGGATGCCGGTCACCAGGCCGCGGCGCTCGGTGAACCAGCGGTTGGTGACCGTCGCGGCGAAGGCCAGCGCCATCGAACCGGTGCCGAGGCCGACCAGCAGACCCCAGCACAGCAGCAGCTGCCAGGCGGAGTCCATCCACACCGTCAGGCCCGAGCCGAGCGCGATCACGGTCAGGGCCACGGCCACGATCCGGCGGATCCCGAAGCGGTCCATCAGGGCGGCCGCGAAGGGGGCGGTCAGCCCGTACAGCGCGAGGTTGATGGAGACCGCGGCACCGATCGTGCCGCGTGACCAGCCGAACTCCTGGTGGAGCGGGTCGATGAGCAGTCCCGGCAGGGAGCGGAAGGCGGCGGCGCCGATGATCGTCACAAAGGTGACGGCGGCGACGAACCATGCCCGGTGGATGCGGGGCGGCTTCTTGTCGGTCCGGAACTCCGCCGCGGCCGCGGCGTCGGTTGTCTGCGTCACGTCATAGAGGATCCGGGCCGGAGTGGGCCGATACGAGTGGCCCGGAGGACAGCCTTCGCTAGGATCGGGCCATGACTCATGGGTCACCGTTCCGGCCGCACCGCGTCGTCGTCCTCGCCCTCGACGGGCTGCTCCCGTTCGAGTTGGGCATCCCGCACCGGATCTTCGGGCGCCCGAAGGACGCGGCGGGACGGCATCTGTACACGGTGGTCACCTGCTCGGTCCGTCCACCGGGGCCGGTGCAGACCGATGCCGACTTCGCCATCCACGTCGAGAACGGCCCGGAGGCACTGGCGACCGCCGACACCGTCGTCATCCCCGCCTCGTACGAACTCGGCCCGGTCTTCGAGGAGGGCGTGCTCACTGACGACCTGGCCGCAGCCCTCGCGCGCATCCGGCCCGGCACCCGGCTCGCCTCCATCTGCACCGGTGTCTACGTCCTCGCGGCCGCCCGCCGTCTCGACGGGCGGCCCGCCACCACGCACTGGTCCGACGCCGAGCACCTCCAGCGGCTCTTCCCGCGGATCAGGGTCGACGCGGACGTGCTGTTCATCGACGACGGCGACGTCCTGACCTCGGCCGGTGTGGCGGCCGGGATCGATCTGTGCCTGCACATGGTGCGCCGTGACCACGGCACCGCGGTCGCCAACGAAGTGGCCCGCCACACCGTCGTACCGCCTCATCGCGCCGGCGGTCAGGCGCAGTACATCCACCGGCCGGTACCGGATCCGCAACTGGCGACCACGACCAGCGCTCGCGCCTGGGCGCTCGAACGCCTCCACGAGCCCCTTCAGCTCCGGGACATGGCGGAGCAGGAGTCCATGTCGGTGCGCACCTTCACCCGCCGCTTCCGCGAGGAGGTGGGCGTCAGCCCCGGCCAGTGGCTGACCCAGCAGCGCGTGGAGCGGGCCCGTCATCTGCTGGAGTCCACCGATCTGTCGGTCGACCAGGTGGCGCGGGACGCGGGATTCGGCACGGCCCAGTCGTTGCGGCAGCATCTGCAGGTGGCGCTCGGGGTCACCCCCACCGCCTATCGGCGGACGTTCCGCACGGATTCCCCGGACCCGGCGGCCGACCGGACCAGCGGTGCAGGCGACCGCCAGTCCCTCGCCGTAAGCAGGGGATGAGGACGGGCAGCGCACGCCTTCGCCCAGGGCACCCGCCACCGTGAGCACCCGGGTCAGAACGTCAGTACGGCCCTCGCCACCCTCCCCGCGTGCGCGTCGGCGGCCGCCTTCTCGTAGTCCTCGACCGGGTACGTGGCCGTCACCAACTCGTCCAGGTGCAGGCGGCCTTCACGGTAGAGGCGGGCGTAGAGCGCGATGTCGCGCTGGGGGCGGGAGGAGCCGTAGCGGCAGCCCAGGATGGACTTGTCCAGGTACATCGAGGAGACCAGGAACGTCGCCTCGGCCGTCGCCGGCGGCACCCCGAGCAGGACCGCCTGGCCGTGCCGGTCCAGGGAGTCGATCGCCGCGCGGATCAGCTCGACGCGGCCCACGCATTCGAAGGCGTGGTCGGCGCCGGTGGGCAGCGGGTCCCTGATGCCGTCCACCGAGGTGAGGAAGTCCGTCGCGCCGAACCGGCGGGCCATCGCCTCCTTCTCCGGGTTGGCGTCCACCGCCACGATCCGTGAAGCGCCCGCGATCCGCGCGCCCTGAAGGACGTTGAGACCGACGCCGCCTGTGCCGATGACGAGGACGGTGTCACCCTGGTCCACCCGGGCGCGGTTCAGCACGGCACCCACACCGGTCAGGACGCCGCATCCGATCAGCGCCGCCGACGGCAGCGGGATGTCCTTCGGGATACGGACCGCCTGGACCGCCTTCACCACGGTCCGCTCCGCGAAGGCCGAGTTGGAGGCGAACTGGTGGACCGGCCGGCCGCGATGCGTGAACGGCCGCCCCGGGCGCCCGATCGCCTGCCGGCACATCGTGGGCCGGCCCCGGTCGCACTCGGCGCACGCCCCGCAGTTCGCCAGGGTGGACAGGGCCACGTGATCCCCTGGCCGGACATGGGTGACGCCTTCGCCCACCGTCTCCACCACACCTGCGCCCTCATGGCCGAGCACCACCGGAACGGGGAAAGGTATGGTCCCGTCCACCACGGAGAGGTCGCTGTGGCACAGCCCCGCCGCGCCGACCGCCACCTGCACCTCGCCCGGCCCCGGGTCCCGTACCTCCAGATCGTCCACGACCTGCGGCTGTGTTCCGTCGTAGAGCACGCCTCGTATCGCACCTGGCATCGCAACTCCTCAGCCCTTGGGTCCCCTGGGTTCCTTCGGCAGGCCGAGCACGCGCTCGGCGATGATCGTGCGCTGGACCTCGTCCGAGCCGCCGTAGATGGTGTCGGCCCGGCTGAACAGGAACAGGTGCTGGAACCGGTCCAGTTCGTACGGCGACCGCGGCGACCAGTCGTCCGGACCCACCGCCCCCGCCGCACCCCGTACCTGCACCGCCAGCTCGCCCAGCCGGCGGTGCCAGCCGGCCCACAGCAGTTTGGCCACGCTCGGGGCGCCCGCTCCCGCCGTGCCGCCCAGCGTGCGCAAGGCGTTCCAGCGCATCGCGCGCAGCTCGGCCCACAGCGTGACGAGACGGTCCCGTACGACGGGATCGTCCGCGGCCCCCGTGGCCAGAGCCGTGCGCACGACGTCGCCCAGCTCCTTCGCGAAACCGATCTGCTGGGCCAGCGTGGAGACGCCTCGTTCGAAGCCGAGCAGGCTCATCGCGACGCGCCAGCCGTTCCCCTCGCCGCCGACGACGTGTTCGGCCCGGGCCGTCGCACCGTCGAAGAACACCTCGTTGAACTCGCTGGTCCCGGTGAGCTGGCGGATGGGCCTGACCTCGATCCGGCCGGGCTGGTCCATCGGCACGAGGAGGAAGCTGAGGCCGTGGTGGCGGCGCGCAGCCGGGTCGGTGCGGGCGAGGACGAAGCACCAGTCCGCCTCGTGGGCCAGGGAGGTCCAGATCTTCTGGCCGGTGACGCGATAGGTGTCCGGGGTGTCGCGTACGGCGGTGGTGCGGAGCCCTGCGAGATCGGAGCCGGCGCCGGGTTCGCTGTAGCCCTGGCACCACAGTTCCTCGCCGCGCGCTATCGGAGGCAGGAAGCGGGACTTCTGGCCGGGTGCGCCATGTGCGAGGAGGGTGGGGGCGAGGAGGTTCTCGCCGATGTGCCCGGAGCGGGGCGGCGCCCCCGAGCGGGCGTACTCCTCCGCCCATGCGACCTGCTGGGTGAGGGTGGCACGGCGGTTGCCGTGACCGTCCTCGGGCCAGCCGAGGCCGATCCAGCCGGCGCGCCCGAGCGTACGTTCCCAGTCCCGCCGGGTGGTCCGGACCGGAAGGTTGGCTTGCAGCCAGGCTCTTGCCTCGCTTCGGAAGGCCTGGTCCTCGGGATCGGGGCCGAACTCCACAGTTGCCGCCTCACATCGGTGTCCTGGCGTTTCACGATCGGCTGTGCGGTCCGGAGTACAGCCCTACGCATTGGGCCGGGTCCCCTCCCGCGCCGCCCTCTCCATCGCCTCCAGTTGCTGGATCATCAGCATCGGGTCCGTCCCCACCGAGCCCGGCAGGAATTCCGCGATCCGCTCCGGGGTCCAGGAGCCCTCCGCGTACGCCGCCCGTACTTCCCTCGGCTGCGCCCAGACCGCCAGCTTCGGGCCCGCGATCGTGTACACCTGGCCCGTGATGCCTTCCTGCCGGGCGCGATCGGACAGGAGGTACACCACCAGCGCGGCCACGTCCTCCGGTTCGCCGATCTCCTTCAGCTCCATGGGCACGTTCGCCGACATCCGCGTCCGGGCCACCGGCGCCACGGCGTTCGCCGTCACCCCGTACTTGTGCAGCCCGAGGGCGGCGCTGCGGACGAGGGAGATGACGCCGCCCTTCGCCGCGCTGTAGTTGGCCTGCGCCACCGAGCCCTGGTGGTTGCCGCTCGTGAAGCCGATCAGCGTCCCGGAACGCTGGGCGCGCATCACCGCCGCCGCGGCGCGGAACACCGTGAACGTGCCCTTGAGGTGGGTGGCGACCACCGGGTCCCACTCCTCCTCGGTCATGTTGAAGAGCATCCGTTCGCGCAGGATGCCCGCCACGCACACCACGCCGTCCAGACGGCCGTACGAGGCGAGCGCCTCGTCCACGACCCGCTGTCCGCCCGCCATCGTCGAGATGTCGTCCGCCACCGGGACGGCCTCTCCGCCCGCCGCCTCGATCTCCTTGACCACGGCCTCGGCGACCTCGCTCGTCGGGGAGGCGCCCTCCACCGACACCCCGTGGTCGTTCACGACGACCTGCGCGCCCTCCGCCGCGGTGGCCCGTGCCACCGCCCGCCCGATCCCGCGGCCCGCGCCCGTGACGGCGACGACCTTGCCTGCCAAGAAGTTCCCCACGCCCGGCCCCTTCCCGCGGTTTCTGACGGTCCGTTAGATTTTAGGGCCCGGCAAACGGCCGGAGACAAGCCCCGGGGAGGATTCATGTCGCTGCCCGCACTGCATCCGGCGTTCCATGAGATCGCCAAGCGCGTGAACAACTGGGGTCGTTGGGGCCGTGACGACGAGATCGGGACCCTGAACCTCATCACCGACGAGGTGGTCAGGCGGGCCGCGGCCTGTGTGCGCAGCGGCCGGCGCGTTCCCCTCGCCCTGCCGCTGCGGCAGGACGGTGTCCAGACCGGGGTCATCCCCGGCCGCGTCAACCCCCTGCACGTAATGGTCCAGATCAACCAGGAGATCTTCGGCCCCGGCACCATCGCATGCAGCGACGACGCCGTGACCATGGGCCTGCAGGCGGCCACCCACTGGGACGCGCTCACCCATGTCTCGCACTCGGGGAAGCTCTACAACGGCCGCCCGGCCGACACCATCACGCCTCACGGCGGCGCCGCGTTCGGCGGCATCGACAAACCGCGGCACCTCGTCTCCCGTGGGGTGCTGCTCGACGTCGCCCGCGCGCTCGGCCGGGACCGGCTCGACGGCTCGTACGCCGTGACCCCGGAAGACCTCGAGGCGGCCGAGGAGTTCGCCGGTACGCGGGTCCGGGCCGGCGACGTCGTCCTGGTGCGGACCGGACAGATCCGGACCTATCTCGCGGGCGACAGACAGGCGTACGGGTATCCGTCACCGGGGCTGTCCGTGCGCACTCCGGAGTGGTTCCACGCGCGCGATGTGGCCGCCGTCGCCAACGACACCCTCACGTTCGAGATCTTCCCGCCCGAGATCGAGGACCTGTGGCTTGCCGTGCACGCCCTCGACCTGGTGGAGATGGGCATGTTGCAGGGCCAGAACTGGAATCTCGAAGAGTTGTCCACAGCCTGTGGAGAAGAAGGGCGCTACACCTTCCTGCTGTCGGCGATGCCCGAACCCTTCGTCGGCGGGACGGGGACACCCGTGGCGCCGGTCGCCGTCCTCTAGGAGAGTCCGCGCGGGGAGGGTCGGGTGGCGGCGCGCCGGCCCCACTCCCGGCTCCGCTCGCGCGGGAGGCACCCCCTCCTCACCCCGGGCACGGCACCGCGCACCGCCATCCGGCTCGGCGTACCCGCCCCTCCCCGGGACGGTCCCGCGGACCGCCTGCGAGGAGCCGGCGCCGAATCACGATCCGCGCTCGTCGGGGGCTCCCGTCACCAGAACCCTCGGCGTCCCCTCACGGCGAATCGCTGCCCGCAAGAGTGATCAGCTGAGCACCGTGCGTCAACAGCGGTCAGGGGATTCCTCACTTACACCCTCTTTGTGACGGCGCGCACAGAGGCACGGCCGGGCGCATTCCAACGCGCCTGACCCCACAGGGCCGGAGCCCGTGCGGCCTCGCGCTCAGGCGCATGCACTCGCGCCCCGGACGCCGGGGCGCACGGCTACACCACGCCGAAGGCGAACTCCGGGGACAGCCCGCCCATCCGGTACTCGGCGAGCCGGTCCGCGGCCCCCGCAGCGCAGCGATCCACCTCGCACCAGATGCGTTTGCCCACGCCCTCCGGGTCCCACCCCCAGCGGTCCGCGAGCCCGTCGACGAGTTCCAGGCCGCGGCCGCCCGTCTCGTCACCCTCGGCGTGCCGGGGCGCCGGCGGGCGGGTGCTGGCATCGGCCACCTCAAGGCGAACCGTGCCGCCCGGAGTGCCCGAGGCACCCTCCCGCACTCCGGTCAGCAGCAGCCGCAACACGGCCGGACAGCCGGTGTGCACCACCGCGTTGGTGACCAGCTCGGAAACGAGCAGCACCAGCGTCTCGGCCAACGGCTCGTCCGCCGCTATCCCCGACCCGGCGAGCCGGGAACGCGCCCATCGGCGGGCCCGCCCCACCTCCGCGGGGTCGGGCCGGATCTCCAGCTGCACTTGAAGCACCTGCACCGCTCACACCATCCGAACCGGCGGACACATCGCCTCGCGCCTCGCAAGCGCCACGATCGTGGTCATCCTCTGCATGGCAGGAACCAGGGTCACGGACCGTGATTCCCTTGCACGACAGCATGGTTGACGTACAGTCACCTCAACAAGCGCTTCGGGCATATTCCAGCGCGAAGGAGTACGCGTACGGCATACTGTGCGACGCCTGTCGAGACGAGTCGAACAGGCAGGTACGTAGGTCCTCCCTGCCCTGCGGGCGGTACGCAGCGCCGGATCCGGCGCCGCCACAGGGGCCGCACCGGGGTGGTTCGGGCTCGGAACCGCTCGCATCCCACACAAGGTACCGGAGCCCCCCGTCGACTCCAGTCCGTGACAAGTCACGCATAGGACACAACCCGATATCAACGCTCCGTGATGTCGGATCGCCACGTTCCGCGACATTCACGCCGCCCGCCCCGAAGAGTGCCTGTACAGAGCCCTTTAGACCGCTTTCGGCAACAGGTCCACGGCAAGCAGTTCGTCACTGTACGCAGTCGACCCCGTGCGCTGGGTCCGCACCCAGGCCCGCTTCAGATACAGGTGTACGTCCGCCTCCCATGTGAAGCCCATGCCGCCGTGCACCTGCAGACAGTCGCGGGCGCCGCGCACGGCGGCCTCGTCGGCGAGCAGACGCGCGGCCGCGATGTCCAGGGGATCGGCGGTGACGGCGGCCGCGTAGACCGCGGCGCGGGCCGTCTCCACGCGCACCAGACTCTGCGCGCACACGTGCTTGACCGCCTGGAAGGCCCCGACCGGCTGTCCGAACTGCTCCCGCGTCCGCGCGTGCTCGACGGCCAGTTCGCAGGTGCGGGCCGCGCCGCCGAGTTGTTCGGCCGCGGTGAGGAGGACGGCGACGGGGCCGGGGCCGTCGCCCGGGTCGCCCGGCAGCCGGTGCAGCGGCGTCAGCGGGTCCACCGATGCCATCGGTACGGCGCCGGTGACGTCCCCTTGTACGGCGTCCGCCTCGGCCAGCCACTCCACAAGCCCGCCGGAGGGGGCCGTGACCACCCTCTCGCCGGCCGCCGCGCCCGCCACCCGCCCGGCCGCGAGATGCGTGGCGACCAGCGGTCCGGGCAGCAGCGCCCGCCCCGCCTCCTCGAAGACGAGCACAGCCTCGGGCAGTCCGAGTCCGGCACCGCCCTCCGCCTCCGGCAGTCGCAGCGCGAAGAAGCCCGCCCGGCCCAGCTCCCGCCACAGCGCGCGGTCGAGCATCCCGGGGCGGTCGACGGCGGCCCGCAGCGCCTCCCGGCCGAAGCGGCGCGCGAGCAGTTCGCGGACGCCGGCCCTCAGCGCCCGCTGGTCGTCGGTCGGTTGGAAGTGCAAGTGAGTCACCGCTCCTTCGGCAGCCCGAGGATCCGCTCGCCTACGATGTTCCGCTGGATCTGGGAGGTCCCGGCCGCGATCGTGTACGACAGCGACGACAGCCGGTCGAGCACCCAGGGGCGGCCGAGGTCGAGGCAGCCGGTGCCCAGCACCTCGGCGGCGATGTCGTACAGCTCCTGACGGGCGTGCGAATAGCTCAGTTTGAAGACCGAGCCCCCGGCGCCCGGCACTCCCCCCGCGCTCTCCGCCTCGCTCACGTTCCACTGCGTGAGCCGCCACAGCGCGCGGAAGTGCGCGTTCAGCCGGCCGAGTCTGCGCCGCAGCGGAGCGTCGTCCCAGCGGCCGTTGCTGCGGGCCTCGCGGGCCAGTTCGCCGAGGACGCGGCGGCAGGCCACCACCTCGCCCGCGAACGCCGTGCCACGTTCGAAGGAGAGCGTCACCATGGTCACGCGCCATCCGTCGTTCTCCGCGCCCACCCGGTTGGCCACCGGCACCCGCACCTCGTCGAGGAACACCTCCGCGAACTCGTTCGACCCGACGAGCGTCCGCAGCGGCCGCACGGTGATGCCAGGCGCGTCCATGGGCATCGCGAGCCAGGTGATGCCCCGGTGCCTGGGTGCCGAGGGGTCCGTGCGCACCAGCAGTTCGCACCAGTCGGCGACTTCGGCATGGGAGGTCCAGACCTTGGACCCGCTCACCACGTAGGTGTCGCCGTCCCGCCGCGCGCGGGTGCGCAGCGAGGCGAGATCGGAGCCCGCGTCCGGTTCGCTGAAGCCCTGGCACCAGACCTCCTCGCCGCGCAGCACCGGCGGCAGCCAGCGCGCCCGCTGCTCGGGCGTGCCCTCAGCGGCGATCGTCGGACCCGCGTGCAGCAGTCCGACGAAGTTGGCCCCCACGTAGGGCGCGCCCGCTTTCTCGGTCTCCTCCAGGAAGATCAGATGCCGGGTGGGGGTGGCCCCTCTTCCGCCCGCGTCCTCGGGCCAGTGCAGGCCCGCGTACCCGGCGTCGTACAGCATCCGCTGCCAGCCGAGGTCGTAGGCGCGTCTGGCCGGCCAGTCCTCGGGGGACGGCTTCGGGGGCAGGGTCGGCAGCACCTTCGCCAGCCACTCCCGCAGCCGGACCCGGAACTCCTCCTCCTCGGGGGAGTCGGCGAGATCCACTAGCGGTCCCGGTCCATGTCGAGACCGAGCATCCGGATCGCGTTGCCGCGCATCAGCTTGTACACCGTCTCGTCGTCGAGCCCCTTCACATGGTCGAGGGCGACCTCCTTGGTGTGCGGGAAGGTCGAGTCGACGTGCGGGTAGTCGGTCTCGAAGGTGGCGTTGTCGCGGCCGATCACGTCCAGGGACGCGACGCCGTGCTTGTCGCGGAAGAAGCAGCAGAAGATCTGCCGGTAGTAGTACGTCGACGGCGGCTCGGGGATCAGGTCGCGGACGCCGCCCCAGGCGCGGTGCTCCTCCCAGACGTCGTCGGCGCGTTCGAGGGCGTACGGGATCCAGCCCATCTGCCCCTCGGAGTAGGCGAGCCTGAGCCGCGGGAACTTCACCAGGACACCGCTGAACAGGAAGTCCATCATCGAGGCCATCGCGTTGTTGAAGGAGAGCGAGGCCTGCACGGCGGGCGGGGCGTCCGGGGAGGCGGCCGGCATCTGGGACGACGAGCCGATGTGCATGTTCACCACGGTGCCGGTCTCCTCGCAGACCGCGAAGAACGGGTCCCAGTGGCCGGAGTGGATGGACGGCAGCCCGAGGTGGGTGGGGATCTCCGAGAAGGTCACCGCCTTCACGCCGCGGGCGGCGTTGCGCCTGATCTCGGCGGCGGCGAGGCCGACGTCCCACAGCGGGATCAGGCACAGCGGGATCAGCCGGCCGCCGCTGTCGCCGCACCACTCCTCGACCATCCAGTCGTTGTACGCGCGCACGCAGGCCAGCGCGACCTCCTTGTCGTGGGCCTCGGCGAAGGTCTGACCGCAGAAGCGCGGAAAGGTCGGGAAGCACAGGCTGGCCTCGACGTGGTTGAGGTCCATGTCCCTGAGCCGCTCGGCCGGGTCCCAGCAGCCGCGGCGCATCTGCTCGCGGGTGATGCCCTCCAGGGTCATCTCGTCGCGGTCGAAGCCGACGGCCGCGATGTTCCGCTTGTAGGGGAACTGCAGGTCCTCGTAGATCCACCAGTCGGTCGGCGGGCCGTCGGGGTCCATCGTGATCCGGTACTTGCCGCCGACGTAGGCGAGCTCGCCGATTCCAGCGGTGAGCGGCTTGGGGCCGCGGTCCCGGTACTTCTGCGGCAGCCAGGTCTCGAAGAGGTGGGCGGGTTCGATCACATGGTCGTCGACACTGATGATGCGGGGCAGTTCGGTCATGAGTCCCCTCCGCCGGGCAGCGGCTCCCTGACAGCCGCCAGGTCGATCTGATGGTCCGTCAGATATTCGGTCCCCAGCAGGCTAGTCCCGCACCCCTGGACCGACAAGGCGGTGAGGCCACGCTCTGCCCACTATCTGACTGACCGTCAGGAGACTGGGCCTCATGAACGAGACCGCGCACGCGCTGGGCACATCCCGCACGCTCTGGGAACTGGTCGCCCGGCGCGCCTCCCTCACCCCCGACCGGCACGTCCTGCTCCAGGACGACCGCTCCCTGAGCTTCGGGGAACTGCGCGACCGCGCCGAGCGGGTGGCCGCCGGGCTCCACGGCATGGGCGTGCGCCCCGGCACGGTGGTCGCCTGGCAGCTGCCCACCCGTATCGAGACGGCCCTGCTGTCCTTCGCGCTGGCCCGTCTCGGCGCCGTGCAGACACCGGTCATCCCGTTCTACCGGGACCGCGAGGTGGGTTTCGCGCTACGGGAGTCGAAGGCGGAGTTCTTCGCGGTGCCGGGCACCTGGCGGGGCTTCGACCACACGGCGATGGCGCGCCGGCTCGGCGCGAAGGGGGTCTTCGAGGCGTACCACGGCGACGGCCTGCCCGACGGCGACCCCCGTGTCCTGCCCGCGCCGCCCGCCGACGGCACCTCGGTCCGCTGGATCTACTGGACCTCGGGCACCACCTCCGACCCCAAGGGCGTGCTGCACACGGACCGTTCGCTGATCGCGGGCGGCTCCTGCCTCGCGCACGCGCTGCAGCTGTCCGAGGACGACGTGGGCTCGATGGCCTTCCCCTACGCCCATGTCGCCGGCCCCGACTACACGGTGATGCTCCTGCTGTACGGCTTCCCCGCGGTGATGTTCGAGCAGTTCGCGTTGCCGGAGGCACTGGAGGGTTACCGCGAGCACGGAGTGACGGTGGCCGGCGGCTCGACGGCCTTCTACTCGATGTTCCTGGCGGAGCAGCGCAGACAGCCGGGTGTGAAGGTGATCCCGACCCTGCGGCTGCTGGCGGGCGGTGGCGCGCCCAAGCCTCCCGAGCTCTACCACCGCGTGGTCCGCGAGATGGGCGTGCAGCTCACCCACGGCTACGGGATGACCGAGGTGCCGATGATCACGATGGGGGCCCCGGACGACTCGACGGGGAACCTGGCGACGACGGAGGGCCGGCCACCCGAGGGCATGGAGATACGGATCGTGAACGGCGAGGTGCGCCTCAAGGGGGAGGCCGTCTGCTACGGGTACCTGGACCCGGACCGGACGGCGGAGGCGTTCGACGAGGACGGGTTCCTCCGCACGGGCGACCTCGGCCGTCTGACCGACAGCGGCCATCTGGTGCTCACCGGACGTCTGAAGGACGTCATCATCCGCAAGGGAGAGAACATCTCCGCCCGGGAGATCGAGGACCTGCTGCACCGGCACCCCGCGGTCCAGGACGTGGCCGTGATCGGGCTGCCCGACGAGGAGCGCGGCGAACGGGTCTGCGCGGTGGTCGAACGAACTCCGGCGGCCGGCGAGCTGACCCTGTCCGCGGTCACCGGGTATCTGCGCGCGGAAGGACTGTCCGTGCACAAACTGCCGGAGCAGCTGGAAGTGGTGGACGCCCTTCCGCGCAACGACACCCTGCGGAAGGTACTCAAGTACAAGCTGCGCGAACGCTACTCGGGAACGGTGAAGTAGCGCGCGAACGCGGACACGATCTCCGCCTCGCCGACCTTGCCGTCGCCGTCCGCGTCGAGCGTCACGGCGGCCGCCTGGGCGATGTCCTCGTGCACGCCGAGGGCCTTCAGGACGCGGACGGTCTCCTGGACCGTCGCCACGCCGTCGCGGTCGGCGTCCGCCACGGCGAGCGCCGCGTGCAGGAAGGGCCGGGCGATCTCGGCGAAGCGGTCGGGGTTGTCGCGCAGCCGCTTGACCGCGCTCCCCACGAACTCCTCGCGCGTGATGCGCTGGTCGCCGTCCCGGTCCGCTATCCCGGCCATGCCCTGCCAGAAGGCCTCGCCGCCGGCGTACATGGCCTGCCCCTGCTCCGAACGGGCGGTAGTGCCGAACTCGGTGAGGACCGCCTTGGCCGCCGCGCTGAAGTCCTCGCGGTCGATGTAGCCGTTGCCGTCCTGGTCGAAGGTGGCGAACCTGGCGGCGATCCTGCGCTCGTATTCGGTACTGACCATGTGTTTCGGGCCGCCTTACGTGACGTCGGGGGTGTCTCGCAGGGAGCGTACGACGAGCCGGGGCTCATGAGTGACGGAAAACGACGCTTGTACCAAGATCGCAGGAATTCTGCGACGACAGCGTGTCTGTCCTGCGACTTTCCCTGGTACGGGCGTGCCCCGGGTGTGGGACGGGCCACATGCCGGGCGGCGGGATCCGGTCGGCGTGAGGCCGTACGGACCGCGCCGGCCGTGCGGGGCTACGCGCTCAGGGGTCTGGAGTCCTCGTCGATGGCCGCGGTGGCGTCAGGGTATACGTCGAAGAGGCGTCGCACGCCGAGGGCGGCGAGGACCCGGTTGACGTGGGCCGCTTCGACCCCCTCGGGCCCGGGCAGGATGAGTCTGAGCCGGCCCTGGCAGGAGCGGATCAGCCGGCGGGTGGCGATCAGTACGCCGACCCCGCTGGAGTCGCAGAAGACGACCTCGGAGAGGTCAAGGACGACGTGATGACGGCCGTCCGCCACCGCGTCGTGCACCCGCTGTCGCAGTACTGGCGATGTCACCAGATCCAGCTCGCCCGCCACTTGGAGCACGGCCCACTCGCCGTGCTCCGCGAAGGTCACTTTGAGTGTCACCGCCACGCCTCCTGCTTGCCTGCACCTGATCGAAACGGAAGCGGTCCCTACGCTTCCTTCAGGCGCGGCTGCCCCAACACACCTCCATGAAACACCGCACTTTCGATCGAAAGTACGTATGAATTGAGCCAATTCAATCCGCAACGATCGTGTTCGTTCATGTCTGATCGCCGGATATGCGTCGAGGGCACCCTCGCCCGATCCACCGGTTCCGTCCGGGCGTCTTTACCACCAACGGCTCGCCGAGGGGCGCACATTGCGCCAAAGGGGCGTGCGTTGTCCTACGTGCCGACTACATTCGAGGAGTCAGGGGACGGAGGCTGGACCGGGACAGGGCCCGGCAGGGCCGGGGACGAGGGGCCGCATGGCGAAGAAGGACGCACCGCCCCGCTGGGACCGCCGGATGCAGCAGCGGCTCGCCCGGGGTGAGGCCGCCGCGCTCGGTGAGTGCTACGACCGGTTCGCCTCGCTCGTGCACGGCCTCGCCCATCGCGTGCTCGGGGACGAGGAGGCGGCGGACGGCATCACGCGTGAGGTGTTCGTGCAGGTCTGGGAGAACCCCGAGGCGTACGACCCGAAGCAGGGTCCCCTGCGGACCTGGGTCGCCACGCTGACCCACCGGCTCGCCGTGCAGCGGCTGCGCGCCGACGAGACCGCAGCGCTCACCCGGAGCGGCGGGGGCACCCGGGAGCACCTGGAGCGAAAGGTGCGCCGCGCCTCGGTCGCGGCCCGCGCCGACTACATCGCCACCTCGATGCCCGTACCGCTGCGGGCCGCGCTCGAGCGGGCCTACTTCCAGCGCCGGGACTACCGCCAGACCGCCGTCGACCTCGGCATCACCCAGGACGAGGCCCGCCGCAGGCTCCGCCTCGGCCTCCAGCTGCTGGCCACGGCCCATGAGACCGGCCCCTCGGGCGTCCCTCCCGAACCGGGAGCGGTGTGGTGACCGGCCCCGACAACCGCGAGCACGGCGACGACCGGCACAACGGCACGAACGGACCCGACGGCACGAACGGCGCCGGGCCGGGCGGTCCGGACGCCCCCGAGGACGGCGACGACCTGCGCGACGGCACGGACAGATCCACCGGCGGCTCCCAGGATCCCGGGGGCGAGGGCCGGCCGGTGCCGCCGGCGCGCGGTTCCGCCGAGGAGACCGGGCTGCCCCTGCCCGATCCCGAACCGTCCCCCGCGCCTTCGGACCCGCTCGCGCTCGAGCACCGGGTGCTGAAGTCGTTGCTCGGGGCGTGGGCGCTCGCCGCCTGTTCGCTCGAGGAGACGGCGGCCGTCGAGGCCCACCTCGGCGACTGCGGCGCGTGCGCGGACGAGGCGCTGCAGCTGCGCGAGGCCGTGGGCCTGCTGCAGCGTCCGGAGAGCCTCGACCTCGACCCCGCTCTGCGCACCCGCGTGCTGGAGGCCTGCCTCGACCGGCGCCCGCCGCGCATCCCGGTGCCGGACTGGGTGGCGCCGTACGATGCGGAGGCGGCGCGCCTCGACGCCCTGCTGCAGGACATAGGCGACGCCGAGTGGCACACGCCGGTGCGCCTGCGGTGGTTCGACGGGACGGGCCCCGCGAGCCGTCGCACCACCGTCGCCGGTGTGATCGCCCATCTGCTGACCGTGGACGGACTGGTGGCGGTGTCGCTGGGGCTCGAGGACCCGCTCGGGGACGTGACCGCCGAGGACGGCACACCGGAGGGCCGTACGGAGGCGTACTGGCGCACCTCGCACTTCCCGCCGACGCGGTCCGTGCGCAACCGGTGGCGGGACCAGAGCCACAACCTGGTGCGAACGCTGTCCTTCACCGACGGGGACTCCGGGAAGCCCCCGGTGTCGTACGGGAGTTTCACGCTGTCGCTGCGCGACGCGATGGTGGACCGGGCCTTCGAGTGCTGGGTGCACGCGGAGGACATCGCGGGCGCCATCGACTATCCGTACGGGCCGCCGGCCCCGCGCCTTCTGAACAGGATGATCGACCTGGGGGCGCGGATGCTGCCCGGCGTTCTGGCGGCGCGGCGGCAGGCCGGGCTCGCCGCGCCCGGCCGCACCCGCCACCTCGTCCCGGCGGGCGAACCGGGGCGCACCCTGCGCCTGGAGATCGAGGGCGCGGGCGGCGGCGAGTGGCTGATCGCCCTCGACTCGCCGGGAGCGGTCGCCACCGCCGAGCGCGAAGTGGCGCACGTCGCACTCGACGCGGTGGAGTTCTGCCGTCTGGCAGCGGGCCATGTGCCGCCCCAGGAGGCGGCGGCGGGGCAGGTCGGCGACCGCGAGGCGATCAGCGACGTGCTGTTCGCGGCCGCGTCACTGAGCCGGATGTAGCCCCGGGTCTCAGGCGAAGACGACCGTCCGGCGGCCGTTCAGCAGGATCCGGCGCTCGGCGTGCCACTTGACCGCGCGAGCCAGTGCCTGGCACTCGACGTCGCGCCCGATCGCGACCAGCTGGTCGGGGGTCACATCGTGGCCCACGCGCTCGACCTCCTGCTCGATGATCGGGCCCTCGTCGAGGTCGGCCGTCACATAGTGCGCGGTGGCACCGATCAGCTTCACACCGCGCGCGTGGGCCTGGTGGTACGGCTTGGCGCCCTTGAAGCTCGGCAGGAACGAGTGGTGGATGTTGATGATCTGGCCGCTGAGCCGTTTGCACAGGTCGTCCGAGAGCACCTGCATATAGCGGGCCAGCACCACCAGCTCGACGTCCCGCTCGTGGACCAGCTCCAGCAACTGTGCCTCGGCCTCCGGCTTGGTGTCCTTCGTCACCGGGATGTGCTGGAAGGGGACGTTGTACGAACCCACCAGCTCGGCGAACTCGGTGTGGTTGGACACCACGGCCGCGATCTCGACGGGCAGCGCCCCGATCCGGGCGCGGAAGAGCAGGTCGTTCAGGCAGTGCCCGAACTTGCTGACCATGAGGACGACCCGCATCTTCTCGTCGGCCCGGTGGATCTGCCACTCCATGTGAAAGGAGTCACCGATCGCCGCGAAGCTCGCGCGCAGCTTGTCCACGGTCACCGGCGACTCCGCCGAGAAGTGGACCCGCATGAAGAACAGTCCCGTGTCGCGGTCACCGAACTGCTGGCTGTCCTCGATGTTGCAGCCGGTCATGAACAGGTAGCTCGACACGGCGTGCACGATGCCCTGCTTGTCCGGGCAGGAGAGGGTGAGGACGTACTGGTCGGCGGGGGCCGCGGCTCGGCTGGACTGCTCACTCATGCAGGCCAGGGTCTCATGACTGCCGGCCTGCACGGGGCGACGTTCCGCCACCCGGACCGCGCGGCGACGGACTAGGCGGACCGGGTGAGGATCCGCAGCACCTCGAGCGTCCGTGGCGGCGCGTCGGGGTCCTCACCGTCGCTCGTCGCGAGCCGTACGTGGGCGTCGCGCGCCGCCCGCACCGCCTCCGGCCACCCGTGGTGGTCCATGTAGGCCTGGACCGGCGCGTCCGGGCCGACCTGGTGCATGATCCGCAGCACCCGCAGCACGGCCGTGTCCACGAGCGCCGCCTCCTGCGAGTCGCGGAAGATCGTGCCGACGTATTTGTCGGCGGACCAGCTGTCCAGCCACGTGTCCTCGACCAGGCGGTACACGGCGTCCGTGACGTCGCCGTACCCCTCGGTACCGGCGAGCCACACGTCCCGCTGGAACGCCTGGTCGGAAAGCATGTGCAGCGCCGAGCGCACATTGCTGCGCCAGCGCCACCACGGCATGTCATTCAGGGGCATGTCGCCCATGGTGGAGTAGCGACGGCCACGACGGGAAGAGTTCTCCGAACCTTGCACGGTCACCGATCGTACGTTCCCTGTGAAAACCGGATCATCGGCCCCCTCAATTCACCCCTACGACACCTGTCGTTGACCACCGGGCATACACCGGTTAGTGATGTGGCGGAATCGTGCACGCCATGACCGGCAGTCGACGCACCAGTTCCTCCCCCACCAACCCCAGCAGCCCGGGCGCCGTCCGAAAAGCGGGCAGCCGCCGCGTCCGGAACGCCCTGCTCTCAGCGGGCGCGATGGTGGCCTGTGCGTCGATGGCCGCCGCCTGCGGCATCGTCCCCGGTACCACGGGGGGTTCCGGGGACTCCATCACCGTCATGACCTGGGCGCCCCAGGACACCTCCGCGACCAACAAGCCGGGCATGCCGGCGATGGCGCGGGCCTACGCGCGCTGGATCAACTCGCACGGCGGGCTCAACGGGCACAAGCTCAACGTGCTCACCTGCAACGACCACAACGAATACGTCAGCGCCGCGAAGTGCGCGCGGATCGCCGTCAAGAGGAAGGTCGTCGCGGTCGTCGGCTCCTACAGCCAGTTCGCGTCCTCCTTCCTCTCACCGCTGGAGTCGGCGGGCATCCCCTACATAGGCGGGTACGGCCTGACCGACGACGAGTTCAAGAGCGTGCTCTCCTACCCCGTCAACGGTGGTCAGCCGGCACTGCTGGCGGGCCTGGGCGAGGAGTTGGGCAAGAACTGCGGGGGCGTCGCCCTGGTCCGCCCGGACACCGTCGCCGGCGACCAGCTCCCGGTGCTGCTCGACGCCGGGCTCACGGCGGGCAACCACTCGTCCGCCACCGACGTGCGCGCCGCCGAGGACGCCACCTCGTTCGACGCCCAGGCCCAGCAGGCGCTGCAGAAGGCGACCACGGACCCGCAGAAGAAGGGGTGCGTGGTGCCCTCGCTCGACGAGCGCACCGGCACCTTCATGGACTCCTTCCGCCGCCTGAGCACGGAGTACCCGGCGGTGCGCACCGGCTCGGTGCTCGGCAGTGTCGACCAGTCGATCATCAACCAGTCGGGCGGCGCCTCGAGCCCCTACGAAGGGGCGTATATCACCGGCTGGTATCCGGAGGCGACGGACCCGCACTGGGATCCGATGAAGAAGGTCATCCGCGAGGAGGCCTTCGGTGACAACCGGATCGACCCGGCGGACGCGGGCGTGCAGACCACCTGGATCGCGTACACGGTCCTGAAGAAGGTCGTCGAGTCGCTCGGCGGCGGCGAGGTGACCGCGAGCACCATCCGCTCGTCCCTCGACAACGGCCTCCAGGTCGACACGGGCGGCCTCACGCCGCCTCTGCGCTGGCGCTTCCAGGACCTGACCGCGGTCATCGACTACCCGCGTCTGATCAACTCCGACGTGACCCTCCAGGTGGTGCGCCAGGGGCAGCTGGTGGCGGCGACCAAGGGCTTCGTGAACGTGTCGAAGACGCTGGAGAGCACCGCGCTCCAGTAGGGCACACGGGCCCTGGGCCCGGACAGGACGGTCAAGGTGTCACCGGGTGCGCGCCGCCGCGGTGCCGAACGGCTCCGGAGCGGCGCACACCGCTGTGTTCACAGCTGGGTCGGCTGGCGCTGGGTCAGGCCGTACTTCTGGGCGATGGCGTTCCACAGCCGCGCGGCCTTCGTCTTCTCGCCGCTGGCCGTGCCGCTGTCCCGGTTGGCCGCCCCCGTCTGCCCGGTGGAGCGCGCCTGCCCCCTCTTGCAGCCCTTCTTGTTGGCCGCGACCTGGTCGGCCCAGGCGGCGTAGTGGGTGTCGGCGGACGCGGAGGCCTTCCAGGCGTTGGTGAGCGCCGTGGTCAGCTCGCCGTGGTTCGGGAGCTTGTCGACCGCGAGCCCGGAGAGCCGGGTGACCAGGCCGCTCCGCTGCTGGGCCGCGTTGCGCAGGTCGGTGGCCGCCTGGCCGAGGTTCTGGCAGACCTTGACCTCGGCCACCGCCTTGATCACGGAGCCGCGGCTGTTGCCGCTGTCGGCGAGGAGCTTGTCCAGCGCCACGGCCTGCTGCTTGGCGGCGTCGCCGGACCCCGGCTCCGAGGCGTTCGCGGCCGGGCCGGTCGCCGAGACGTTCTTGCTGTTGTCGCTCTTGGGGTCGTCACCACCGCCGCTGAGCAGGGCACCCGCTCCGATGCCAAGGACGACGATGCCCACGCCCACGGCCGCGATGACCGCATTGCGCGGGCGGCCACGACCACCGTCGTCGCGCCGTCCGGCCGCCCGGGTACCGGGGACGCCGGGCCCGTCCGCGGCGTCGAACCGGGGCAGATACTGGGTGGCGGGCGCGGCGCCGTCGTGGCGGAAGAGGTTGTCGAACTCCGCCGGCGTCTGCCGGTCGGTGTCGGGCGGCATCCCGTACGGCGCGGGACCCGGCTGCCCGGGCACGGGCGGGAGGTACTGCGTGGCCTGCGCGTCGGGACCGGCGGCGGGCGGCATCGGACCGGCGGCCGGGGAGCCCCCGGTCCGGCCGAGGAACCGCGTCGCGTCGTCCGCGGGCATCTCCGTCGGGAGCGCTCCCGGCCCGACCGGAGGTATGTACTGGGTCGCCGCCTCCTGGGCGGCGACGGGCGGGAGGTACTGCGTGGCCTGCGCGTCACCGGTGGCGGGCACCGGCGGGATGTACTGCGTGGCGCCCTCGTCGGCGGGCGGCAGCGGTGCGGCGTGTGCGCCCTGCTGGAGGTGATGTGCGCCCCCGGGCGCACCGTGTCCGTCCACACCGTACGACGACGGCTGCGCGCCCTCGGGCGGCAGCGGACCCGCACCCGCGCCCATCGGGGCGTGCGGCGGCATCGGCTGCCCCGGCGCAGCGTGCGACTCATGGGCGGCGGTGGCCCCGCCCCAGCCCGACTGCGGATCCGAGGACTCCCAGGAGGGCTGTGCGCCCGGGGAGTCCCACGCCGGTGCGGGCGCGGCCCCGGGCTGCTGGTGCTCACCCCAGTGCTGCCCGGCGTCGCCGCCCCAGCCCTGACCGGGCTGCGGTGTCTCGGACTGCTGGCCGGGACCCCACGGCTGCCCCCAGGCCTGACCTGTCATGGGCGCGCCCTGACCGCCGGCGCCGCCCACCGGGGCGGCACCATGGCCGCCCGCCGGCACCGCGGAACCGTTCGCCCCGCCCGCCTGGCTCGGCAGCAGGGGCTCGCCGCCGTCGGAAGGCAGCACGATGCCTTCGCGCGCGGTCCGCGCCGAGGGCTCCTCGCCCTGTCCACTCTGCGTCACCGGGACTCCTACGAATGGGGGACTTTCGGAATCGTCGGCTCACGCTACCGGGTCCCCACAAGCTGGTGCCACGCAGCACAGGGCCTGACCTCGTACCCATGTGACCGCCGTAACAAAACCGCGTCGCCAGGCGCTGTTTACGTCACCCCTCGGGCCTCACTTGTCGATCACCTGGCGTTTCCCGGGCCTTCACACCAGGGCGGCCACCCCGTAAGGAGGGTTCACGCCCCGATCACGGGGGCCGCCCGGGCGATCGGGAGCGACGGCCGGCGACCGCGCCGCGTCATCGCGGATCTCCCGGGCCGGGGCGAAGACCCTTGCCGGCGCCTCCCGCCCCGCACCCCCGACGGCACCCGACGCGATGCCCCTACGCCGCGGCCGCCAGATCCAGCCGTGCCCCGAACTCCCGCACCACGGCCTCCTCCTGGAACGGCTCCAGCCGCTGCTGGAGGTCCTCCAGATACTCGGACCCGCGATTCGAGCGCAGCGTGCCGAGCAGTTCCACGGCCTTCAGACCGGTGTGGCAGGCCTGTTCCACCTCGCGCTGCTGCACCTGCGCCGTGGCGAGCAGCACATAGCCGATCGCCCGGCGCCGGGCCCGCGACTCGGGGTGCCCCGCGAGGGACTCCTCCGCGCGCCGCGCAGCAGCCTCGGCCTGCCCGAGGTCGCGGTGGCAGTGCGCCAGCTCGTCCGCCAGATAGGCCTGGTCGAAGTGGGCGATCCACACCGGGTCGTCCCCGGACGCCCCGTCCGCCGCCTCGAGCGCCGCGACCGCGCGCCCGGAAGCGAACTGGGCGGCGCGCACGTCGCCCAGCAGCGCGTGCCCCCGCGCCTCGGCGGCGTGGAACATCGCCTCCGCCCGCGGCGTCACCCGCCCACGCGCTCCCTCCTGGGCCGCGCGCGCCAACTGCGCGATCTCCCGGGGGTTTCCGAGCTGCGCCGCGAGATGGCTCATGGAGGCGGCCAGCACATAGCCGCCGTACCCGCGGTCCCCCGCCGCCTGGGCGAGGCGCAACGCCTGGATGTAGTACCGCTGGGCGAGCCCCGGCTGCCCGGTGTCGATGGCCATGTATCCCGCGAGCTCCGTCAACCGGGCCACGGCGGCGAAGAGTTCGCGACCCACGGCGTCCCGGTACGAGCCGGCCAGCAGGCCCGACACGACGCTGTTGAGGTAGTGCACGACGACCGGCCGCACATGTCCGCTGCCGAACTGGTGGTCCAGCTCGACCAGTGCCTGGGTCATCGCGCGCACCGCGGCCACGTCCGAGGGACCCACCCGGGGCCCTGCCGAGCGCGACACCTGCGAATCCGGCGCGGAGATCAGCCAGTCCCGGCTCGGCTCGACGAGCGCGGACGCGGCGACCGAGGAACCGGACAGGAAGTCACGGCGGCCGACGTCGCTGCGCCACAGCTCGCAGACCTGCTCGATGGCGCCGAGCACCGTCGGCGAGAACTGCAGGCCCACGCCCGAGGCGAGGTTCTTGCCGTTGGCCATGCCGATCTCGTCGATCGTGACCGTACGCCCCAGCTTGCGGCCCAGCGCCTCGGCGATGATCGCCGGCGCCCGGCCCCTCGGCTGCTGACCGCGCAGCCAGCGGGCCACCGACGTCTTGTCGTAGCGCAGATCGAGACCGTGCTCCGCGCCGCACATGTTGACCCGGCGGGCGAGCCCCGCGTTCGAGCAGCCCGCTTCCTGAATGAGCGCTTGCAGCCGTTCGTTCGGCTGCCGCGCGACGAGAGGCCTTGCGGCCATGCGCACCCCCATATCCATGGCTCGGTTCGCCCGGTGACTGCGGTGACTGCTCACGCACCGAGTTGACGTGTCTTCAGCGGCCGGACTCCCGGGAACACCCTTGGTGTGCACCGAAAAGATCCGGTCTTGAAGATCGATGCCCAGCGGACATACCTCTGATGCGAGACATGCGCGGATTGCCGGGGTAAAGCCTGATGCCGTGCCCCTCACCTGACTACCCGGCCCCCGTCGCCGTTCCTCTTGCGCGCCCCCGACCGTGCACCCGTGCGCCCCGCCGCCGGGAACGGTGCTCCTCCCCGCGCATGTAGGGCAAAAAGAGCATGCCCAAAAACCGCCCCCGGCCCGGACGGTCGCACCGCGAGAACGGGGCGTAACCCCCCGTGACCGCTGGAGTTGAGCTCATCGTGGAAGAGACCATCGCGGGCCCCGAAACTGCCCACATCCCGAAGCAGCGCGGCGATTCGCTCCTGGAAGCCGCCGTACGTTACGCCGAGGAACGCCACTGGGACGTGTTCCCCGGGACCTGGCTCGAAGCCGTGGACGGGATGCAGCACTGCTCCTGCGGTCGGTCCGCGTGCCCCGTGCCCGGTGCGCATCCGGCTCGCGACGACTGGGCGACACAGGCGAGCGGCAGCGCGACCGTCGCGCGCCGTCTGTGGACCATGCGGCCGACGGCGTCGATCCTGCTGCCCACCGGGCGCACCTTCGACGCCGTCGACGTCCCGGAGACCGCCGGCTTCCTCGCCCTCGCGCGCATGGAGCGAATGGAGCTGACGCTCGGACCGGTGGCCCTGACCCCGGACCGGCGCATGCAGTTCTTCGTGCTGCCCGGCGCCTCGGCGAAGGTCCCCCACCTGGTGCGGAACCTGGGCTGGTCGCCCTCCTCGCTCGACCTGCTGACGCTCGGCGAGGGGGCGTATGTGGCCGCACCGCCCACGCGGTACGGGTCGCGGGGTGCCGTGCAGTGGGTCTGCCGGCCGACGCCCGCGAACCGATGGCTGCCGGATGCGGAGGAGTTGATCTCGCCACTCGCGTACGCCTGCGGCCGGGAGCGGTAGCCGCCCGCGGGCGCCGGCCGCGTGACGGATGGCGTCCGGCGGCCTTGCCGTGGGGTTCTCCGTTGCCGCTCATGCGGTTCCCCACGCCTCGCACGGTGCGCTCCTCCCCCTAAGGTGCTCGTATGACCGAGGGAGCAGGGGCGGTTGTGGCCGCCGTACGGGTGCAGGGGCTCTGGAAGCGGTTCGGGGAGCAGGTCGCCGTCGCCGGCATCGACCTCGAGCTGCCCGCCGGGCGGTTCATCGGGCTGGTCGGCCCGAACGGGGCCGGGAAGACCACCACCCTGTCCATGGTCACCGGACTGCTGCGGCCCGACCAGGGCACCGTCGAGGTGGTCGGGCACGACGTGTGGCGCGACCCCGTGGCGGTGAAGGCGCGCATCGGCGTCCTCCCCGAGGGTCTGCGCCTCTTCGAACGCCTCTCCGGCCGGGAACTGCTCGGCTACATGGGCCGGTTGCGCGGTCTGCCCGGCGCCGAGGTCGACAAGCGGGCCGCCCAGCTCCTCGACGTCCTCGACCTGGCCGGCGCCCAGCACAAGCTCGTGGTCGACTACTCGACCGGCATGCGCAAGAAGATCGGGCTCGCCGTCGCGCTGCTCCACAATCCAGAGGTCCTCTTCCTCGACGAGCCGTTCGAGGGCGTCGACCCGGTGTCCGCCCAGACCATCCGCGGTGTCCTGGAGCGCTACACGGCTTCCGGCGCCACCGTCGTCTTCTCCTCCCACGTCATGGAGCTGGTCGAGTCGCTGTGCGACTGGGTGGCGGTCATGGCCGCGGGACGCATCCGCGCACACGGCCCGCTCGCCGACGTACGCGGCGAGGCGCCCACCCTGCAGCAGGCCTTCCTGGAACTGGTCGGCGCGCACGGCCGCACCGCCGGCGCCGACCTCGACTGGCTCGGCGGCGGCGCCCGATGACCGCCCCCGGCCTGACCCCCACCGTCGTACGGCTCAAGCTGTCCCTGCTGCGCAACGGGCTGCGGCAGTCCGCCGGACGCAGGGCCGCGTACGTGACGTCCGTCGTCTTCGTGCTCCTGATCGCCGCCCTGCAGCTGATCGGCCTGATCGCTCTGCGCGGCAACGCGCACACCGCCACCATCGCGGTGCTGCTGACCGAGATCCTTGCGCTCGGCTGGGCGGTGATGCCGCTGTTCTTCCCGAGCGGCGACGAGACGCTCGACCCCACCCGCCTGGTGATGCTCCCGCTGCGCCCGCAGCCTCTCGTACGGGCCCTGCTCACGGCCTCCTTGGTCGGTCTCGGCCCCCTCTTCACCCTCTGCCTGTTCGTCGGCGCGGTGATCTCGATGGCGCACGGGGCCGCCGCGTACGGCACCGCCGTGGTCGCCGCCGTCCTGGCACTGCTCGTCTGCGTGGCGCTCGCCCGCGCCGTCGCCGCCGCCAACATCCGGCTGCTGACCAGCCGCAAGGGCCGCGATCTTGCCGTGCTCAGCGGGCTCGTCGTCGCGATCGGCGCGCAGCTCGTCAACTTCGGCGCCCAGCGGCTCGGTTCGGCGGGGCTGTCCCCGCTGGACCCGGTGGGCGAGGTACTGCGCTGGGTACCGCCCGCGTCCGCCCTCGGTGCCGTGGACTCCGCGAGCCGCGGTTCGTACGGCACAGCCGTCGCCCAACTCGCGCTGAGCGCGGCGGCCCTGGCCGGGCTGCTGGCCCTGTGGTCACGCAGCCTGACGAAGCTGATGACCTCGCCGGACCAATCCACGCTCCAGGCCGCCGAACCGAGCGCCCGGGAGCGCACCTCGACGGGCCTGTCCCGACTGCTGCCCGCGGGCCGCACCGGCACGGTGATGGAGCGCAGCCTGCGGTATGTGTGGCGCGATCCCAAGACCAAGGCGGCATGGGTGACCTCGCTCGCGATCGGGCTGATCGTCCCCGCCTTCAACGCCCTCCAGGGCACCGGCTCCATCTACTTCGCCTGCTTCGCGGCCGGGATGCTCGGCATCCAGATGTACAACCAGTTCGGGCAGGACACGTCCGCGTTCTGGATGGTCGCGACGACGATCTCCTCCCCTCGGGACGCCTACGCCGAACTGCGCGGCCGGGCGCAGGCGCTGCTGCTGATCACGCTGCCCTACGCCACCTTCGTCACCGTCGTGACGACCGCGCTGCTCGGCGCCTGGCCGAAGCTGCCCGAGGTGCTCGGTCTCTCCTTCGCGCTGCTCGGCGCGATGCTCGCCACCGGTGCCTGGACCTCGGCCCGCTTCCCCTACTCCATTCCGCAGGAGGGCTACAAGAACGTGGCCCCCGGCCAGGCGGGACTCGCCTGGATCTCCATCTTCGGCGGCATGATCTCGGCCGCTCTGCTGTCCGCACCCGTCATCGCGGCGACGATCTGGCTGAACGTCGCCTCGGGCGGCGACGCGTGGACCTGGCTGCTGCTGCCGGCGGGCGCCGCGTACGGCGCGCTGATCGCCCTGCTCGGCCTGCGCCTCGCGGCGCCGCGCACGGCCCGACGCCTGCCGGAGATCCTGACGGCGGTCAGCAAGGGGTAGGCCGGCACCCTCCGGTGCGGCGGCCGGGGGAGAAAACCGGGCGCAACGATTTCCCCCAATCTTTCCGGAAGCAGATGTGTGCTGTGTCACGTTCGAGTTGAATGATGGCGAGTGAGCGGAAGAACGCGCCGTACGTGCGGACGCAGCAGCCTGCAGGGGGGTCCAGGTGAGTGCTTCCCGGCGTAGCGGGACGACGGACGAGCTGGGGCCGGGTGAGCCCGAGCGGGACGGTTCGGATCTTCTCGCCGCGCTCCTCGACGGCATGGACGCGGCCCTGTGTGCCCTGGACGCCGACGGCGTCGTGACCCACTGGAACCGGGAGGCCGAGCGGATCCTCGGATGGTCCGCGGCCGAAGCGGTGGGGCGGCGCGGATTCGCCGGATGGGCCGTGCGCACCGCCGACGCCACCGAGGTCGAGGCGCGGCTGATGTCCGCGATGGACGCACCCGGGCGCCAGGTGCACGAGTTCGCGCTGCTGACCAAGGAGGGCGGGCGGGTGCTCGTCCGGACCCAGTCTGCGGCGGTGCGCGGACCCGACGGGAAACCTGCCGGGGTCTACTGCGCCTTCAGCGAGGTCCACGCGCAGATCGATCTGGAGCGGTCCATCGCGCTGAGCGAGGCCCTGTTCGAGGACGCGAGCTGGGGAGTCGTGCTCGTCGACGCGGACCTGCGGCCCGCCGTCGTCAACGCCCACGCCGCCCGGGCCCTCGGCATCGGGCGGACCGCCGTGCTCGGCCGTCCCCTCGGCGATCTGCTCTCCCAGGGGGTCGAGGAGCTGGAGAGCGCACTGACCCATGTGCTCGCCGAGGGGGCCCCGCCCGCTCCCGCCGAGCTGTGGGTGAGCGTCCGGACCGCCGACGGCGAGAAGCGGCGGTGCTGGCGCAGCGGGTTCCTGCGGCTGTCCTCACCGCTCGCGGAGGAACCGGTTCCGCTGGGCGTGGGGTGGCTCTTCCAGGACATCACCGAGGCCAAACAGACCGAGCAGGAGGCGGCTCTGCTGCGCTTCCGCTCGAACCAGCTCCACCGCGCCGCCCGCGCGGCGGCCGAGTGCGAGGACCCTCTGGAGGCGGCCACCGTCCATCTGGACTTCGCACTGGCCGGATTCGCCGATCACGCGCTGATCGACCGGGTGGCGGGCGGCTCCATGGCGGACGGGGAGAGTCCGGTGCGCCTGGTACGGGCGGCCGAGACGCCGTCCGGCACGCCCGGGCCCAGCGCGCTCACCGGCAAGGCGGGGCTGCCCGTGCGGTACGCCGAGGGACATCCGGCCCTGCAGTGCGTCGCGCGTACCGGATCCGTACGGGCCGGGGCGGGAGACGTGGACCCGGAGCAGGCACACCGGTGGGCACTCGACCGGCGCTGGCCCGCGGACGCGGTGCACGCGCTGTGCACGGTGCTGCGCAGCCGGGGCCGGACGCTGGGCGTGGTGACGTTCCTGCGCGCGGCGGGGCGGAGCCGGTTCGAACGGGCGGACGCGGTGTACGCGGAGAGCGTCGCGGCACGGATCGCCGCCGCGCTGGACCTCGCCGACATGGCGGCCCCGGAGGCGTAGCCGCGCTTCCGGCCCCTGCTCCCGGGGACGCGGCCGGCTACTGCCGGTAGAAGATCCGGTCGCCGTACTCCCGCATCACCCGGCCGTTCCACTCGTGGCCGCCGTCCACGTTCCCCGACCTGAGCAGGGGCGGTTCGATGCCGCGGTACGCGAGGGCGCCCGCGGCCTGGGCCATCACCGCCTGGAGCAGGGCGGTGGTCACCACCGTGGAGGCCGGGGCGAAGGGGGCGGGGATGTTGTCGACGCTGAGCTCCGCGTCCCCCACGGGGATCTTCGAGTCGAGGACGATGTCGCAGTGGTCCTTCAGGTAGGTGCCCGAGGCGTGCCGGGACTTCGTCTCCGAGGCGTACGCCACCGAGGTGACGCCGATGACCTTGACGCCGAGGGCGCGCGCGTTCGTCGCCATCTCGACGGGGAGCGCGTTGCGGCCGGACAGGGAGACGATCACCAGCAGGTCGCCGGCTCGGAGCGGGCTGGAGTCGAGGACCGCGCCCGCCAGCCCGTCGACCCGCTCCAGGGCGGAGCCCAGGGTCGCCGGCATCACATCGACCCCGACGACGCCGGGGACGGCCAGCAGGTTCATCAGGGCGAGGCCGCCCGCGCGGTAGACGAGGTCCTGGGCGGCCAGCGAGGAGTGCCCGGCGCCGAAGGCGAACAGCCGGCCGCCGTCGGCGACGGTGTCCGCGATCAGGGTGCCCGCCGCCGCGATCTGCTCCGCGTCCTCGTCCCGCACCCGGCGCAGCAGCCCGATCGCCGCCTCGAAGAACCGCCCGGCCAGCTCGCTACCGCTGCGCGGCTTGCCGCCGCCCGGCTCGTCACTCATCGGCGACGCCCCTTCGAAGTCTCGGTGTCCCGTTCCCGACGGACGGCTGACGCACGGCGCACCGCCACGCACCGGCGTCCGTGACGGTCCGTGTCGCGGATCACGTTGCGGTCTGGACCAGTGCCGTGTCAATACGGTCGGTGGGCCCCCGGGACGGCCACGCTGTCCCGGGGGTGCGGAGGACCTTGCGAGAGCCGTGACCCCTGGTTCGGCCGGCGCTCCACGGTTGTCAGTGCGATGCGTCAGAATTGAATCCAGGGCCAGCGCACACGCCGGTGAGCCGTCGAGCCTCCGGCAGATCTCATCGAGGGGCACGTATGTCCGGACTGATCGACACGACGGAGATGTACCTCCGCACCATCCTCGAGCTCGAGGAGGAAGGCGTGGTCCCCATGCGCGCCCGGATCGCCGAGCGGCTCGACCAGAGCGGCCCGACGGTCAGCCAGACGGTGGCCCGGATGGAGCGCGACGGACTGGTGTCGGTCGCCGCGGACCGCCACCTGGAGTTCACGGACGAGGGCCGCCGCCTGGCCACGCGCGTCATGCGCAAGCACCGTCTGGCCGAATGCCTGCTGGTCGACGTGATCGGCCTCGAGTGGGAGCAGGTACACGCCGAGGCGTGCCGCTGGGAGCACGTGATGAGCGAGGCGGTCGAGCGCCGCGTCCTCGACCTGCTGCGCCACCCCACCGAGTCGCCCTACGGGAACCCGATCCCGGGCCTGGAGGAGCTGGGCGAGAAGGACGGAGCGAACCCGTTCCTGGACGAGGGCATGGTGTCCTTGGCCGAGCTGGACCCGGGCTCGGACGGGAAGACCGTCGTCGTACGGCGGATCGGCGAGCCCATCCAGACGGACGCACAGCTGATGTACACGCTGCGGCGCGCGGGCGTGCAGCCCGGTTCCGTGGTCAGTGTGACGGAGTCCGCGGGCGGGGTCCTGGTCGGCAGCGGCGGCGAGGCGGCCGAGCTGGAGTCCGAGATCGCGTCCCACGTCTTCGTGGCCAAGCGCTAGGGCGGCGCCGTGAGGGTCCAGGGTCGCCCCTGGGCGCACCCGGCCGCGCTCCGGCGCGGAGCCGGGGCCTCCGCAACCGCCGGAATCGACGGCTCCGGATGTCCTGATCATCCGACGATCCGTCAAGCGGTGTGACCCCTGCGCCTGCTGTGACGGCTCCGCGATCCGGCCAAAACCAAGATTCAGTGTGCGGAATCGCAGCGCTCGCGCCGTCGGCATGCGAGGCTGTCGCATGAGGCATATGACCTGAGAGCTCTTGGCCAGCGGGTGACACCCATATCCCCTGGTTCAGGGAGGGGGCGGAAGGATGTGCCGCAGACATGGGAAGGGCCCCGGCGCCCCAGGGCGCCGGGGCCTGTCCTCCCCTGTTCCGACCCGGAGCCCCGAGCTCTCAGGGTCGTCCCCCGCGGACCGTTTTTCCCCGAGCGGCCCGCCTCTTGGTGAAGATCTCCCCCCGGAATCGGCGGCCAACCCTCGAGGGAGGTCACTCGAAGGAGGGGTGTTGCCTCCAGAAGCAGCATTTTCGAATAGCCATTCGATAGCGTGGGCGTGACGGTCCCACCGGACCATCGCTGCACCGACCGGCGCGTCCCGCACCCGAGCGAGCACCAGGCACGAGCGCACCAGGACGACCACCCGGTGACAGCGGTGCCCAACAGGAGCAGCACGACAGCGGTAGCAGGACCAGCGAGTGGACCAGCCGCTCCGGGCGAGCGGGCGGTCCGGGCCGAGCAGGGGGGTGCCAAGAGGATGGTGCGGCGCATCGACGTCACCGGAGCCGGCGGCTTACGCCTCGCCGCGTGGGAGTTCGCCGACCCTCCGAAGACCGGAGAGGGCGAGGGGGCACCGGGCGTGCTGTTATTGCACGGGCTGATGGGGCGCGCCTCCCACTGGGCGTCCACAGCCCGCTGGCTCTCGGGGCGGTACCGCGCCGTGGCGCTCGACCAGCGCGGCCACGGCCAGAGCGACAAACCCCCCGAGGGGGAGTACACCCGCGAGGTCTACGTCGAGGACGCCGAGGACGCCCTCGAACAGCTCGACCTCGCCCCGGCCGTTCTCATCGGCCATGCCATGGGCGCACTGACCGCCTGGCAGCTCGCCGCCAAGCGCCCTGATCTGGTGCGCGGCCTGATCATCTGCGACATGCGGGCCTCCGCGCTCGGCGCCGCCTCCCAGCGTGAATGGGAGAAGTGGTTCAAGTCCTGGCCCCTGCCCTTCGCCACGATCGCCGACGTCCGGAAGTGGTTCGGCGAGGACGACCCCTGGGTCGAGCGCCCGAACCGGGCCCGTGGCGAGTTCTACGCCGAGGTGATGACCGAGTCGGAGGACGGCTGGCGGCCCGTCTTCGAACCGGAGCAGATGCTGAAGTCCCGCCAGACCTGGGTGTACGACGCGCACTGGGAGGAGCTGGCGCAGGTCCGCTGCCCTGCCCTGGTCGTCCGCGGCCTGGACGGCGAGCTGGGCCGCGCGGAGTCCCAGGAGATGGTGCGTGTCCTGCCCCGCGGCCGGTACGCGGAGGTCGCCGACGCCGGACACCTCGTCCACTACGACCAGCCCGAGGCCTGGCGAGCGGCCGTGGAGCCGTTCCTCGAAGAGGTTTTCCTGCCGTGACGGACGGACACGGCGGCCGACCGTAGGTCATCCACCGACATCCCGGAAAAACAGTTGATCCTGGCGCGATCGGTTCTTAGGGTGGCAGGTACTTCGGAAAGGAGGTGGTTCGGCAGATGTATGAATACCGGACGGAAGAGGTGACTGCGGGCTAGCGGTCCGCCGTCGTACTCGGTTCGGCGCCGGACCAGCGCATGGCACGCCCTGCGCAGCCGGCCAATCCAACGCAGTCACCCGACCCGCGAGCTCGCCGGTACGTCCGGCCGGCTCCCCCGCCGACAGGCGGAGGACCTGAGCTCGCGGGTCGTCTGCGTCTACGGGCGGCCGTCGAGGCCTCAGGGGCTCAGTCGCTCCACCCGCCACGACCCGTCCGGTTCCGCCACATAGCGGAGGCGGTCGTGGAGTCGGTTCTCGCGGCCCTGCCAGAACTCGACCGTCCGGGGGGCGATACGGAAGCCGCCCCAGTTCGGCGGCACCGGGACCTGGGACCCTTCGGGGTAGCGGGCGCTCAGCTCTTCGTACGCGGTGTCGAGTCCGGTGCGGGAGGGGATGACCGAGGACTGGGCACTGGCCCAGGCCCCGAGCTGGGAGCCGTGCGGCCGGGTGCGGAAGTAGGCGGCCGTCTCGTCGCGGCCGGTGCGGCGGGCGATGCCCGTGACGATCACCTGGCGGGCCATCGGGTGCCAGGGGAAGAGCAGCGAGACATGGGGGTTGGCCGCCAATTCGCGGGCCTTGCGGGACTCGTAGTTGGTGTAGAAGACGAAGCCCTGCTCGTCGTACCCCTTCAGCAGGACCGTGCGTGAGCTCGGGTGCCCGGCCGCGTCCGCGGTGGAGACGACCATGGCGTTCGGCTCATAGATCATCCCGGCCACCGAGGCCTGCGCCGCCTGCTTGAACCAGAGGGAGAACTGCTCCATGGGGTGGACGGCGAGGGCGGACTCGTCCATGCCCTCGGCGCGGTAGTGGGCCCGCATCTCGGCGGGATCGTGCGCCAGGTCCTCGGCGGGGGCCTGGGCCGCGGCGCGTTCGACGATGGGTTCGATCTCCGGCTCCGCGGCGGAGGATCCGGCGTCGTGGTGCGCGGTGCCTTCGGAGGCCGGATCAGCGGGGCCGGGGGCGGGTTCGTCCGGGAAGCGGTCGGTCACGCCGTCATCTTGCCGTATGCCTGCGGCACTTCGGGGGGGTGTGGTTCATCATTGTGTGGCACTCAGTGCCGCAACCTCTCCCCAAAGGTGGCACTCGGGGATATCGTGCAGATGCCGGTCGCGGTGGATGACCGCCGACCGATCGGGGCATCACCCGGGTGACCGTTTCGGACCGCGAGTCTTTCGTCAGTGACCGTGGATCCGGGGCGGCAAGCTTCCCGACAGTTGACGTCCAGCGCACGGTCCCGTCCTCTCGGCCCGTGGACGGCGGCCGACGGGAATCCCACAGACCACATCCGCCGCACACATCACGAGGAGCCGCCTGATGTCCGACTTCGTACCCGGGCTCGAGGGAGTCATCGCGTTCGAGACGGAGATCGCCGAACCGGACAAGGAGGGCGGTGCCCTGCGGTACCGGGGTGTCGACATCGAAGACCTGGTCGGTCATGTCTCGTTCGGCAACGTCTGGGGGCTGCTGGTCGACGGCGCCTTCAACCCCGGGCTGCCGCCCGCCGAGCCGTTCCCGATCCCGGTGCACTCCGGCGACATCCGGGTGGACGTGCAGTCGGCGCTCGCCATGCTCGCCCCGGTGTGGGGGCTGAAACCGCTCCTGGACATCGACGTCGAGGAGGCCCGTGACGACCTGGCGCGCGCCGCGGTCATGGCGCTCTCGTACGTCGCCCAGTCGGCACGTGGCCAGGGGCTGCCGATGGTGCCACAGCGCGAGATCGACAAGGCGAGCTCCGTCGTGGAGCGGTTCATGATCCGCTGGCGCGGCGAGCCGGACCCGAAGCACGTCGCGGCCGTGGACGCCTACTGGACGTCGGCCGCCGAGCACGGCATGAACGCGTCCACGTTCACGGCGCGGGTCATCGCGTCGACAGGCGCGGACGTGGCCGCGGCACTGTCCGGCGCGGTCGGTGCCATGTCGGGGCCGTTGCACGGCGGTGCTCCCTCCCGTGTCCTCGGCATGATCGAGGAGATCGAGCGCACCGGTGACGCGGAGGCGTATGTGAAGCGGGCCCTGGACCAGGGCGAGCGGCTGATGGGCTTCGGCCACCGGGTGTACCGCGCCGAGGACCCGCGGGCGCGCGTACTGCGCCGTACCGCCCGGGAACTCGGCGCCCCGCGTTTCGAGATCGCGGAGGCGCTGGAGAAGGCCGCCCTGGAGGAGCTGCGCAACCGCCGCCCCGACCGTGTCCTCGCCACGAACGTGGAGTTCTGGGCGGCGATCATGCTGGACTTCGCCGAGGTCCCGGCGCACATGTTCACGTCGATGTTCACCTGTGCCCGGACGGCGGGCTGGTCGGCGCACATCCTCGAGCAGAAGCGGACAGGCCGCCTGGTGCGCCCCTCCGCCCGCTACGTGGGCCCCGGCCCGCGCGGCCCCCAGGAGATCGAGGGGTACGCGGCCATCGCGCGCTGAGCGATCGAGAAGGACCGCGAAGGGGGCGGGGTGAGCGCGGGACCGGTGCGACCGGCCGCGCCGTCCCCGCCCCCTTCGGCCGACGGGGGCTTCGCGCTCCGCCCCGCTGTCACGCGGGGCTGAGCAGATCCGCGTGGTGGCGTTCGGCGGCCAGCGGGTGTGCCCGCAGCTTGCCCTTCAGCTCGTTGAAGCCGTACTCCGCGAACAGCGGGTTGGCCGGGTCGTCGGTGACACCGGGCGCGGTGGAGGCGTACGGGAAGGGCAGCGGTTCGATGCGGGCGTCCAGGCGCGGGTTGTAGAAGAACGGCACGGAGAACCGCTCGACGGCGCCGGGCGGGCTGACGACCCGGTGGTTGGTGGCGAGCAGATAGCCGTCGGTCGCCACTTCCAGCAGCTCGCCCAGGTTGACCACGAACGCTCCCTCGAGCGGCGGCACATCGTGGAACCGCCCGTCAGCGCGGTGTACCTGCAGTCCGCCGATCCGGTCCTGGAGCAGCAGGGTCAGGAACCCGTAGTCCTTGTGTGCGCCGACGCCCTGCTCCGCGCCGTCCGAGGCGCTGCCCGGATAGCGCACGAGCTTGAGGTGGGGGTGGGCGTGGTCGCCGAAGACCGGGTCGTAGAAGCCGGCCGGTGCGCCGATCGCGGTGAGCAGTTCGTGGAGCAGCCGCCGGGCGACCCCGCTGAGCCGGTCGATCCAGGCGAGCGCGGCGGTACGCAGTCCGGGGAGGGCGGCGGGCCACTGGTTGGGGCCCTGGAGCCACCAGTAGGCGGGCTCACCGGGGCCCGGGGCGTGGGCGGGGCGTTCGGCGCCTATGTCGAGCTGGTCGCGCCAGTCCCGGGTACCGCCGGTGCGTTCGTCGCCGGTGCGGGTGTAGCCACGGAAGTGGGGCGAGTTGACGTTGTCGAGGGCGAGGCGGTCGGCTTCGGGAAGCGCGAAGAAGGCGTGCATGGCGCCGAGCAGCGCGTCGGTCTCGGCCTTGGTGACGCCGTGGCCGACCAGCTGGAAGAAGCCCACGTCATGGGCGGCGCTGTGGAGCTGCGCGTGGAGCAGCGCCCGGGCCTGGGGGCCACGGTCGGCCGCGGAGAGGTCGATGATCGGAAGTTGGTCGTACGACGGGTTCGTCATGGGGGGCGTCCGCAGGGTGTACGGGGGCACGGATCGGCCGCCGGGGGTGGGGCGGGCTCCTGGGTGCCACGGGGGGAAGAGGGGGCTGGATCAGGCAGAGCGCCGACAGCCCATGCTCGTGACGCGCACGTAGTCCACGTGCCGGCGTCGGACGAGCATCGGAAGCATGGGGCAAGAGTACTGCGGGGTACGCGAGGCGTGAGTGTGGCGGTCCCCACGCATGCCGCCCTGCCCTCAGCCCAGCGCCTCCTCCAGCAGCTGCGCCCACTGGGCCACCACCCGCTCGCGGCGGGCCCCGTCGTCGGTGAGCAGGTTGGCGAGACCGAGGCCGCGGGCCATGTCGAGGAGGCCCTGGACGGTTTCGCGGACTCCGGGGCGGGATTCGTCGGCGTCGAGGAGGTCGACGGCGATGCGATGGGTCTCGCGGCCGACCCGGGCCTCCAGCTCCGTCACCCGCAGCCGCAGCTGGTCCTCGTTGGAGGCGGCCACCCACAGATGCAGGGCCGCCCGGAACAGCGGACCGGTGTACAGGTCGACGAGGGCCGCGACCACCGCGCGCCGGTCGGCGGCCCCCTGCGGGAACAGGGCCCGTGTCGCGGTGGAGCGCTCCTCGGCGACGTACTCGACGGCGGCCGTGAACAGGTCCTCCCGGGTCGGGAAGTGGTGCTGGGCGGCACCCCGGGAGACTCCGGCGCGTTCGGCGACGACGGAGACCGTGGAGCCCGCCCAGCCGTGTTCGGCGAGGCAGGCCACGGCGGCTGCCAGGAGCCGCTGCCGGGTGGCGCGGCTGCGGTCCTGCTTGGGGACGCGTTCGACCGTGTTCACTCCCATACCGTGCTCCCGGCCACAGCGCCGGCACGCACCGCGTTCACACCACCCACACGGGATCCCGTCGTTCGAGGAAGGCCGTCATCCCCTCGCGGGCCTGCGGGGAGGAGAAAAGCCGGGCCGAGAGCGCGGTCAGGTCGGCCGCGTCCCGGTCGAAGGTCTTCAGCACAGTAGCCGTGAGCAGCCGCTTCGTCTCGGTCAGGCCCTGGGGCGAGGCCCGGCGCAGTCCGTCGAGCATGGGCGCGAGCACCTCGTCGACGTTCTCGCCGGCCGCGGTGAGCAGCCCGGTGCGCACGGCCTCGGCGGCGTCGAAGCGTTCGCCGGTGAGGTAGTAGCGGGCGAGGGCCCGGGGGTCCGTGCGGGGCAGCAGGGGCAGGGAGATCACGGCCGGGGCGACGCCGATGCGCACCTCGGTGAAGGCGAAGTCGGCCGCGGCGGAGGCGGCCGCGATGTCGCACGCGCCCAGCAGGCCGAGGCCGCCCGCCCGTACGTGCCCGGTGACCCGGGCGACGACGGGCTTGCTCAGCTCGACGATCTGCCGCAGCAGGGCGACCAGGGCCTCCGGGTGGGGCGGGTCCCGAAGGTCGGCGCCCGCGCAGAAGGTGTTCCCGGTGTGGGTGAGGACGACGGCGCGTACCTCGCGGTCCTTGCCGCAGTGGGTGAGGGCGTCGGCGAGCGCGCCGACGAGCGAGGACGACAGGGCGTTGCGGTTGCCCGGGGAATCGAGGGTGAGGGTGGTGAGGCCCCGGTCGTTCGCCGTGCGTACGAGATCGGTCACGCGTGCTCCCTCAGCTGCCGGCGCAGGATCTTCCCGGAGACCGCCCTCGGCACTCCGTCGATGAAGGTGACGCGCCGGACCCGCTTGTAGGGGGCGACGCGTTCGGCGACGTACATCATGATCTCGCCCGCGGAGAGGTCGTCGGCGCCCGGGCGGCGCACCACGAAGGCGTGCGGCACCTCGTTGTTCTCGTCGTTGTAGACACCGATGACGGCGGCGTCCACGACGCCCGGGTGGGTGAGCAGCAGGGCCTCCAGCTCGGCGGGCGCCACCTGGAAGCCCTTGTACTTGATGAGTTCCTTGACCCGGTCGACCACGAACAGCCAGCCGTCGGCGTCGACATGGCCGACGTCCCCGGTGTGCAGCCAGCCGTCCCGGTCGATCATCGCGTCGGTCGCCTCCGGCCGGCCCAGGTAGCCCTTCATCACCTGGGGGCCCCGGATGGCTATCTCGCCGGTCTCCCCGACGCCGAGGTCCTTGTCGGGGTCGTCGAGGGACAGGATGCGCATCTCGGTGCCGGCCACCAGCTTGCCGACGGTGCCGGGGGGCGCGTCGGGGGCGTCGAGGGGCACCACATGGGTGCACGGGGACAGTTCCGTCATGCCGTAGCCCTGGCCGATGGGCGGCAGGCCGAGGCGCTCGGCGCAGGCCACCGCCAGGGTGGCGTCCAGGGGGCCGCGGCGCTGATGATGTACTTCAGCGACGACAGGTCGTACTGCGCGACGGCCGGGTGCTTGGCGAGGGCCAGGACGATGGGCGGGGCCACGTACAGGCCGGTGATGCGCTGGTCCTGGATGGACGCCAGGAAGCTGTCCAGGTCGAAGCGCGGCAGCACGACGACGGTGGCCCCCTGCCGCAGGGGGGCGTTCATCAGGGCCGTCATGCCGTAGATGTGGAAGAAGGGCAGCACGGCGAGGATGCGCTCGCCCGGGCCTGTCCCGATGAGCGGGCGGATCTGCGCGAGGTTGGTGCCGACCTGCCGGTGGGTGAGCATCACGCCCTTGGGTATGCCCGTGGTCCCGGACGAGTACGGGAGCACGGCGACGTCCTCCACCGGGTCGATGTCGACCACCGGTTCCGGCGCGGCCGACGCCAGCATGTCGATCAGGGAGCGGTGGCCCGGCGCGCTGTCGCAGACGAAGATCTCCCGGATGCCGCCCGCGAGTTCGGCGGCGCGCCGGGCCGTCTCCAGCAGCGGTGAGACGGTGACGATCCAGCGGGCCGCGGAGTCCCGCAGTTGCTTGGCGAACTCCTCGGCCGTGGCCAGCGGGTGCACGGTCGTGACCGAGGCGCCCGCGCGCGTGGCGGCGTAGAAGGCGGCCGGGAAGGCGATGGTGTTCGGGCTGTGCAGCGCGAGCACGTCGCCCTTGCGCACGCCCGTCTCCGCGAGTGCGGCCGCGATGCGCCGGTGGAACCGGTCCAGTTGGTCGTACGTGAGGGTGGTGCCGTCCGTTCCGTCGATCAGGGCGGGCAGCTCACCGAACTCGGCGGCCCGGCCCAGGACCGCCTCGTGGATGGGGAGTTCGAGGGACGGGACGTCTGCGTACTCGCTTCGGAACACGGTTCCTCCTAGCGCGACGGGGTGCGCCTAGTACGACTTGGGCAGGCCCAGGGTCTGATGGGAGACGTAGTTGAGAATCATCTCCCGGCTCACCGGTGCAATACGAGACACACGGGCGGCCGTAATGAGCGAGGCGAGCCCGAACTCACGCGTGAGGCCGTTGCCGCCGAGGGTGTGGACGGCCTGGTCGACCGCCTTGACGCAGGCCTCCCCGGCGGCGTACTTGGCCATGTTGGCGGCCTCTCCGGCGGCGACGTCGTCCCCCGAGTCGTAGAGGAAGGCCGCCTTCTGCATCATCAGGCGGGCCAGCTCCAGGTCGATGTGGGCCTGGGCGAGGGGGTGGGCGATCGCCTGGTGGGCGCCGATGGGCTGCTTCCAGACGGTACGGTCGCGGGCGTACTCCACGGCCCGGGAGATCGCGTAGCGGCCCATGCCGATCGCGAAGGCCGCGGTCATCACGCGCTCGGGGTTGAGGCCCGCGAACAGCTGGAGCAGTCCCGCGTCCTCGTCGCCGACGAGCGCGTCGGCGGGCAGTCTGACATCGTCCAGGGTCAGTTCGAACTGCTTCTCCGCGCTGTTCAGTTCCATGTCGATCCGGCGCCGCCCGAAGCCGGGCGCGTCCCTGGGGACGACGAACAGGCAGGGCTTGAGCCGTCCGGTGCGGGAGTCCTCGGTGCGGCCGACGATCAGGGTCGCGTCGGCGATGTCGACGCCGGAGATGAAGACCTTGCGGCCGCTGAGGATCCAGTCTCCGTCGTCGTCACGGCGGGCGGTGGTGGTGATGCGGTGGGAGTTGGAGCCGGCGTCGGGTTCGGTGATGCCGAAGGCCATGGTGCGGCTGCCGTCCGCCAGACCGGGCAGCCACTGCTCCTTCTGGGCGGTGGTGCCGAAGCGGGCGATGACCGTGCCGCAGATCGCGGGTGAGACGACGAGCATGAGGAGGGGGCAGCCCGCGGCGCCCAGCTCCTCGAGCACGATGGAGAGTTCGGCGATACCGCCGCCACCGCCTCCGTACTCCTCCGGCAGGTTGACCCCGAGGTAGCCGAGCTTGCCCGCCTCGGACCACAGTTCGCTGGGCCGGCGGTTCTCGGCGACGACCGTGGTGAGGTAGTCGCGGCCGTAGCGCTTGCCGAGGGCGGCCACGGCCGCTCGGAGGTCTTGCTGCTCCTGGGTTTCCATGACGGCGGTCATTGCGGCTCCTCGGAAAGGTGCGGATTCGTCGTGGCTGGTCGCGCTCACGCGGCGGCGCCGCATGTCGATACGGTGCCGGGCCCCTATCGGGGCGCGTCGTCCTGGACCACGGCCAGCAGCGTGCCCACGTCCACCTGCCGTCCCGGCGTCGCGTCGAGGGCCGTGACCGTCCCGGTCACCGGTGCCGTGATCTTGTGCTCCATCTTCATCGCCTCCAGCCAGAGCAGCGGCTGTCCGGCCTGTACGGCGGCACCGACGGCCAGTCCCTCGGCGATGCGTACGACTGTGCCGGGCATGGGCGCGAGCAGGGAGCCGGGGGCGTGGTCGGCGGTGGGCTCCCGGAAGCGGGGCAGGGCCGTCAGGGCGGTGGGGCCCACATACACCTGGTCGCCGTACCGGGACACCGCGAACTTCCGCCGGACGCCGTCCGCTTCGAGGACCACGAGACGGGCGTCCGCGTGCACCACCCGCACCCCGTCGGCGGCCAGGCCCTCCCGCGTGTGCCGGTAGCGGGCCTCGTGCTCCTCGCCCGCCATGAGGTAGCGCTTGACCTGCGCCTGGGACGGCAGGTTGCGCCAGCCGCCGAACCGCGAGCGGCCGTGGGCGTCGGCGAGGGCCGCGGCCAGAGGGGCGTACGGATCGGGAGCGGGCTCGGTCAGTTCGGCGAGGTGGCGGTCGTAGAAGCCCGTGTCCATGCGGGCCGCCGTGAACTCCTCGTGGCGCAGGGAGCGCACGAGCAGGTCCCTGTTGGTCGCCGGGCCGTGGATCTCGGCCCGTTCCAGTGCGCCCGCCAGCCTGCGGATCGCCTCCGCCCGTGTGGGGGCGTGGGCGACGGCCTTGGCGAGCATGGGGTCGTAGTGGACGCCGATCGCGTCGCCGTCCGCGTACCCGGTGTCCAGCCGCACGTCCGGTACGAACAGGCGGTGCAGCGTGCCGGTCTGCGGGGCCCACGCCTGCGCCGGGTCCTCGGCGTACAGGCGGGCCTCGACGGCATGGCCGCGCGGGCGCGGCGGCTCGCTCTCGAGCGCCTCGCCCTCCGCGACCCGGATCTGCAGGGCCACCAGATCGAGGCCGTACACCGCCTCGGTGACCGGGTGCTCCACCTGGAGCCGGGTGTTCATCTCCAGGAAGTGCGCGGTGCCGTCCGCGACCAGGAACTCCACCGTGCCCGCGCCCACGTAGTCGACGGCAAGCGCGGCCCGCTCCGCCATGGCGCACAGGGAGTCGGTGAGTTCGGGCGAAAGGCCCGGTGCGGGGGCCTCCTCGACCACCTTCTGGTGGCGGCGCTGGAGGGAGCAGTCGCGGGTGCCGAGCGCCCACACCGTGCCGTGTGCGTCGGCCAGGATCTGCACCTCGACGTGGCGCCCGCCCTCCACGTACGGCTCGACGAACACCTCGTCGTCGCCGAAGGCGCTCAGGGCCTCGGCGCGCGCGGCCGTCAGCTCGGCGTCGAGGGTGCCCAGGTCCCGTACGACGCGCATGCCCCGTCCGCCGCCGCCGGCCGCCGCCTTGACCAGGACGGGCAGGTCGTCGGCGGTGACCGTGGCCAGCGGCTCCAGGCCCATCAGCTTCTTCGCGCGGGTCTTGGAGGCCATCGCCTCGATCGCCTTCGGCGGGGGACCGATCCACACCAGGCCGGCGTCCAGCACCGCGCGGGCGAAGTCGGCGTTCTCGGACAGGAAGCCGTAGCCGGGATGCACGGCGTCGGCACCGGAGGCGAGGGCCGCCTTCACGATCAGGTCGCCGCGCAGATACGTGTCCGCGGGCGCCGCGCCCGGCAGCCGGACCGCCGCGTCGGCCACGCGCGCGTGGAGGGCGTTCGCGTCGGCGTCCGAGTGCACGGCGACGGTGCGGATGCCCAGCTCACGGCAGGTTCGGACGATACGGCAGGCGATCTCGCCGCGGTTCGCCACAAGAACGGAAGTAATCACGGGCCTCACATCCGGAAGACGCCGAAACCGCCACGCGCACCCTCGTAGGACGCCGTGTGGATCGCGGACAGGCACAGGCCGAGGACGGTACGGGTGTCGCGGGGGTCGATGACGCCGTCGTCGTACAGCCGCCCGGACAGGAACATCGGCAGGGACTCGGACTCGATCTGCTGCTCCACCATGGCGCGCAGGGCCGCGTCCGCGTCCTCGTCGTAGGGGCGGCCGCGGTCCGCCGCGGACTGCCGGGCGACGATGGAGAGCACGCCGGCGAGCTGCTGCGGGCCCATGACCGCCGACTTGGCGCTGGGCCAGGCGAACAGGAAGCGCGGGTCGTAGGCCCGGCCGCACATGCCGTAGTGCCCGGCCCCGTACGAGGCGCCCATGAGCACGGACAGGTGCGGCACCCGGCTGTTGGACACCGCGTTGATCATCATGGCGCCGTGCTTGATGATGCCGCCCTGCTCGTACTCCTTGCCGACCATGTAGCCGGTGGTGTTGTGCAGGAACAGCAACGGGATGTCGCGCTGGTTGGCCAGCTGGATGAACTGGGCGGCCTTCTGGGACTCCGCGCTGAAGAGCACGCCCCGGGCGTTCGCCAGGATCCCGACCGGGTAGCCGTGCAGGGCGGCCCAGCCGGTGCACAGGCTCGTCCCGTACAGCGGCTTGAACTCGTCGAAGTCGGAGCCGTCGACGATACGGGCGATGACCTCGCGCGGGTCGAAGGGCACCTTCAGATCACCGGGGACGATCCCGAGGAGTTCCTCCGCGTCGTACTTGGGCGGGGCCGCCGGGCCCGGATCGGGGTACGCCTTGCGGTGGTTGAGGCGGGCGACCACGCGCCGTGCCTGCCGCAGGGCGTCCTGCTCGTCGACGGCGAAGTAGTCCGCGAGGCCCGACACACGCGCGTGCATCTCGGCACCGCCGAGGGACTCGTCGTCGCTCTCCTCGCCGGTGGCCATCTTGACGAGCGGCGGGCCGCCGAGGAAGACCTTCGCACGCTCCTTGACCATGATCACGTGGTCCGACATGCCCGGGATGTAGGCGCCGCCCGCCGTCGAGTTCCCGAAGACGACGGCGACGGTGGGGATTCCGGCGGCGGACAGCCGGGTGAGGTCGCGGAAGATCGCCCCGCCCGGGATGAAGATCTCCTTCTGGGACGGCAGGTCGGCGCCGCCCGACTCGACGAGGCTGATGCACGGCAGCCGGTTGGCGAGCGCGATGTCGTTGGCGCGCAGCGCCTTCTTCAGGCTCCACGGATTGCTGGCGCCGCCGCGCACGGTCGGGTCGTTCGCGGTGATCAGGCACTCGACGCCCTCGACGACGCCGATACCGGTCACGAGCGAGGCGCCCACCGTGTACTCGCTGCCCCAGGCGGCGAGCGGGGACAGCTCCAGGAACGGTGTGTCCGGGTCGAGGAGCAGTTCGATGCGTTCGCGGGCGAGCAGCTTGCCGCGCCCCCGGTGCCGTTCGACGTACTTCTCGCCGCCGCCCGCCAGGACCTTGGCGTGCTCGGCCTCCAGCTGGGCGAGTTCGGCGAGCAGGGCGTCGCGGTTCGCCCGGTGGTCCGGGTCGTCGACGTCCACGGCCGTGGAAAGGGCCGTCACGGGCGGGCCTCCGGGGTGTGGGACGGGCGGGCGGCGGTCACAAGAGGGCCTCCGGCAGATCGAGGTGGCGGGCGCGCAGCCATTCGCCGAGGGCCTTGGCCTGCGGGTCGAAGCGGTACTGCCCGGCGACGCCCTCGCCGAGGAGCCCCTCGACGACGAAGTTGAGGGCGCGCAGGTTCGGCAGGACATGGCGTACGACGGTCAAGGACGCGGTTTCCGGGAGGAGTTCGCGGAAGCGGTCGACGGTGAGCGTGTGGGCGAGCCAGCGCCAGGCCTCGTCCGTGCGCACCCACACCCCGACGTTGGCGTTCCCGCCCTTGTCCCCGCTGCGGGCCCCGGCGACGAGACCGAGCGGTGCGCGCCGGGACGGACCTGGGGGCAGCGGCTCGGGCAGGGGCGGTTCCGGTACGTCGTCGAGGGCGAGGGTGCCGTGGGCCGGGACCACGGGGATCCGTCGTCCGTCGTGGAGGACCGCCTCGTGGCCGACGGCGTCACGGTCGGCGTGGACCGCCTCGAAGACCCCGTAGGGGGAGCCCTTTCCCGGTGGCGCGACCAGGTGGAAGCCCGGGTAGCTCGCGAGCGCCAGTTCGACCGCCGCGCCGCTGAACGCCCGGCCCACCGCCTCCTCGGTCCGGTCCCGTACGACCAGCCGGAGCACGGCGCTCGCCGTCTCCTCGGTCCGTGCGTCGGGGTGATCGGTACGGGCCAGGTCCCAGCGGACCTCGGCGGGGCGGGACTTCGCTGCGTCCAAGGCCGCCTCCATCTGGGCCCGGACGAGCCCGGCCTTGGCCTCGATGTCGAGTCCCGTCAGCACGAAGGCGACCTCGTTCCGGAACCCGCCGAGCCGGTTCAGGCCGACCTTGAGCGTCGGGGGCGGCGCCTCGCCGCGCACCCCCTCGATACGCACCCGGTCGGGTCCCTCCTGGGTGAGCCGGACCGTGTCCAGACGGGCGGTGACGTCCGGGCCCGCGTACCGGGCGCCGGCCGTCTCGTAGAGGAGTTGCGCGGTGACCGTGCCGATGTCCACGACGCCGCCGGTGCCCTCGTGCTTGGTGATGACGCTGCTGCCGTCCTCGTGGAGCTCCGCGATCGGGAAACCGGGCCGGAGCAGCCGCTCGGCCGGGTGCTCGCCGAAGAAGGCGTAGTTGCCTCCGGTGGCCTGGGCCCCGCACTCCAGGACGTGTCCGGCGACCACCGCGCCGGCGAGCCGGTCGTACTCCTCGGCGCCCCAACCGAAGTGGGCGGCCGCGGGCCCGGTGACGAGCGCGGCATCCGTCACCCGCCCGGTGACCACGATGTCGGCCCCCTCGCGCAGGCACGCCGCGATGCCGTGCCCGCCCAGGTAGGCGTGGGCGGCGAGGGCCCCGGGGTGGGACGCGGTGAGGTCGTCGCCCTCCACATGGGCCACGCGTGCCGGGATGCCGAGCCGGCCGGCCAGTTCCCGGACCGCGTCCGCGAGTCCGGCCGGGTTCAGGCCGCCCGCGTTCGTCACGATCCGCACGCCCCGCGCACGGGCGAGGCCCAGGCACTCCTCCAACTGGCCGAGGAACGTGCGCGCGTAGCCTCCGGCAGGGTTCTTCAGGCGGTCACGGCCGAGGATCAGCATGGTCAGCTCGGCGAGGTAGTCGCCGGTGACGACGTCGAGCGGGCCGCCGGTGAGCATCTCGCGCAGGGCGTCGAAGCGGTCGCCGTAGAACCCGGAGGCGTTGCCGATGCGGAGGGGGCGGACGGGCGTCGGGAGGGTCAACGGGACTCCCTCTCGCCTTCCGCGCCCGATGCGCCCTTGGGTGCCCGCCCCTCGCCCGGCGGTCCCGCGAACGCCTGCGCGATGTCGAGCCACCGGTCGGCGTCCGGCCCTTCGGCCCGCACCGCGAGGTCGGCGCGGTGGGCGCGCTGGGTGACCAGCAGACAGAAGTCGAGCGCCGGGCCGGTCACCCGCTGGGCGGCGTCCTCGGGCCCGTACACCCAGACGTCGCCGCCCGTGGGCGCGGCCAGCTCCACCCGGAACTCCTCGCCGGGCGCGGTCAGTCCGCGCACCGCGAAGGCGAAGTCACGCGCCCGGACGCCGATGCGCACCACATGCCGCAGCCGGTCGGTCGGGGTGCGCCGCACCCCGAGCGTGTCGGCGACGTCCTGCCCGTGCGCCCAGGTCTCCATCAGCCGGCCGGTGGCCATGGACGCGACGGACATGGGCGGTCCGTACCAGGGGAAGCGGATGCCCGAGGGGGCGGCGCGCAGGGCGCGGTCCAGGGCGGCGCGGCCCTCCCGCCACTCGGCGAGCAGACGGGCGGACGGCAGTGCGGCCCCCTCACGCGCGGCATCGTCGACCCAGGTGCCGGGGGACACGAGCGCCTTCTCCACCTCCACCGAGAACGCGTCCGCGTCCGTCACGGCCAGCAGGGCGGCCCGGTCCGTCCAGGCGAGGTGTGCGATCTGGTGGGCGACGGTCCAGCCCGCGGCAGGTGTGGGGAGGGCCCATCGGCTCTCCGCCAACCCGGCCACCAGCCGGTCGAGTTCCTCGCTCTCCCGGCCCAGATCGTCGATCACTGACGATGCGTCGGACACGATGCGCTCCCCTCGGGGCACGACGGTGTGCTGGGGAGCATGGCAGCGGGCACAGAAACAAGCAAGCGTGCTTGCATTGATTTTCCCTCGCAGGGCGGAGCGAAGCAGTCACGGGCGCACGGCGCGCGGGTCCGCCAGGGAACACACAGCGTGGGCCCCGGGGAGACAACCGGCGCCCAGGTTCTCAAACCAACACCCAGGCATTTCTCAGCTTTTCACAGCCCCCGTTTGCCGTTCCTTGCCGTTTTTCGCACTCAGCGGCGTGTAGGTTCTTCGATGTCGGGCGGAAAAGTAATTCCCGAGACGACAACCGAGAATTCCCCCGCCGCCCGTCAGAGAATTCTCGCACCCTTGCACGCAAAAACCCCAAGGAGTCGGAATGAGCTTCAAGAAGCTTGCCCCGCTGCCCACCAAGCCCAAGTCGAAGCAGCTCCCGCTCCCGCCGCCGCCGAAGCCGAAGAAGAAGCACACGCCGAAGCCGCTGCCCAAGCCGCTGCCCGGCCACGCCAACTGAGTTCAGCGACGGTAAGGAAGGACCGACGGTGCACCGTCGGTCCTCCTCGCTTTTTCTCCGCCTGTTTTCCGAGCGATTCACAGCTTGCGCCGAGCCTTTTTTCACGCACGATCTCAACCTGGCGCCCGACGCCGACCGCATCTTCGTCGTCGACCAGGGCCGCATCGTCGAGACGGGCCGCCACGAGGAGCTGCTGGCCCGGGGCGGGACGTACTCCCGTCTGCACCACTCGCAGACCAACGCGCTGATGGACACGGGGGAGCTGCGGCTTCCGCTGTTCCCGCAGACGGCGGGGTCCGCGGATGGCGCACTCCTGGGCACCCCGATGGAGTACGCGGACGGGGTACCGGTGGGCCACCGGACCCTCCACGGCGACCACATCGGCCAGGCCTTCGCCCCGAACGGTGTGTCCGCCGCGTACCACGGAGACCGGCGGGCCGATCCGTACGCCGTGCTCCAGCCCCCGGACACCCCGGCCGGCCCGGACCACGCATCCGGCGCCGCCCCCGGCCAACGGGCGGACGGCCGCCCGCTGTTCCGCGACGGGACGCCCTGGTACGGCATCTGACGCGCCCGCGACGCCACCCGTACAGGCGCATAAAGGGTTCACACGCCTGACTGAGTCCATTACCCTGGACCGTCAGGTGCACCATGCTGAACAAACTCCGCGTCGACTCCTCTGGAAGGCCCCGTGAACACGCCCAGCGCCGCCCCCTCCACCCCGGCTGCCGCGACCGGACCGGCTCCCGCGCACCCGGCGCCCGGTGGACCGCGCCTGCGGGGCGACACCCTGGGTCCCGTGGGCCTGGTGCTCGCCGGAGGCATCTCCGTCCAGTTCGGCGGGGCACTCGCGGTGACCCTGATGCCCCGTGCGGGCGCTCTCGGTGTGGTCACCCTGCGGCTCGTCGTCGCGGCCGTGGTGCTGCTTCTCGTCTGCCGGCCGCGGCTGCGCGGGCACTCGCGCGCCGACTGGGGCACGGTCGTCGTCTTCGGTATCACCATGGCCGCGATGAACGGCCTCTTCTACCAGGCCGTGAACCGCATCGCGCTGGGCCCCGCCGTCACCCTGGAGGTCCTCGGTCCGCTGGCCCTGTCCGTGCTCGCCTCCCGGCGGGCGGTGAACCTCATCTGGGCGGGCCTCGCGCTGGTCGGCGTCTTCCTGCTGGGCGGCGGGGGCTTCGGGCACATGGGCCCGGCGGGCGTGGCCTTCGCGCTCTCCGCGGGCGCGATGTGGGCGGGGTACATCGTCTTCAGCGCCCGTACGGGCCGGCGGTTCCCGCAGGCCGACGGGCTCGCGCTCGCGATGGCCGTCGCGGCGGTGCTGTTCGTGCCGCTGGGGATCGCCGAATCGGGCTCGAAACTGCTCGTGCCGACAACGGTCGGGCTCGGCGCGGCTGTGGCGATGCTCTCCTCGGTCCTCCCCTACACCCTGGAGCTCCTCGCCCTGCGCCGTCTGCCCGCCTCCACCTTCGCGGTCCTGATGAGCCTGGAACCGGCGCTCGCGGCGACCGCGGGCTTCCTCGTCCTCGGCCAGTCCCTGACCGCGAGTCAGGCGGTGGCCATCGTGCTGGTCATCGCGGCGAGCATGGGCGCGGTCCGGACGCAGGTCGGGCGGGGCAAGGTACCGGCGGAACCGGAGGCGTAGAGCAGGGCGACGCTCACCGGCGCGACATGTAGAGACCCAGCGCCCTGTGCAGCAGCCGGTTGAGCGGGAGATCCCACTCGCCCAGGTACTCCACCGCGTGCCCGCCGGTGCCGGTCTTGAACCGGAGCAGGCCCAGCAGGGGGTCGGCCTCGTCCAGGGTGTCGGAGATGCCGCGCAGGTCGTAGACGGCTGCGCCGCTGCCGTGGGCGTCGGTCATCATGCGCCACTGGATCGCGTTGCTCGGCTGGACCTCGCGCCGGCGGGCGGTGGAGGCGCCGTACGAGTACCAGACGTGTGTGCCGACCGTCAGCATCGTCGCGGCGGCCAGGACGTCGCCGTCGTGGTGGGCGAGGTAGAGCCGCATGCGGTCCGGGTCCTCCGCGGTCAGCGCGGCCCACATCCGCTGGAAGTAGGGCAGCGGGCGCGGGACGAAGCGGTCGCGCTCGGCGGTCTCCGCATAGAGGGCGTGGAAGACCGGCAGGTCGTCGTATCCGCCCTGGACCACCTTCACGCCCGCCTTCTCGGCCTTCTTCACATTGCGCCGCCACTGCTGGTTGAGGCCGCTCCGGACGTCCTCCAGCGTCCGTCCCTCGAGCGGCACCTGGAAGACGTAGCGGGGCTGACCCGCCGCGAAGCCGTCCTCGCCGCCCGCTCCCGTCTGCCGCCAGCCCATGCGGCGCAGCCGGTCCGCGACCTCCATGGCGCGCGGCTCGTGCTCGGTCGCCGGCACCTCCCCGAGCCGCCGGGCGTGCGGGTCCGCGATGGCCGCCTTGACGGCGTCCGCGCTCCAGCGGCGGACGACCACCGGAGGGCCCATCCTCACCGAGAAGGCCCCACGGCTCCTCAGATGCGCGACCATCGGCCGGAGCCACCGGTCGAGGTCCGGCGCATACCAGTCGATCACCGGGCCCTCGGGCAGATACGCCAGACACCGCTTGAGCCTCGGCAGCGGGCGGAGCAGGACCAGGCCCACACCGACCGGCCACCCACCGCCCTCCTCGAACCAGCCGAGGCTCTCCGCGTGCCAGTCCGGCTTCACGTCTCCCCACGACGGCACCTGCATATGGCTGACCGACGGACACGAGGCGACGAACTCCAGGTGCTCCTCGCGGGGGATCGGGCGGATGCGGAGGGTCATGCGGAGCTCCTCGGATGGTGGACGGCACGTCGACGCCGATACGGACGCGGCCGGCCCGGAATCCGGTTCAGGACACCGGGGGTCCGTCACCGGCCGGGCCGGGGGGCCCGCTCAGCCCCGCTTCTTCATCCTTCCGGGCAGCTCCGGTGCCGCCACGTCGTCCGCGTGGAGTTCACCGCGTTGGTCGTCACCTGCCGGTCCCCTCCAGCCCCTCCGCCAGCACCTCGGCCAGATGCCGCGCGCGGCGGCCCGCGAGCTGCTCCATCTGGGTACGGCAGGAGAATCCGTCCGCGAGGAGGACCGCGCCCTCAGGAGCCGACCGCACCGCGGGCAGCAGCCGCTCCTCCGCGACGGCCCGCGACACCTCGAAGTGGCCCTTCACGAAGCCGAAGTCGCCCGCGAGTCCGCAGCAGCCGCCTTCCAGTTCTCCGGTGAGGCCCGCCGCCTCGCGCAGCCGGCGGTCGGCCGAGTCACCCAGGACCGCGTGCTGGTGGCAGTGGGTCTGGCCGACCACCGGGCGGTCCACCGCGGGAGGAGTCCAGCCGGGGGCCAGGCCCTCCAGGGCCTCCGCGAACGTGAACACTCCGGAGGCGAGGGCGGCCGCCCGCGGGTCGTCGTGCAGCAGCTCCGGTAGATCGGTGCGGAGCGCCGCCGCACAGCTCGGTTCGAGGACGACCACCGGGAGACCCTCCTCCAGCACCGGTTCCATCAGGTCGAGCGTGCGGCGCAGAACGGTACGGGCCCGGTCCAGCTGGCCCGTGGAGACATAGGTCAGGCCACAGCAGACCCGGCCGCGACGGGCCGTCGGCCGTGCGCCGCCGTCCCGTGCCGAACGCGCGCGTGCCGTCGGCGGCAGGACCGGTCTCAGTCCCGCCGTCTCCAGCACGCGCACGGCCGCCTTGCCCACCGACGGGGACAGATGCTCCGTGAAGGTGTCGGGCCACAGGACGAGTCGCGGTCCGCCATCCGCCTCGGTGCGCGTCCGTCCGTCCCACCACCGGCTGAACGTCTCCTCGGCCAGCCGCGGAATCCCCCGCTCGGGTGCGATGCCGCCCAGCCGCCTGCCCAGCGCCGCCAACGGCCCGGCGGACGCGAGGGCGTTGACGACCGGCGCGGTGCGTGTACGGGCTACCGCCCGCAGCCACACCGGCAGCCACCCCATCGCGTAGTGCGCGGCCGGTCTGCGCCGCCCCGCGTAGTGGTGGTGCAGGAACTCCGCCTTGTACGTGGCCATGTCGACGCCGACCGGGCAGTCCGTGCGGCAGCCCTTGCAGGACAGGCACAGGTCCAGGGCGTCCCGCACCTCGGTCGACCGCCAGCCTTCGGTGACCACCTCGCCCGCCAGCATCTCGTGCAGCAGCCGGGCCCGCCCGCGTGTGGAGTGCTCCTCCTCGCCCGTCACCCGGAAGGAGGGGCACATCACGTCCGTCCCGGACACCGTCGTCGTACGGCACTTGGCGACGCCCACGCACCGGCGCACCGCGGCCGAGAAGTCGCCGCCGTCCGCGGGGTAGCCGAAGGCGACCTCGACCGGCTCGCGGGGCAGGACCGCGAACCTCAGGTTCTGGTCGAGCCGGGCCGGGCGCACCAGCATCCCCGGGTTGAGCAGGTCGTCCGGGTCCCAGACGGCCTTGGCCCGCTCGAAGAGGGCGACCAGTCCCGGTCCGTACATCTTCGGCAGCAGCTCCGCCCGCGCCTGGCCGTCGCCGTGCTCCCCGGAGAGCGAGCCGCCGTGGGAGACGACCAGGTCCGCGATGTCCTCGGAGAAGCGGCGGAAACGGGCGATGCCCGCATCGGTCAGCAGGTCGAAGTCGATGCGGACGTGGATGCAGCCGTCCCCGAAGTGGCCGTACGGCCTCCCGCGCAGACCGTGGTCGGCCAGCAGGCGTCTGAAGTCCCTGAGATACGGGCCGAGTCGGGCCGGCGGCACCGCGCAGTCCTCCCAGCCGGGCCAGGCCTCCGTACCTCCCGGGGCCCCCGTCCCGGAGGTGTCCGCGGGGATCCGCGTGGCCGTACCGCTCGCGTCCTCGCGCAGGCGCCACAGCGCGCGCTGCGCCGCCGGGTCCGTGACCACCAGGGAGTCCGTCGCGTCGGCCACCCGGACGATCGCCTCTGCATGCGCGCGTGCCTCCGGCGCGCTCGCTCCGCCCACCTCCACGAACAGCCAGGCGCCACCGCGCGGCAGCCCCGCCGACGGCGGCACGAGGTCGGCGGCCATGCCCTCCAGCGTCAGCGGGCCTCCCCAGCCCCCGGCTTCGCCCGAGCGGGGGGACCGCGACGGCCGCAGTCCCGCCGCGGCCTGGGCCGCCGCGCTCTCGTCCCCGTACGCCAGCACGGCGAGCGCATGCGCGCGGGGTGCCTCGACGAGGTCCACGACCGCCTCGGTCAGCACGCCCAGCGTGCCCTCCGAACCGCAGAGGGAACGCGCCACGTCCGCGCCCTTCTCCGGCAGCAGCGCGTCCAGCGCGTACCCGGAGATACGGCGCGGCAGCTCCGGATACCCCGTGCGCAGCAGCGCCAACTCGCCCTCCACGAGGGAGCGCAGACCCTCCGGGGCGCCCCGCCAGTCGCGGCCGGGGGTCAGCGCGGCGCCCCGCGCGGTCAGCACCGACAGCTCGCGCACGTTGTCCGCCGTGGTGCCCCAGGCCACCGAGTGGGAGCCGCACGCGTTGTTGCCGATCATCCCGCCCAAGGTGCAGCGGCTGTGCGTGGAGGGGTCCGGGCCGAAGCGCAGGCCGTGCGGCGCGGCGGCCTCCTGAAGACGGTCCAGGACCACGCCCGGCTGCACCACCGCCGTGCGTGCACCGGGATCCAGGGACACGATCCTGTTCATGTGCCGGGTGAAGTCGAGGACCACGCCTGTGCCTGTGGCCTGCCCGGCGATCGACGTGCCGCCGCCGCGGGCGACCACCGGCACTCCGTGCGCCCGGCACACGCTCAGCGCCGCGGCCACGTCGTCGGCGTCCCGGGGAGCCACCACACCGAGCGGCACCCGTCGGTAGTTGGACGCGTCCATGGTGTGCAGCGCCCGCGCCGCCGTACCGAACTCGACCGCGCCGCGCATCGCCGCGCGCAGCCGCGCACCCAGCGCGCCGACGTCCACGCCCGCCGGCCCGTGCCCTCGTCCACCTGGATCCGTCATGCTTCCCAGCATGCCTCCCCTCACTGACAGTGACCGTCCGGGATCACGCCGATACCGTCTCGTGGGCCGGCGCCGACACAGAACGAACCGAGCCGAATTGCCATCGGCTGATCATTCGGCCCGTCCTGGGTCCCCCGCTCGAGGGAAGCCGCGCGTGGGGGAGTTCGCGGGCTGGGCAGTTCGGGCCACGGCCGGGGCCTGGGGCGCGGCCTCCCGCGGACGGCCGACAACCACGTCTCATCGAATGGATACGCTTCGCCCGGGTTTCGCGAAACGGATACGCTCCCCTGCGTGGCTGACATCCAGATTCCTGCTGACCTCAAGCCCGCCGACGGCCGTTTCGGCGCGGGTCCCTCCAAGGTGCGGGTGGAGGCGCTGGACGCCCTCGCCGCCACGGGTAGCTCCCTGCTCGGCACGTCCCACCGCCAGGCCCCGGTCAAGAACCTGGTCGGCAAGGTACGCGAGGGCGTCCGCGAGCTCTTCCAGCTCCCCGACGGCTACGAGGTCATCCTCGGCAACGGCGGCTCCACCGCGTTCTGGGACATCGCGACCCACGGTCTGATCGAGAACAAGTCGCAGCACCTCAGCTTCGGCGAGTTCTCCTCCAAGTTCGCGAAGGCGGCGAAGCTCGCCCCGTGGCTCGCGGAGCCCACGGTCATCTCCTCCGACCCGGGCACGCACCCGCAGGCGGGGGCGGAGGAGGGCGTCGACGTCTACGCCCTCACCCACAACGAGACGTCGACGGGCGTCGCGATGCCGATCAGGCGCGTCGAGGGCGCGGACCCCGGGTCCCTGGTCCTCGTGGACGCCACCTCCGGCGCCGGCGGTCTCCCCGTCGACATCGCCGAGACGGACGTCTACTACTTCGCCCCGCAGAAGTCCTTCGCCTCCGACGGCGGCCTGTGGATCGGGATCTTCTCGCCGGCCGCACTCGAGCGCGCCGAGCGCATCCACGCCTCCGGGCGCCACGTGCCGGAGTTCTTCAGCCTCCCCACGGCGATCGACAACTCCCGTAAGAACCAGACGTACAACACCCCGGCCCTCGCCACCCTGTTCCTGCTCAACGAGCAGGTGGAGTGGCTGAACGGCCAGGGCGGCCTGGACTTCGCGGTCCGCCGCACGGCCACCTCCGCGCGCACGCTCTACGGCTGGGCCGAGGACGTGAAGTTCGCGACCCCGTTCGTCGCCGACCCGGCCAAACGCTCGCAGGTCATCGGCACGATCGACTTCTCCGACGAGGTCGACGCCGCGGCCGTCGCCAAGGTGCTGCGCGCCAACGGCATCGTGGACACCGAGCCGTACCGCAAGCTCGGCCGCAACCAGCTGCGCATCGCGATGTTCCCGGCGATCGACCCGGCGGACGTCGAGGCGCTGACGAAGTGTGTGGACTACGTGATCGAGAAGCTCTGACCTGTCGCCGCGTCACCGAGGGGCGCTCCGGTACTCACCGGGGCGCCCCTCGTGCGTGCCCGACGGTCAGCGGGGGCCGCGGCGCAGCAGCCGTTTGAGGCCGAAGACGAGGACGAAGCCGACGGCGAGCACCAGGGCACCGACCTTGTAGTCGGCCTTCATGGCCGCTCCCCCGCCGGCCTCGCCCTGCGTACTCTCCTTCCCGGACGGCGACTTGGAGCCGCCGGCGCCCTGCCGGTAGGGCACGCTCTCGGCCTGCACGTCGCTGTCGGTGCCCTCGCTGCCGTACAGGAGCTGCGACCCGTCGGTGGTGTACGTGACCGACTCGCCCTGCCGCTGCAGGGGCACCTCCAGCCGGCCCTGCCGCTTGATGTGCCCGTCGTTCCACGCGTACGCGATGCCGCCGAAGTAGCCGCGCACGGCGAGTTGCCCGCCGTCCGGTGAGAAAGCGGCGTCGGTGGCCCACAGGTCGACGGTGGCGACGGGCCGGAAGACGTTCGTCCCGGTGGACGACAGCTCGGCCGGGCCCTCGTAGAGGTGCCCGCCTTCCTCCTTCTTGTCGATGATGTAGACGCGCCCCGTCTTGGGGTGCACCACGAGGGACTCCGCGTCCCGGGGTCCGTTCGAGTACTTCACCACGTACTGGGTGGCGCGGACCGTCTGGTCCTTGAGCACCTTGGGCTCGGGCAGCTTGTAGATCCACACGTACGGCCAGGTGCCGCCGAGGTTGTCGCCGATGTCCCCGACGTAGATCTGGTTCCCGGGGCCGATGGAGATGGCCTCGACGTCGCGCGGTGTGCCGACGCCGCGGAGGGTGACGGTGGCGACCGTCTTCCCGGTGCGGCCGTCCACGGCGTAGATGTACGGGCCGTCGTCGCTGTCGTTGTGGGTCCAGTAGATGCCCGGGTGCAGCCGTGAGGCGGCGAGCCCGCTGGACTCGGTGATGCGGGGGTCCGTGACGGTGAAGCCGCCGCCGTCACCGGCGGCGGAGGCGGGCGCGGCGAGCGCACCGATGAGAAGGGCCCCGGCAAGGAACGCGAGCGATCGACGCATGCCCTCAAGCCTGCCATCCGCGGGCCCGTTCATCGGCCTCCTTGATCAACACAGCCGATTTCCACCGTGCGTGTCGATCCTCACACCCGCCCCGCCCCATACGTCCTCCCTGCGTCCGAGGACGATCGTCCATGATGAGCGGATGCTCAGGTTCATGCCCGTAGGCGATTCCATGACGATCGGGAGCGCGGGCGAACACACATGGCGCTACCGGCTGTGGCAGCACCTGTGCGCGACGCACGGCGGCCCGTTCTCGCTCGTGGGGCCGCGCGAGACACTCCATGACAAGGCGACGGACGCGCCGACGTCGTACGCCTACGCCGAACCCGGCTTCCCGCGGGCCCATCTGGCGGGCTGGGGCGAGGGCTGGTTCCACATGGTGCCGCTGATCGCCGGCGCCGTACGGGAGTCGCGCGCGGATGTGCTGCTGGTCTCGCTGGGCCTGATCGACCTGGGCTTCTACACGAACGCGGAACAGACCGCGGAGAACGTGAGCAGATTCGTGGCCGAGGCGCGCACGGCGAACCCGCGCATCCGCATGGTCCTGCTCCCCGTGATCCCGAACATCCGGGCCGAGGCTGACGACTCGTTCGCGACCCAGGTGACCCTCTTCAACGAGCTTCTCGCGAAGGCGGTGGCGGATCTGGACGAGCCCCGCTCGCCGCTTCTGCTCACCTCGATCCCGTCGTCGTACGACTTCCACCGGGACACCTACGACGGCACGCACCCGAACGCGAGCGGCGAACACAAGATCGCGGAGGCGTTCGCGGGGGCGATGTGGGAGGCATGGGGGGTCGGGCACACGTACGCGGCCGGAACAGGCTGACTCGATCCCGGCGTCCCCTGCTCACGGTGCGGCTCCCTTGCCTAGAGCGCACTCCACGCATTTGGCTAGGCAGTCATGAAGTACACGCAGCTCGGACGCACAGGACTCAAGGTCAGTCGGCTCGTCCTCGGGACCATGAACTTCGGCCCGCAGACCGACGAGGCCGACAGCCACTCGATCATGGACGCGGCGTTGGACGCGGGCATCAATTTCTTCGACACCGCCAACGTGTACGGCTGGGGCGAGAACAAGGGCCGCACCGAGAGCATCATCGGCAACTGGTTCGCCAAGGGCGGTGACCGGCGCGACAAGGTCGTCCTCGCCACCAAGGTCTACGGCAACATGGCCGCGGACGGCGACGCCTGGCCCAACCACGACAAACTCTCCGCCCTCAACATCCGGCGGGCGGTCGACGCCAGCCTCCAGCGGCTGCAGACCGACCACATCGACCTGTACCAGTTCCACCACATCGACCGGCGGACCCCCTTCGAGGAGATCTGGCAGGCCATCGACGTCCTGGTGCAGCAGGGCAAGATCCTCTACGCCGGATCCAGCAACTTCCCCGGATACAAGATCGCCCAGGCCAACGAGATCGCCGCGCGCCGCCACGGCACGATCGGCCTCGTCAGCGAGCAGTGCCTCTACAACCTCGCCGAGCGCCGAGCCGAGATGGAGGTGATCCCGGCCGCGCAGGACTACGGGCTCGGGGTCATCCCGTGGTCGCCCCTGCACGGCGGGCTGCTCGGCGGCGTCATCAAGAAGGAGGTCGAGGGCGGCCGCCGCGCCACGGGCCGCTCCGCCGACGCCCTGGCCAACACCTCCGTGCGGGCACAGGTCCAGGCCTACGAGGACCTGCTCGACAAGCACGGCGTCGAACCCGGTGAGGCAGCCCTCGCCTGGCTGCTGACCCGTCCCGGTGTCACCGGCCCCATCGTCGGCCCGCGCACCGCCGGGCAACTGGAGTCGGCCCTGCGGGCGGTGGAGCTGGAGCTGTCCGAGGAGCTGCTGGCCGGGCTGGACGACATCTTCCCGGGTCCGGGGCCGTCCCCGGAGGCGTTCGCCTGGTGAGCCCGCACAGCTCCCGGTAGGCCGGGCCGGCCGCGCTCCGCATCACCTGCCGAGCGCGGCCGCCACGGCTACGACGGCGAACAGCAGCACAAGCGCACCGGCCATGATCTGGTTCCGTGTTTTCGGGTCCACTCTTCGAGACTAACCGGCACGCTCTAGGAACCGTCCGCCGGACCATGCCCCGCGGGCCCGAGCGGCCAGCGGGCGACCGGCTCGTAGCGGGGCTGCTCACCGGGCACGCCGGACCTCGGCAGGTTGCTGCGGACCAGGACCAGCTCGTCCACCGTCCAGGTACTGCTGCGGAAGTCGCGCAGGTTCTCGACGTACGGCCGCGTATCCACCGCGTCACGGCTGCGCGCCACCGTCAGGTGTGCCTTGTAGCGGCGGTGCTCCCCCATGGATACGCCCGCCTTGCGCGCCGCCGCCTCGGAGCGGTCGGCCAGCAGCCCCAGGGTCGGCAGGTCCCCCTCGGCGCCCGCCCACAGCGCCCGCCCGTGCCCGAACTGCCCGCCGCCCCGCAGCGCGAGCGGGAAGGACGGCGTACGGCGTGCCACGCTCTCCAGGCGCACCGAGAGCTCCGGTAGGACCTCCTCGTCGACCTCCCCGTAGAAGGCGAGCGTGAAGTGCCAGCCGGGCCGGCCGGTCCAGCGCAGTGCGTCCGCCCCGGGCAGCCGCTTCAACTCGGCCACCTCACGGGCGAGCTCGTCGGTGACGTCTTGCGGTGGCTGGAGCGCGACGAAGAGTCTCATGGGACCAGTCTCCCCGGGGTGCCCTTGAAGGTCCGGGCGTGTCCTGGTCACCGTGCGTATCGTTGTACCGCGCGGCTGCATGCAAACAGGCAGCAGCGCGGAGGAGCGGCACAGTGACTGTTCTGGCAGACAGGATCGAGATGGCCGACCAGGGCGAGGAACTCAGCCTCGACACTATGTTCGACTGGCTGGAGCGGATGCACATCCCCGAGGGTTTCAAGACCGAGATCGTCGAGGGGGGCATCTTCGTGACGCCGCAGCGGGCCACGCACTGGCAAACCATCCTGGACATTGTCGAACAACTGCGCGCCAAGTACCCGCGGAGGAGCGTGCAATCAGACGTCCGCATCGACTACCCCGGTCATCTCAACGGGTTCGCGTCCGACGTCGTGGCGCTCGCGAAAGACGCCCGGGGGGACGCCAAGGGCCGCTGGCGTCACCAGGACGTCGAGTTCGTCGCCGAGGTGATCTCGAGGGACACCGCCCGCAACGACCACGGGCCGAAGAAGGCCGCCTACGCCGCCGCCGAGGTGCCGGTGTACCTGATCGTGGATCCGTACACCGGCACCTGGCATCTGGCATCTGCACACCCTGCCGAAGGACGGCGCATATCGCGGCGAGCTCACCCTGGACTTCGGCGAGGAGATCGACCTGACCGGGACCGTGGTGGGGCTGGTCCTCAAGACGGACGAGTTCCCTCGCGACTGACCCCCGGCCCGCAGAGGCCAGGGGCCCGGTCTACGCCGCCGTCGCCAGCTCCTCCTGCCGCTCGCTCGGGACGAAACGGACCTCCGGGCGGCCGCGGTTCCAGCCGACCGACAGGCGCAGCCCGCCGAGCCGGGCCAGGACCAGGCCGATCGTGGCGGCCGCCGCGGCCGAGACGGCACCGCCAAGGGCGAAGCCGACTTGCGGGCCCCAGGTGTCCGTGATCCAGCCGACCAGGGGCGCGCCCAGCGGCGTACCGCCCATGAAGACCATCATGAACAGGGCCATGACGCGGCCGCGCATCGCCGGGTCCGTGCCCATCTGGACAGTCGTGTTCGCGGTGACGTTCACGGTCAGACCGAAGATCCCTATCGGGACCATCAGCAGCGCGAACAGCCACAGCGACGGAGCCCCGGCCGCCACGATCTCCAGCACGCCGAAGGCGGCCGCCGCCGCGATCAGCACACGCAGCCGGGCCGCGCCGCGGCGGGCGGCGAGCAGCGCACCGGTCAGCGAGCCGAGCGCCATCAGCGTGTTGAAGAGGCTGTAGGCGCCGGCGCCCGCGTGGAAGACATGCCCCGCGTACGCCGACAGCCACACCGGAAAGTTGAAGCCGAAGGTGCCGATGAAGCCGACCAGGACGATCGGCCAGAGCAGCTCCGGTCGCCCGGCCACATAGCGCAGGCCCTCACGGAGCTGGCCCTTGCCGCGCGGGGCGCGCTCCACCGTGTGCAGCTCACGGGCCCGCATCAGCAGCAGGCCGGCGATGGGGGCGAGGAAGGACAGTCCGTTGAACAGGAAGGCCCAGCCCGTGCCGACGCCGGTGATCAGGACACCGGCCACCGCTGGGCCCACCAGACGGGCGGACTGGAAGTTCGCCGAGTTCAGGCTGACCGCGTTCTGCAGCTGCCCGGGGCCGACCATCTCGGAGACGAAGGACTGGCGGGCCGGGTTGTCCACGACCGTGGCGAGTCCCACGGCGAAGGCCGCGAGGTAGACGTGCCAGACCCGGACGTCGCCGGAGAGGGTGAGGAAGGCGAGGACGATGCCCGTGGCACCCATCGCCGACTGCGTGACCAGCAGCGCCGGGCGCTTGGGGAAGCGGTCGACGAGAACGCCGCCGTACAGGCCGAAGAGCAGCATCGGCAGGAACTGCAGCGCCGTGGTGACACCCACGGCGGCGGAGGAGCCGGTCAGGCTCAGCACCAGCCAGTCCTGGGCGATGCGCTGCATCCATGTGCCGGTGTTGGAGACGACCTGGCCGAGGAAGAACAGCCGGTAGTTGCGCACGCGCAGCGAGCTGAACATGGAAGAGGTGCGGGGCTTCGCCCGTTCGACGGGCTCGGCGCTCCCGGCGGGGGTGGGGGCCTGGTCGGTCTCGTGGATGGACTTGGAGTCGTGGGTGGCTGGTGCGGGGGCGGAAGCTGCTCCGGTTCCCGAACTCAAAAGGGTTCGCCTCCTTGCGATGACGGCTTCGTGCGTACGCGGGTGGGGGCCGCGTCTGTCATGGGTGCGCACCGGTCACAGGTGCGCGAGCTTCTCCAGCACGGGGGCGGCGGCGCGGAGTTTCGCCCACTCGTCCTCGTCCAGGCCCTCGACCAGTCCGGCCAGGAAGGCGTTCCGCTTGCGGCGGCTCTCCTCGAGCATCGCCTCGGCCCGCTCGGTCTGGGTGACCACCTTCTGGCGCCGGTCCTCGGGGTGCGGCTCGAGCTGCACCAGACCCTTGCTCTCCAGCAGCGTCACGATGCGGGTCATCGAGGGTGGCTGGACGTGCTCCTTGCGGGCGAGCTCGCCCGGTGTGGCGGAACCGCAGCGGGCCAGGGTGCCGAGCACCGACATCTCGGTCGGGCTCAGCGACTCGTCGACCCGCTGGTGCTTGAGTCGGCGCGACAGGCGCATCACAGCGGAGCGGAGAGCGTTCACGGCGGCAGCGTCGTCGCCATGGGTCAAGTCAGCCATACCCTTAGGGTAACTCATTACTTTCCCTAAAGACCACCGGAGTGCGCCGCCTGTCGGGTGACACAGGCCACTGGCCGCCGCTTGCTCTTGATATTGTCCGTGAAGCTTCTGAGCTGCACTTATCACCCAAACGAGTGATCCAACGGCGGAACGTGACGCACCACCGGCCCGAGTCCGGCAACCCTCATAGCCATGGGGACCAACGTGCTCAGCGTGCGGATGGACCGGGAGCTGCTCGACCGCATCCGGCATCGCGCCGCCCAAAGAGGGATGAGCGTCCAGGACTATGTCGTCCGGACGCTCATCCGAGATGACTTCGACGAGCGGTTCAAGGCCGCCGTCGAAGAGACGGAACGGTTCTACGGGGTCACCTGACCTGACCTGATCCGCCGGCGGCCCCCGGCGGATCAGGTCAGGCCCAGTGCCGGCATCAGGTAGTAGAAGCCGAAGACCGCCGCCACCACGTACATCGGGGCCGGCACCTCGCGGCCGCGGCCGGCCGCGAGGCGCAGGATCACGAAGGTGATGAAGCCCATGCCGATGCCGTTCGTGATCGAGTAGGTGAAGGGCATCGTCATCATCGTCACGAAGGCGGGGATGGCGATCGTGTGATCCGACCAGTCGATCTCCTTCACGGAGCTGGACAGGATCAGGAAGCCCACCGCCACCAGTGCCGGGGTGGCCGCCTGGGACGGAACCATGGTGGCGACCGGGGTGAGGAAGAGGGCCACGGCGAACAACGCGCCCGTGACGACGTTCGCGAAGCCCGTGCGCGCGCCCTCGCCGACGCCCGCCGTGGACTCCACGAAGCAGGTGGTGGCCGAGGAGGAGCTCGCACCGCCCGCCGCGACGGCGATGCCGTCCACGAAGAGGACCTTGTTGATACCGGGCATGTTGCCCTCGGCGTCGGTCAGCTTGGCCTCGTCGCTGATGCCCATGATCGTGCCCATCGCGTCGAAGAAGCACGACAGCAGGACCGTGAAGACGAAGAGGATCCCGGTCAGCACACCGACCTTGCCGAAGCCACCGAACAGGCTGACCTTGCCGATCAGGCCGAAGTCCGGGGTGGCGACGGGGTTGCCGGGCCACTTCGGAACGGTCAGGCCCCAGGACGGGATCTTGGCGACCGTGTTGACGATCAGCGCGAGGACCGTCATCGAGACGATCGAGATCAGGATCGCTCCCTGCACCTTGCGGACGATCAGCGCGAAGGTGAGCAGCGTGCCCAGGATGAAGATCAGCACCGGCCAGCCGTTCAGATGGCCGTCGCCACCCAGCTGGAGCGGGACCGTGGTCTGCGCGACGTCCGGGATGCGGGTGACGAAGCCGGAGTCGACAAGACCGATCAGCATGATGAACAGGCCGATACCGATCGAGATGCCCTTGCGCAGGCCGAGCGGCACGGCGTTCATCACCCGCTCGCGCAGTCCGGTGGCGACCAGCAGCATGACCACGACGCCGGCGAGGACCACCATGCCCATCGCGTCCGGCCACGACATCCGGGGGGCGAGCTGGAGTGCCACGACCGTGTTCACGCCGAGGCCGGCCGCCAGGGCGATCGGGACGTTGCCGATGACGCCCATGAGCAGCGTGGTGAAGGCGGCGGTGAGGGCGGTGGCGGTGGCGAGCTGGCCGTGGTCCAGGTGGTGCCCGTACATGTCCTTCGCGCTGCCGAGGATGATCGGGTTCAGCACGATGATGTAGGCCATCGCGAAGAAGGTGGCGAAACCGCCTCGGATCTCACGCGGCAGCGTGCTGCCCCGCTCGGAGATCTTGAAGTAGCGGTCGAGGGCTCCGGAAGGGGACCGGGTGCCCGGCTGCTGCGGGGCGGGGACCTTGGCGGGGGCCGAGGTGGGCATACAGGACCTCAAGGGTGCGGGGGATCTCGAACAAAAAGCGATCGAGTCTCACCGCCGTCGGATCTCCAGCGGATTCCCCATGTGCCCGTTGGAGGTTCCTACGAACATAAGCGGCCAGACTCGAACTGTTTCAGTATGAACATATAAGGCGCAGATCGCTATCTCCGCGCGTAGACCCTTGGCAGGAACAAGCCTCCGCGGAGCACTCGGGGTGTCCGCACCCCGCGGACACACTCCTCGTAAGCTGTGCCCATGGCGAAGTGGACCCCCAGGCACGAGGCGCCGGAGCCCCTTGAGGGCCCCGTGGTCGCCACCATCACCGGCGGCACGATCCTCTGGTTCGTCCTCTTCCTGGCCCAGCTCCCCTTCTACGGCTGGTTCGCCGACCACGGCCACACCTGGTGGCTGTGGACGTGCCTGGCCGGAGCGGGCCTCGGCTGCATCGGCATCTGGTACGTCCGCAGGCGGGACGCGGCCATCAAGCGGGCGGCCGCTCAGCAGTAGCCGGGTTTCGTACAACCACCACACGACCCCCGTCCTCCTCGGGTCGGATCTTTGGGGCCCTCGGCGGGTGAAGGCACAAATCCGCACGTACCGTCGAATGCATGACGCACATCGACGCGGGCGCCGAACTCGATCCCGTCCACCCCGTCCCCGTGCCGGGGCGGACGCGGGGACTGTCCGCCGCCGAGGTGGCCGAACGGGTCGCCCGCGGTCAGGTCAACGATGTTCCCGTCCGCAGCAGCCGCTCCCTGGGCGAGATCGTCCGCGCGAACGTCTTCACCCGCTTCAACGCGATCATCGGTGTGCTCTGGGTGGTCATGCTGTGCGTGGCGCCCTTCCAGGACAGCCTCTTCGGTTACGTGATCATCGCCAACACCGGCATCGGCATCATCCAGGAGTGGCGCGCCAAGAAGACCCTGGACTCGCTCGCGGTGATCGGCGAGGCGAGACCGACGGTGCGCCGGGAAGGGGTGGCCGTCGTCGTGGGCACCTCGGAGATCGTGCTGGACGACGTCATCGAGGTCGGGCCCGGCGACAAGATCGTGGTCGACGGAATCTGCGCCGAGAGCGACGGGCTGGAGATCGACGAGTCGCTGCTGACCGGTGAGGCGGACCCCGTGGTCAAACGGCCCGGGGGCCCGGTGATGTCCGGCAGCTTCGTCGTCGCCGGCAGCGGCGCCTTCAAGGCCACCAAGGTGGGGCGCGAGGCCTACGCCGCCCAGCTCGCCGAGGAGGCCACCCGCTTCACGCTCGTCCACTCCGAGCTGCGCAGCGGTATATCCACGATCCTCAAGTACGTGACCTGGATGATGGTCCCGACCGCGATCGGCCTGGTCATCAGCCAGCTGGTGGTCAAGCAGTCCGGGTTCAAGGACTCCCTGGCCCGCACGGTCGGCGGCATCGTGCCCATGGTGCCCGAGGGGCTCGTCCTGCTGACCTCCGTCGCCTTCGCCATCGGGGTCATCCGGCTGGGACGCAAGCAGGTCCTGGTCCAGGAACTCCCCGCGATCGAGGGGCTCGCCCGGGTCGACACCGTCTGCCTGGACAAGACGGGCACCCTGACGGAGGGCGGGATGGACGTCACCGAGCTGCGGCCGCTGCAGGGCGCCGACGAGACGTACGTCCGCCAGGTCCTCGGCGCCCTCGGCGAGTCGGACCCGCGCCCGAACGCCTCCCTCCAGGCGATCATCGACGCCTACCCGGACAGCGAGGAGTGGCGCTGTGTCCAGGCGCTCCCCTTTTCCTCGGCCCGCAAGTACAGCGGCGCGTCCTTCAGCGAGGGCGACGGCGAATCCAGTACATGGCTCCTGGGCGCCCCCGACGTCCTGCTGGACCCCGACGACCCGGCCCTGACCGAGACCGTGCGGCTCAACGAGCAGGGGCTGCGCGTGCTGCTGCTCGCCCGGGTCTCAGGGGACCTGGACGACCTCCGGATCACGGCGGGCGCCCAGCCCACCGCCCTGGTCGTGCTGGAGCAGCGGCTGCGGCCCGACGCCGCCGACACTCTGCGCTACTTCGCCGACCAGAACGTCCGCGCCAAGGTGATCTCCGGCGACAACGCGGTGTCCGTCGGCGCGGTGGCCGGAAAACTCGGCATCGCAGGCAAGGTCCTGGACGCCCGGCGCCTGCCCTCGAACCAGGCCGAGATGGCGAAGTCGCTCGACAAGGGGACCGTGTTCGGACGGGTCACCCCGCAGCAGAAGCGGGACATGGTGGGCGCGCTCCAGGCGCACGGGCACACGGTGGCGATGACGGGCGACGGAGTGAACGACGTGCTCGCGCTCAAGGACGCGGACATCGGCGTCTCGATGGGCTCCGGTTCGGAGGCGACCCGGGCCGTGGCCCAGATCGTGCTGCTGGACAACAGCTTCGCGACGCTGCCGTCGGTGGTCGGCGAGGGCCGGCGCGTGATCGGGAACATCACCCGGGTGGCCACGCTGTTCCTGGTGAAGACGGTCTACTCGGTGCTGCTCGCGGTGCTGGTGGTGTGCTGGCAGGTGGAGTACCCGTTCCTGCCCCGGCACCTGACGCTGCTGTCGACGCTGACGATCGGCATCCCCGCCTTCTTCCTCGCGCTCGCACCCAACAAGGAGCGGGCGAAACCGCACTTCGTGCGCCGGGTGATGCGGTACTCGGTCCCGGGCGGGGCCGTGGCCGCGATCGCGACCTTCGTCACCTATCTGATCGCCCGGCACCACTACACGGGTCCTGGCTCACTGGACGCGGAGACCAGCGCGGCGACCCTCACTCTGTTCCTGATCTCCATGTGGGTGCTGGCGATCGTCGCCCGGCCCTACACCTGGTGGCGCGTCACCCTGGTGGCGGCGATGGGCGTGGCGTTCCTGTTCGTCCTGATCGTGCCCGCCCTCCAGCGCTTCTTCGCACTGAAGCTGGTCGGGGTCGCCATCCCGTGGATCGCGGTGGGCATCGCGGCGCTGGCGGCGGTCGCCCTCGAGTTCGTCTGGAAGTGGGTCGACCGCCGCGTGCCCGCGTGAGCTGCACCGTGGGCCACATGCTCTGGCGGCCGTAGCCGGCCGAGCGCACGAAACGGTCCGGGGCCGCTCCGTCGGAGCGGCCCCGGCCTGAGGAACGGAATCGGCCCCCCGCGTCCCGGACGGGACGCGGGTGCCGAGCCGTACCTGGGGTCAGATCACTTCACGTCGACGTAGTCAGCGGTGGCGCTGACGCCCGCGACGGTCGGGCTGCCCGCGAAGCTGTAGCGGAAGTAGCCGTCGGTGGACGCCTTGACCGTGGTCTTGAGGGCGCCCGTCGAGGAGGTCTTGATGGACTTCACCGTGGTGTAGGTGGTGGAGCCCTTCTTGCGGAACTGGAGCTTGACGTACTGGCCCGCGTAGCCGGCGTACGTGCCGTTCTCCCAGTTGGCGCGCGAGAGCTTGCCCGCGACGGTGATGGTGCTGCCCTTCTTCACCGGTTCCGGGGTGGCGTCCGTGGTCAGCTTGCCGCCGCGCAGCACCTTGACGTTGCCGAGGTTGCCCTGCTGCTTGGAGTCGCCGTTCATGGTGATGGCGAGGCCATCGGCCGTCCAGGTGCCGGCGTCGGAGTTCGCGAGGTCGGACCGGTAGACCGTGAGGACGGCCGTGCAGCTGAGAACGGTCGACGAGGTGGCGGTGCAGGTGCCCGGGTCGTCGGCGATCTCCAGGTTGGTGGGCTTGGTGATCGAGGAGCCGCGGTAGATGAGCGGTCCGTGGCGAAGTTGGCGGTGCTGGTGTCGAGACCGGCGGCGTGCGTCACGGTGTAGGTGACCGGCACGTTCACCTTGGTGCCGGTACCGAGAACGATCGCCTTGCCCTTGTTGACCTTCATGTTGGAGAAGGTGACGTTGAGCGTGGCGGTGGCGCCCGTCCTGGCGGTGACGGAGCTGAAGGAGGCCTTGGCGGACGGGGCAGCAGCCGCTTGGGCGGCCGGCACGGCGAAGGCGGAGATGGCCAGGGCGCCGGTGAGGGCGGCCGCAGTGGCGCGAATACGCATTGCGTTCTCCACGTGGAGAAAGGGGCCAGAGGTTGCCCACCCCTGGGGCTCAAGTGTCTGGGGAGTCTGTTGACTCGGATGATCAGATCAACTGCCGAAAACCCTTGGTTGTGCACGGCCAAGCTTTCTTTGCCGTCGCGTTACCGGGGCCGCCCGGCGGCACGTTCCGCGCACACCGCCCAGAGCCGCGGGCACCGCCCGACGGCTCCGGGAGTAGGGTCAGGGCCTCAGTCGAACCAGCGGTCCCTCGCCAGTTCCTCGGTGCGGGACGGGTCCTCCAGCAGCGCCGCGACCTCGAAGCGGCGCGGCCACTGGCCCGCCGCCCAGGCGAGGCCCGCGGCGACGCCCTCCAGGGTGGCGGCGTGGAGCACGCCGTCCGAGGCCAGGCGCCAGTCGATCTCCACACCGTCCACGACGAGCTCGTCGTGCTCGATGTACGACGCCGGCGTGGCCGGACCCAGCAGGACCCGTACGGACTCCGGTACGTCGTGCTCGACGCCCTCGGAGGTGACCTCGCCCGTCACCGACTCACTCAGCCGCCGCACCTGGAACAGCTCGGCGAGTTCGGCCGCCCGCGTCGGGCGCACCGGCAGCAGCGCGACGCCCTCGGTGAAGGGCAGCAGATCGGGCGAATCGACGACCACCGCGTCGGCGGCGTCCACGACGGCGACCCGGCCGTCGACGACCGCGCGCAGGTCGTCGGGCAGCGTCACCTGCTCCGGGTCCAGTTCGGCCAGGGCCCCGTACAGACCGTGGAGTTGGGCGGCGGACACGGGCCGCTCGGGTTCGGCGAGCCGGTCCAGCAGTTCCGCGGCACCACCGGGCTCCTCCAGCAGGGCCGCCACCGAAGTCCTCACGCCGAGGGCCCGCAGCACCTGTTCGTCGTCGAAGCCGGTCGCGTCCGCCTCGTCGTACAGACCGTGCAGCAGCGGATCGCCGCCCGCGGCCCGCAGACCGGCGGGGCGCCGTCCGTCGAGCACGGGGTGACCGCGCAGCCACCAGGCCGTGTACGGCCGGACGATCTCGTGTGTGCCGTCCGGCAGCAGGATGCGCACGGGCTGGGTGAGGGCGTCCCGCAGCGGGGGCTGCGAGAGCAGGGCGAGCGCCTGCGGCCAGCGGTCGTCGTCCACGAGGTCGAGGTCGCGTACGGCGACGATCTCGGTGGCCACCGGTGGTACGGGCGTGTCGGGCAGCCGGTCCAGGACGTCCTCGCACCACACGTCGACGGCGTCGAGGAGCCCGACGTCGTCGGGTTCGGCGAAGTCCGACTCGCGGGGCTCCAGTTCGTCCGGGTCGAGGACGACGTCGGTGGCACGCACCAGGGTGAAGTTGACCAGCACCCCGCAGGCGGCCAGTGGCTGTTCACCCCAGCGCTCGGCCAACTCGGAGTCGACGAAGGCCAATTCACCCTCACGCATGACGCGCGCGAAGTAGCTGCCGGGCAGGACCAGTTCCCCGGCGGGTGCGGGCTCGCCGTCCTCGTCGGGCAGGGCGAGCGCGCCGAGCCAGGGCTCCTCACCCGGTTCGAGCCCGGCGTCCCGGACGAGCGCGAGCACGGTGTCGGCCAGCTCCTCGGCGTCCAGGCCCTCCTGGTCCCAGCCGGGGCCCTCGTCGTCGAGCGAGGCGGCGACCGCTGCCCGCACCTGCGGGGTGGTGAGCACGGCGCGCGGGGTGGCAGGCAGGGCCCCCAGCTTCTCCAGCAGGGGATGCGCCGCGTCCGGGTGCGCGACCTTCAGGCCCAGCCGGGCCAGGGCCTCCGGAGCCACCGGCGGACCCTCCACGGTCGGCAACAGGATCTGCCGCGGCCCGATCGTCGTCCGTCCGTCGGCCAGCGGCACGGGCAGGCCGGACAGCCGGTCCGGGTCGACCCCGGCCAGGCTGTTGTACAGCCGCCACCACCAGTCGGGCTCCTTCTCGAGACCCGCGAGCCGGTCGACCGCCTCCGTCAGCGGCAGCCGGGCGACCCCCAGCGTCCGCAGCTCCACGCGGCGCTCCAGACCGGCGGGCAGCAGACTCGGCAGCACCTCGGCGAGGACCCGCACGGTCTCGGCGCCGGCGCCCTCCACGATCTCGGCGTCCCGCGGGCGCAGCGCCTCCGGCAGCTCCACGTCGTCGCCCGCGTCGTTGGCCGGCGGCAGGAAGGCGGTGCGTGGCAGCCGGTCGAGGACGGCCTGGCGCAGCGCACCGTCCAGTGAGCCCTTGCCGAGCGGGCCGGGGACCAGGTCGATGATGCCTGGGGTCACCGGGCGCCAGACGCCGAGGAGTTCGGCGTACGCGTCGGCCGCCCGCTCCACCAGGAAGTCGGTCAGCGGGCCCGGGGCGGTGTGCCGGCGGGTGGTGTCCAGCGGGAACGAGGCGATGAGCAGGGCGGGTACCCCGAGGGCCTCGTCGCTCGGGGTGGGGGCGTGCACGACCGGTGCCGTACGGGGCCGGGCCGGGGTGCCGTCCGCGTTGACTGGGACGGCCCAGGTCACGGACCAGTGGGGGCGCAGCCGCTCCTCCACCGGGCGGTCGGCGAGGAGGTCAGGGGTGAGGGGGCCGTGCTGGGAGACGGTCCGCCAGCGGGTGGTGCCGTCCCGGGAGTCCTCGACGACCGTGTCGGTGCCGTCGGTGCGGCGGCGCAGCGTGCGCAGGCCCGTGCCCTCGATCTCGACGACGACCTCTTCGAGACCGGGCAGGGCGAGCAGGAGGGCGTCGTCGACGGCCTGCAGGAGCCGTTCGGCGAGGTCGGCGGCGGCCGTGTCGCGCAACGGGAGGATGACGACGGTGTCGTACGGGTCGGGAGCGGTCCCCTCGGCGGCGAACGGCAGCCGCAGCAGCGGTACGTGCCCGTCGCGGCGGCGGATCTCGTCGCCGAGGCCGGGGCTGCGCCGGGCGGTCTCGCCGGCCAGTTCACGGGCCTCGGCCAGGGACCAGCGGACACCGCCGTGCCGGCCGACGACCGCGGGCTCGTCGCTGACCGCGAGGACCGCCGCGAAGCCGACGCCGAAGCGGCCCACGGTCGCGTCGTGGCTGTCGCGCTTGGCGGAGGCCCGCAGCGTGGAGAGCGACTCGACGCCGACCGCGTCGAGGGGCGCGCCGGTGTTGGCCGCGACCAGCGCACCTTCGCGGAGGGTGAGCCGCAGGCGGCCGGGGACCTGCGCCCGGGCCGCGGCGTCGGCGGCGTTCTGCGCGAGCTCGACGACCAGGCGGTCGCGGTACCCGCCGAGTACCAGGTCCTCCTCGGCGTTGGCGTCCTCACGGAACCGGGCCGGGCTGGTGGCCCAGGCGTCCAGCACCCCGTGCCGCAGGCGGGCCGTGCCGAACGGGTCCGCGCCCTCGGCTGCCGGCTGCACGAACTTGCTCACGGTTCACTCTCCCTCTCAGCGCGTGCGGGACGAAGGTACCGTGCGCCGGGGACACCGCGGCTCGCGGAATGCGCCGTCTGCCCGGTGGGCGCGCCGGGGCCGTCGCCCCCGGATCGCGGCTTGCGGGACGCTCTGCCGGTTACGAGTGCCCCAGCTCCGCAGACGACTCGTCTGGCACCGCGGGCACCGAGCCCGAGTCCGGAGAGGGCCGAAGCGGGAAGGGCTCCACCTTCGTCTCGTCGACCACCGGGGGAGCCGGCCGCGGTGTCCTCGGCATGACCGCCGCCTCCGAGTGGGCGCCGCACCCGTACGACAGGGAGACCATACGGCCGTCCGCCGGGGAGAACTCGTTGGCGCACACGCCGAAGGCCTGGCCCAGCGAGCCGCCGACCGGCACCAGGAAGGCGCAGCTGGCGCAGGTCGCGGGCGCCGCCTGGGCCATTTGAGTCTTCGGACCGAACGCGTCCTCCCAGCGGTCCGCCGCCATGTGCAGTCCGTACCGGGACAGGACCCGGGCGCGTCGCATGCCCAGTTCCTCCGCCACCGCGGCGATCGTGCCGCGCGACGGGGTGATCGGCAGGTTCGCCGGAGCTCCCGCGGTCACCTCCGCGTCCTCCGCCTCGACCAGCTCCGCCATCTCACCGGAGACCGCGGAGTTCGGCGGCGGCTCGTCCTCGCCCGAGTAACCGGGCTCGAGACGCAGATCGTCCGCGTCCGTCGGCAGCAGGTCGCCGGGGCCGAGGTCACCGGGGCGCAGCCGCTCGCTCCACGGCACCCACTCCGGCGCGAGCAGCGCGTCCGCGCCGGGCAGCAGCACCGTCTCGTCGAGCGTGACCACCTTGGCGCGCGACGCCCGCGCCACCGTCACCGCCCAGCGCCAGCCCCGGTACCCGAGCTCCTTCGCCTCGAAGAAGTGCGTGACAACGCGGTCGCCCTCGGAGACCGTGCCGACATGCTCGCCGACGACACCGGGCGCGGCGGCCTCCTCGGCGGCGGCTCGGGCGAGGTCGACCGCCTCGGCGCACAGACGGTCGGGGGTGCGGCTTCGCGTTGTCGCTGCGCTCACAGGTATCGCTTCTCTCCTACGCCGTCTCACGGTGCGCCCTTCCTCGGCTGGGGGAGCGGACGGAGCGGACCAACGGACCGCGTCGACGTCCGCGCCCGATCGCGCTCGGGCGCACCTACACCACCCATTCTGCGGGATGGATGAGAGGCGCGCGGCCGAGAACAATCGCCACGGCGCGCTAGGCACGCTACCTTCTCCCGGCCTCCCGGCCCACACCGAGTCGCTGGCCTTTCCCGGAGCCCGGTCCTCCGCGGGCCGGACCGGTGCGTCACGCGGACCGCCCTCCCGCCCGCCGGCCGATTCCCGCCCTCGGGCCTGTCGGGCCCTCCGCGGACGCCACTCCGTCCCCGTACGCGCGGTAACCGCACTACCCCCGGCTTTCTCGGGGCACTATGACGGGGTGGCAGCCGCGAGGTCGTCCCATGGAACCGCCGGGGCAGGGGGAGTCAAGGGACGCAGCCAGGAGGGCGGTTCGGGCCGGTTCGGCGGGTCCGTCCGCGCGGTCGGCCGTGCCCTGCACCTGCCCGTCACCGGCGCCGCCCGCGGAATCCGCCGGGCCACGCACGCGCACGGCGCAGGCGAGTCCGGTCTCGGCAAACTGATCGAACTGCACGCGGTCAACGGCGCCGGCGATGTGATGATCACGGTCGCGCTCGCCTCGACCGTCTTCTTCTCCGTGCCGACCGACGAGGCCCGCGGACGCGTCGCGCTGTATCTCGCCATCACCATGGCCCCGTTCACGATCCTCGCACCGGTGATCGGCCCGCTCCTGGACCGGCTCCCGCACGGCCGCCGGGCCGCGATGGCGGGCGCGATGCTCGCCCGTGCCCTGCTCGCGCTGATCATCGCGGGCGCAGTGGCCGGCGGGGGCCTGGAGCTGTATCCGGCCGCGCTCGGCGTGCTCGTCGCCTCCAGGGCGTACGGCGTCATCCGCAGTGCCGTGGTGCCACGGCTGCTGCCGCCGGCCTTCTCCTTGGTGAAGGCCAACTCGCGGGTCACCCTCAGCGGCCTGCTCGCGACGGGCCTGGCCGCTCCCGTGGGCGCCGCGCTGCACACCGTCGGCCCGAGCTGGCCGCTCTACGGCGCCTTCGTGATCTTCATCGCGGGTACGTTCCTGTCCTTCTCGCTGCCGCCGAAGGTCGACTCCGCCAAGGGCGAGGACATCGCGTTGCTGGCGGCGGACCCCGAGCACCTGCACGGGTCGCGCCGCACCACGGCCCGGCGCCCCGGGCTGCGCACCGTCGGGCCCGCCGTGACCCACGCCCTGGGCGCCAACGCCGCCCTGCGCTGCCTGTCCGGCTTCCTGATCTTCTTCCTCGCCTTCCTGCTGCGGGAGCACCCGCTCACGGGTGAGAGCGCGGCGGTCTCGCTCGGCATCGTCGGCGTCTCGGCGGGCGCGGGCAACGCGCTGGGCACGGCCGTCGGCGCCTGGCTGAAATCGCGCGCACCGGAAGTGATCATCGTGACGGTGGTGGCGATCGTGCTGGGCGTGGCGATCACCGCCGCGATCTTCTTCGGCGCGTTCCTGGTGGCGTGTCTGGCGGCGTTCGCCGGGTTCGCGCAGGCGCTGGCCAAGCTGTCACTGGACGCGCTGATCCAGCGGGACGTGCCGGAACTGGTCCGCACCTCCGCGTTCGCGCGCTCCGAGACGCTGCTGCAGATGGCCTGGGTGCTGGGCGGGGCGATCGGCATCTCGCTGCCGCTGAACGGTGTGCTGGGGCTCGTGGTCGGCGCCGCCATCGTCGCGGCGGGCTGGCTGCCGACCGTGCGGGGCCTGCTCGCCTCGGCCCGGCGCGGCGGCACGGAGCGAAGGCAGGCCGCCTGACCGGAACCCCGGCACCTGATCGCACGAGTGCGCGGCACGTCGCGCACCCCAGGTGGGGAGCGGCTCGGCGGTGCCCGATAGCCTTCGGCCATGACCGCACTGCGTTCCCGCCGCGCCGTAGCCGCCCTCGGCGCCGTTTCCGCCGGACTTCTCCTGCTGTCCGCCTGCAACAAGCCGACCCCGCTGGCGACCATCACGGTCGGCACGAACTCGGTGAGCTCCCAGACCGACTGCTACAACGACGGCAACGAAGTCCCGGCAGCGGAGCTCGCGAAGTGCCTCAAGTCCAAGGACATCAAGTCGATCAAGGTCGACCCCGATGAGACGGTCCGCTTCGGTGTGGACCCGAGCATCGCGGACCAGGGCTGGACGATCCTGATGAACGGTCAGCCGCTGACCGAGTCCAGCAAGAAGACCTACCGCACGATCCCGGGCAGTGTGTTCTTCAACGCGCAGTACGGGGCGAGCGGCAACTCCACGCTCGTCTCCATCAAGGAGGGCGAGAACAAGGTGCTGGGTCTGTGGACCTTCAAGCTCGAGAAGTCCTCCTGACCACGCCCTGCGCACATGTCCTGGTGGCCACCGCCGTCCCGGTCGAGCGGGATGCGGTGGCCCAGGCGTTCCCGTCCCCGGCGGTCGAGATCCCCCTGCCCGGGGTGACCCTGCACCGCACGGGCGCCCTCGACCTGCTCGCGGCCGGCGTGGGCCCCGCCCTCGCCGCCTCCTCCACCGCCTGCGCGCTCACCGCCGCCGCGCTCGACGGCACCCCGTACGACCTCGTCGTCTCCGCCGGTATCGCGGGCGGATTCGCACCGCACGCCCCCGTCGGCTCGCTCGTGATCGCCGACGACATCGTCGCCGCCGACCTCGGCGCCGAGACCCCGGACGGATTTCTGCCCGTCACCGCGCTCGGCTTCGGCACGGTCAATCACCGGCCACCGAATTCACTCGTACGAGACCTCGTCGCCGCCACCGGTGCGCTCGCGGGGGGCGTCCTGACCGTCTCGACCGTCACGGGGAGCGCAGCACGCGCCGCGGAGCTGCGCACCCGGCATCCGTACGCGCTCGCCGAGGCGATGGAGGGCTTCGGCGTCGCCGAGGCGGCCACCGCGCACGGCACACCCGTCGTGGAGATCCGCGCCGTGTCCAATCCCGTCGGACCGCGCGACCGCGCCGCCTGGCGCATCGGCGACGCCCTCGCGGCCCTCACCGAGGGTTTCGGGAAGCTCGCGCCCGTATTGGAGAGTTGGAAACCAGCATGACCGCAACCAGTGAACCCCTCCGGATCGCCTACTCCCCCTGCCCGAACGACACCTTCGTCTTCGACGCCTGGGCCCACGGCCGCATCCCGGGCGCGCCCGCCCTCGACGTCACCTTCGCCGACATCGACATCACCAACGGCATGGCCGAGCGCGGCGAGCTCGACGTGCTGAAGGTGTCGTACGCCGTCCTGCCGTACGTCCTCGACGAGTACGCCCTGCTTCCGTGCGGCGGCGCGCTGGGCCGCGGCTGCGGGCCGCTGGTGCTCACCCGGGAGCCGGGAGCCGATCTCACGGGCCGCACGGTCGCCGTGCCGAGCGAGAAGTCGACGGCGTATCTGCTCTTCCGTCTGTGGGCCGCGGACACCGTGCCCGGAGGGGTCGGCGAGATCGTCGTCATGCCGTTCCACGAGATCATGCCGGCCGTGCGCGACGGGAAGGTCGACGCGGGCCTCGTCATCCACGAGGCGCGGTTCACGTACCAGAACTACGGGCTGCACAAGCTCGCCGACATGGGCGAGCACTGGGAGGACACCACCGGCCTGCCCATTCCGCTGGGCGCGATCATCGCCAAGCGCTCGCTGGGCGCGGACACGCTGAAGCTGCTCGCCGAGTCGGCCCGCACGTCCGTACGCGCGGCCTGGGAGGACCCCGAGGCGTCGCGGCCCTACGTCATGGAGCACGCACAGGAGATGGACCCGGCCGTCGCGGACCAGCACATCGGGCTGTACGTCAACGAGTTCACGGCCGACCTCGGCGAGGACGGCTACGCCGCGGTCCGGGGGCTGCTCACCCGTGCCGCGGCCGAGGGGCTGGTGCCGCCCCTCGGCCCGGACGCGCTCGTCTTCCCCTGACCGGGATCAGACGTCCAACTGGTCGGCGACCGCGCGCAGCAGGCCCGCGATCTGCTTGCCGGAGGCCTTGTCGGGGTAACGGCCCTTCTCCAGCATCGGGGTGATGTTCTCGAGGAGGGTCGTCAGGTCCTGGACGATGGACGCCAGCTCGTCCGGCTTCTTGCGCTGCGCGGCGGCGACCGACGGGGCCGGGTCCAAAAGGGTGACCGACAGCGCCTGGTCGCCGCGCTGACCGGCGACGACTCCGAACTCCACGCGCTGGCCCGGCTTCAGGGCATCGACTCCGGCGGGGAGAACCGAGGAGTGGACGAAGACGTCGCCGCCGTCGTCGCGGGAGAGAAAGCCGAAGCCCTTCTCGCTGTTGAACCACTTGACCTTGCCGGTAGGCAAAGCACACATCCTCTCGATCCATCCAGGTACGCCCGGACGCCCCTTGAACTGCCGTCGAGACAGCCTACCGGGGCAGTCCCCAGCAGGACAGGAGCGCAAACGGCCGGTACAGGGGCTAAACGACGAAGGAACCCTGTCCCACTTCCAGCCGTAGCAATCCCTCTTCCCTGAGCGCTACCAGAGCCTTCTGTGTCGTTGCCTGAGCTACGCCGTACTCAGCAGCAAGGGCAACCGTTCCAGGGAACCGCTCACCAGGAGCCCACTCACCAGCGCGCAACCTACGGCGTAGGTCATCTGCGATCTGGGGCCAGAGGTTCCGAGAGCGGTCAAGATCAGCCATGCCAACACCCTGCGCGGTATCGCGCTGATCTGCTACCGCGCTAACGCGTAACCGCGTGATCTCGGCTCAGCAAGGACCCCCGCGACCTGGTGAGAGATCCGGGGGCGTGACCGACTGCTACGAGTCGATAGGGCAGAGCGTAGCCACATCAGGTTGCTCCCCTGGAGTGGACCAGAGGGGAAGCGCGCACATTTGGTCACCGATGGCACTCCTACGCCCCTGTCTCTTGGCAGACAGGATCGAGAGCCAGCAGATCGAAACAGCCGTAGTCATCGTGGAATTGGCGCGGCCCATGGTCGCCGAGGAAGCCAAGCTCACCGCAGATGAGCTGAGGTGGATCGCCGGACGGCTCATCGAGAGCCTTACGGACGTACTGAACGTCTGCGAGAGCCGGGGCGAGAGGCTTCCGGACTACGAGGAAGAGGGGGAGTAGCCACCCAGTCTGAGAGCCCCTGGGCGCTGCATGGAGGCGCCTAGGGGCTCTAGTCGACCCCCTACCTTCGAGAAGCTTTACCAAGAATTGGTGGTGCCTGGCCATTCACGAGAAAGTCTGATCAGTCATGGGAGCAGTATCCGGAAGATGCCTCCAGAAGCCACAGAAAGAGCCCCGGGAAGCCCTGGTAAGTATCCAGAGTGTCCTAGGGCTCTCTCGGTATCCTCGGAGGCTCAGAGGAGATTGAACCGCTGTTCGTGAGAGACGTTGTGGCTGATCTGGAGTCGCGTCATCTTCTTCTTCCCGCTGGTCAAGCCCAGTTCCTGAGCCATGGTCTGGATGTCCCCCAGATCCATGACCATTCCTGCTGCGCTCCCGTCCGTTCCCTTGTCCCATGCCCAGACTTTGACCGAGTAGGTACGCAGGAACTCCCTACGGTCTTCCTGGTCTTTGGCTTCCCAGACTTCCCCGTACTTCTTACCGGTAGCGCGTAGCTCTGGATGAGTCCTCTCCTCCTCAGCCTTTGCCAGGAGAGCGACCTTTCCGGAAAGGCTCTTGTGCATACGCCAGTAGGACTCTTCCTGTCCCTCCCCATCGTATTTCCCGGACATGAAGTCAGCTTCCAGCTTGTCTAGGCGTGCTTTGGTCTCCTGGAGTTCCCTTGCCTGAGACGGACCGGTACCGGCTCGCTCATACATGTCCCACTGGCCAACGCTCCCCCGGATCTCCTGGTCTACCCATGCATCCAGTGCATCTGCCCGGACGTAGAGACCTCCCTTACAAGCTCCACCCTTGAACTTGTTGGAACACCGGTAGTACCTGTGACCAGGAACTTTCGTACCGTCTTTCTTGGTGTGGCCAGAGCCCAGGAGAGAGGTAACGGGCGCTCCGCATTCACCGCAATGGGCTACGCCGGACAGGAGACTCTTAGCGCCGTTACGGCTCCCTGTAGAGGCTCCCTCAGGCTTCTCTGCGGGCTTGATCCTGTCCACCAGGTCTGTCCATTCATCCATGGACGTAAGAGGCTTCTCAGGGAGGATTACCGGCTCTCCCTGGTCATCTAGAACAGCCTCTCCCTTGTAGGTGTAGACACCGGGAACCCAGGGGGAACGGATGAACTTGTTGATGATCGTGGATTGCCACTGAGTTCCCTTGGTGGCTTTCCCCTTAAACTTCCTGAGGTGATCTCCCCAGGTGAGTACGCCACGGCCGTTGAAGTCACGTGCGATCCGGTGTGTGGACTGTCCCTCAGTGACTCGCCGGAAGATCTCTTCTACGTAGGGGTAGAACTCCTGGTCAATCTCCAGGATCTTCCTCTTGCCTCCCTCAACTTCCTTGATCCGGTATCCGGTCGGGGGAGCACCTACGAGCCAAGAACGGTTCTCCAGGCGCGTCTGTACGCCGTTGATGATGCGTGCCTGAATGGTGTCCCACTCAGCCTCAGCAAAGACGGCTGTCATCCGAGCCATCATCTTTCCCTGAGGGGTGCTCAGGTCGAATCCCTCTTCTACGCAGACGATGAACTTGCCGTTTTCCTGAGCCCACTCCAGCAGCTCATTGAAGTGCATAGAGCGGCGGGTAAGCCTGTCCATCTTGGCTGCAATGATCACGTCGAATTCATCAGCCTTGGACGTGAGCCACTTCCCCAGCTTCGGCCGCTTGAAGGGGCTCAGGGAGCCTGAGACGTCGGTGTCCTCTGCTTCTCCCACCAGGGCACCGGACAGGTGAGGAGCGCTCACATGGTGCCGGATCACGCCACGCTGCCACTCGATGGACGTAGAGCCGTCCGAGTCGGCTGACAGGCGGAGACATGCGAGGTAGCGAAGACCAGGAGTCATGGGAGGAGCGTAGCGCTCTCTGTGTGCCTAAGTAACCGACTAGGCCTTGCCGGTAGGCACGTCTGCTCGCCCTCGTACTCGTCGGAAACTGCGTCTGCAAAGTGTTTCGGTAAACGGCTCTGGATAGCACTGCAGCGGGCCGCACGGACCCACCGGTACCAAGGCTAATGGTCCGGGGCCCGGTGACAAGACGTCGCCGAGTGGTTCCTCGCGCTGGGAACTACCCTGGTCCGGTGCGTGACAAAACCCAAGCGAATTCCGCCGCGGCCGGCGACCGCCTGATCCGTGCCGGTGCCATCGTGTTCTTCGTCGGAACGGTGGCCACTTTGGTCACGGTCGCCCCGTTCCTGCTCGGAACGAAGCCTTTCCCCACCTACATGTTCGGCCTGAGCATGCTCATGGCCGCCGGCTTCCTGATGGCCGGGGCGGGTGTGTTCCAGTCGATCGCGGAGGGCCGCCGGCGAGCGCGCGGGGCCCGTTCCTAGCGCCTCGGACCGAGCCCGGCCGCTACCGGGACGTGTACGCCGTCAGCCAGGCGGGGAACTCGGTGAGGCCGGCGAGGACGACGTCGGCGCCCGCGGCCCGCAACTCGTCGGCGGTGCAGGGCCCGGTGGCGACGGCGACGGAGAGGGCGCCGGCGCTGCGGGCGCCCCGGACGTCCCCGATGTGGTCGCCGACGTAGACGGCGGCGCCGTGCTCGACGAGTGCCTCCGCCTTCTGCTCCGCCCACAGGTCGCCGATCACCGCGTCGGGCTCGATACCGAGGTGCTCCAGGTGCAGCTTGGCGTTCGGCTCGAACTTGGCGGTGACGACGATCGCGCGTCCACCGGCCGCCCGTACCGCCTCGATCGCCTCACGGGCGCCGGGCATGGCGGGCGTCGCGGCGATGGCGATGGCGGGATACATCTCCCGGTACAGGTCCGCGGTGGCGGCGATCCCGTCCGCCGGGAACCAGTGGACGAGTTCGTCCTCCAGCGGCGGCCCGAGCCGGGTGATCGCCAGATCGGCGTCGATATACGTCCCCGTACGCGCGGAAAGCGCCTGGTAGCAGGCGTGGATTCCGGGCCGGGAGTCGATCAGCGTCATGTCCAGGTCGAAGCCGACGGTGAGGGCGCGAGAGGTCATATGGGTGATTGTCCCAGGAGGGCGTGCCCGAGGACACGGGGCTCCGGCCGTCGCCCCGCGCCGCGGCGCCGCCGCCTCATCTGACCCGCTGTGACCGCCAGGCCAGGTACAGGGCGGAGGCGACGGCGGCGCCCCGGACCACCCACGGCCAGGTCTGCACCACCGCGTCGTTCATATGGCCCTGGGCGATCGGGTCGCCCCAGCGGCCGTCGGTGCGGCCCCAGATCCAGACGATGCCGGCGGCCGCGGCCAGGCTCGGCATGCCCACGACCGCCCACTTGGACTCGGCCCGCGTCAGCCGGCGGGACGCCCCTGCGATGAGCCAGCCGAGACCGAGGGCGATCCAACTGCCGAGCACCGCGCCCGCGACGAGCAGCCCGGCGGCCAGGAGAAGCAGCGGGTTGCGCCGGCCGGTGAGCCGGAGCAGCCGACGGCGCGGCGCCGCGGTGTCCTCGGCCGCGGGGGCGGCCTCCATGGCCGGCTCCGGGTCCTCGGCTTGGCCGCCCTGCGGCTTCGGCGGGTCGGCCGGCGGCGGTTTCAGCAGTTCGGGGATCTCCACGCCGCCGACGAACCCGGGCACGGCGTCACCGAGGTCGAACCCGCCGCCGCGCGGGCCGTCGACCCGCCACCAGTCCGGCACGGCGGCGCTGTCGCCCAGTTCGTCCGCACCGGCGAGATGGGGCGGGGACGGCGTGTTGCGGAAGGTGCCTGCGGGATCTGCGGACCGTGGCCGGGGCACGACGCGCCGCAGCCCCTTGGGCCGGTCCCCGGAGTCGTCGGCGCGCTGAAGGGGGACGGCGGCGGGACGGCTCACCGAGCCGCCGGGTGCGGAGTCGTCGGACGCGGCGGCGACGACCTCGTCCGGTGTGCCGAGGCGGGCGAGGATGCGGCGGACCGCGGCCGGGCTGTCGACCGGGGACTTCGCGCGCCGACGGTCGATCTCGTTGCGCAGGTCGGACACGAGCCGCATCCGCGCGGCCGACGGCAGCTGGCGCTGCTGGGCCACGTCGCCGACCCGGCTCAGATAGTCGAAGACCAGTTGGTCGCTCTCGATCCCCACGAAACCCCTCCGGGGTGGGCCGATTTCACCCCGTACCGTATCCCGCGCATGCCCTCTCCGGGCGCTCCGCCCCGGGCCCGACGGGCCCGGGCGCCGCCCGCGTCCTCGATCGCCGGACGGGCCCGTGGCGCACGACCGGGCTGAACCGTGCCGTCCTCGGCACCACCGTGACATGACCCGCTACCGTGGACCGGATGACCCCCGAGGAGCGCTCACGCAAGGACTCGTCGGCCACGGGAAGCGGCGCCGCCGCCCCGCGTTCGCTGGCCGAGTCGCTGCGCGCGCGGGACGACGCCTCCCTGTCCGCTCTCCTTCGCGCCCGCCCGGACCTCATCACCCCCGTCCCCACCGACCTCACCCAGCTCGCCACGCGGGCCGCCACCCGGGCGAGCGTGGTGCGGGCGCTGGAGCGTCTGGACCGGTTCGCCCAGCAGACCGCGGAGGCCCTGGCCGTCGCCGGGGACCCGGCCACGTACGCCGAACTGCTGGGCCTGATGGCCGGTGACGGCGGCGCGGAGGGCGACCCCGCGGTCGCCGAGGCCTTCCCGCGCGCGCTCGCCACGCTGCGCGAGCAGGCCCTGGTGTGGGGCGCCGACGAGCGGCTCCGGCTCGTGCGCACGGCCCGGGAACTGCTCGCCCCGTCCCCGCAGCACCCCTCCCCCACCGGCCTCGGCCCCACCGCCGCCGAGACGACGGCCGGCATGTCCCCGGGCCGTATCCAGGAACTCCTGACCACCGCCGGGCTGCCGACCACCCACGACGCCGTCTCCGCCGTGGCCTCCCTCACCGCCCTGTTCACGGACCGCGCGCGCATGGCCGCGCTCCTCGAGACAGCCCCCGCCGAGTCCCTCGAGGTGCTGTCCCGGCTGGTGTGGGGACCCCCTTACGGCCAGGTCACCCCCGATCCCGCGGCGCGGCTGCGCTGGCTGCTGGACCGGGGTCTGCTGCTGCCCACCGCTCCCGGCACCGTCGTCCTGCCCCGCGAGGTGGCCCTGCATCTGCGTTCGGGCCGCGCCCACCGGCACACCGAGCCGCTGCCACCCGCCGTGGAGGCCGCCGCCACGCACCGCCCGCAGATCGTGGACGCGACGGCGGCGGGCCAGGCCTACACCGCGCTCGCGACCGTCGAGGAACTGCTGAAGGACTGGGACGAGGGCGGCCCTTCGGTACTGCGCGCGGGCGGGCTGAGCGTGCGGGACCTCAAGCGGACGGCCGTGGCACTCGACGTGTCCGAGCCCGTGGCCGCCTTCTGGGTCGAACTGGCCTACACGGCGGGCCTGCTGGCGTCGGACGGCGAGGCCGACGAGCGGTACGCGGCGACCCCGGCGTACGACGAGTGGCGGGAGCTGCCCGCCGCCGAACGCTGGACCCGGCTCGTCACCGCCTGGCTGGACGCGACCCGCACCCCCGGGCTCGTCGGCGGTCGCGACGCCAAGGACCGTACGCTCTCCGCGCTCGGTCCCGGCCTCGACCGCTCGGCCGCGCCCGAGGTCCGCCACCGGGTCCTCACCCTGCTCGCCGGGCTCCCCGAGGGTGCCTCCGCCGCCCCGGAATCGGTCCTGGCCCGCCTGCGCTGGGAACGCCCCCCGCGCGCCGACCGGCCCACGGCCGACGATCTGCGCACCCGCCTCGCCCAGTGGACCCTGTCGGAGGCGGAGCTGCTGGGCGTCACCGGCCGCGGGGCCCTGTCCGCGCAAGGCCGTGCCCTGATCGGTGCGCCCGCGCCCGCGGACCACGCACCGCCCGCCGAGGCGGCCGGCCCGGGCGACAAGCTCCCCGTCCACCGGCAGCACCACCGCCCCACCCCCCATGTCCCCCTCAGCGCCGCCGAACAGGGCGCGGCGGCCTCCCGCGCCGCGCGTCTGCTCGCCCCCCTGCTGCCCGAACCCCTGGACCACGTCCTGCTCCAGGCGGATCTGACGGCGGTGGCACCCGGGCCGCTGGAGCGGCCGCTGGCCGACATGCTCGATGTGCTCGCCGACGTCGAGTCCAAGGGCGGCGCGACGGTGTACCGGTTCACGCCCGCCTCCGTGCGCCGCGCCCTGGACGCCGGACGGACCGCGTCCGACCTGCACGCGTTCCTCGCCGCGCACTCCCGCACCCCGGTTCCGCAGCCGCTCGCGTACCTGATCGACGACGTGGCCCGCAAACACGGGCACCTGCGCGTGGGCGCCGCCTCGGCGTATGTGCGCTGCGACGACGACGCCCTGCTGAACGAGATCCTCGCCGACAAGCGCTCGGCCGCCCTGCGCCTGCGCCGGCTGGCCCCGACGGTCCTGGCCGCCCAGACCGACCCCGCGGCACTCCTCGAAGGCCTGCGCGCGCTGGGCCTCGCGCCGGCCGCCGAGTCGGCGGAGGGCGACGTCCTGATCACCCGCGCCCACGCCCACCGCACCCCACCGCGCACCGCGCCCGAGCCGGTCCCGGAGGGTCCCCCGCCGCCCGACGCCACCCTGCTCACGGCGGCTCTGCGGGCCATCCGCGCCGGCGACCTGGCCTCCACGACACCGCGCAAGACCACGGGAGCCCCCACCGCGAGCGGGGACCTGCCCCGCACCACCTCCGCGGAGACGCTGGCCACCGTGCAGGCCGCCGTCCTCACCGGCGAGTCCCTCTGGATCGGCTACGTCAACGCCGAGGGGACCGCCAGCCAGCGGGTCATCGGCCCCATCCGCGTGGAGGGCGGCTTCGTCACGGCGTACGACCACACGGCCGACGAGGTCCGGACGTACCCCTTGCACCGCATCACGGGAGTGGCGGAGCTGGCGGACGAGGGCTGACCGGCGGGCCCGGTCGGCGGGCCCGGTCGGCGGGCCGCGACCGCGAGCTTCTCGTCCCGCCGGGCACCGCGCCGCTCCGGTCGGTCATGACCCGTATCGGCGGGCGGGAGCCGCACATGGGGGCTGTGGGCCATGCGCCATGCCCTGCCGTGATCACCCCCGGATGAGGCACACTGGACGTTTGGCCACAGGGAAAGGGTGCCGCGCGTGAATGGTCCTCTCATCGTCCAGTCCGACAAGACCCTGCTTCTCGAAGTCGATCACGAGCAGGCAGACGACTGCCGTCGGGCCATCGCGCCGTTCGCCGAACTGGAGAGGGCACCCGAGCACATCCACACCTATCGGGTGACCCCGCTCGGACTGTGGAACGCGCGGGCCGCCGGGCACGACGCCGAGCAGGTCGTGGACGCGCTCGTGCAGTACAGCCGCTATCCGGTGCCGCACGCGCTACTGGTCGACATCGCCGAGACCATGGACCGGTACGGACGGCTGACCCTCACCAAGCACCCCGCGCACGGGCTGGTCCTGACGACCACCGACCGGCCCGTCCTGGAGGAGGTGCTGCGCTCGAAGCGGATCGCCCCGCTGGTCGGGACCCGGATCGACCAGGACTCGGTCGCCGTCCATCCCTCCGAGCGCGGGCAGATCAAGCAGACGCTGCTCAAGCTGGGCTGGCCCGCCGAGGACCTCGCCGGTTACGTGGACGGCGAGGCGCACCCCATCGAACTGCGCGAGGACGGCTGGGCCCTGCGGCCCTACCAGAAGCAGGCCGTGGAGAACTTCTGGCACGGCGGCAGCGGCGTCGTGGTCCTGCCCTGCGGCGCCGGCAAGACGCTGGTGGGCGCCGGTTCCATGGCACAGGCCAAGGCCACCACCCTCATCCTCGTCACCAACACCGTCTCCGCACGGCAGTGGAAGCACGAGCTGGTGAAGCGGACCTCGCTCACCGAGGACGAGATCGGCGAGTACTCCGGTACGCGCAAGGAGATCCGGCCGGTCACCATCGCGACCTACCAGGTGCTCACCACCAAACGGAAGGGTGTCTACCCCCACCTGGAGCTGTTCGACTCCCGGGACTGGGGACTCATCGTCTACGACGAGGTGCACCTGCTGCCCGCGCCCGTCTTCAAGTTCACCGCGGACCTCCAGGCGCGGCGGCGGCTCGGGCTCACGGCGACCCTGGTGCGGGAGGACGGCCGTGAGTCGGACGTGTTCTCCCTCATCGGCCCCAAGCGGTTCGACGCTCCCTGGAAGGAGATCGAGGCACAGGGGTACATCGCGCCCGCCGACTGCGTGGAGGTGCGGGTCAACCTCACCGACTCCGAGCGACTCGCGTACGCCACCGCGGAGACCGAGGAGAAGTACCGGTTCTGCGCCACGACCGACACCAAGCGGAAGGTGACGGAGGCCCTGGTGCGGCGCTTCGCGGGGCAGCAGATCCTCGTCATCGGGCAGTACATCGACCAGCTGGACGAGCTGGGTGAGCACCTGGGCGCGCCCGTGATCAAGGGCGAGACCAGCAACGCACAGCGCGAGAAGCTCTTCGGTGCCTTCCGCGAGGGCGAGATCAGCGTGCTCGTCGTCTCCAAGGTCGCGAACTTCTCCATCGACCTGCCGGAGGCGACCGTCGCCATCCAGGTGTCGGGGACGTTCGGGTCACGGCAGGAGGAGGCGCAGCGGCTGGGACGGGTGCTGCGCCCCAAGGCCGACGGCCATCAGGCGCATTTCTACTCGGTCGTCGCCCGCGACACCCTCGACCAGGACTTCGCCGCCCACCGCCAGCGCTTCCTGGCGGAACAGGGCTACGCGTACCGGATCGTGGACGCCGACGAACTGCTCGCCGAGAACTGAGATCGAGAGCGCGGAGCGAAGCCGGAGAAGAAGCCACAGACGGTGTACGAGTGGTCACGTTCCGTCAGACATGGAGCGGAACCTCGTACTCCGGGCGGTGCCGCCCGTGCGTTCGGGCGCCGCGCGGACGCCGTCACCGGCTGCTGCGGACGCCCGCCTCTTCGCCGTACTCGCCGAGGAGAACCACGTCGATCGCGGCGCCGAGGAACACCTTGACGGCGCGCACGGCGTCGCCGAGGCGATGGCGGTGACGGTTGCCGTCGACGGCGGTCGCGCCGGACGGCGGCCCGTGCCGGGCCGGGGTGAAGGTACCTGCACTCATGTCTCCATGGTGGAACCGCCTGGCCCGAATGGCGTCGGACCAAGGACGTAACCTGCACGGCTTCCCCGTCCCCCTCCGGTCGGGGCCCGTGCACTCCTCCGGAGGGATGCCGTCCCCTAGGGCGGGCGGACACGCGACCCCGAGGCGCCGGAAAAACCGTTGGCCGACCCATTCACCCGTCACCTAGAATCTCCTCTCTTGCCTGCCTCCCTTCACGGAGAGCCGTCGTCCGGACGGAAACCGGACGGCACCACCGCCACCCGTCACCGCGCCGCCCGGCCGGTGCGCCCGCGCGCCCCGCCCGGCCCGCCGCCCGCCCCGGAGGCACCTTTCCGTGTCCACCCCGTCCGCCCCGTCTGCTCCCGAGCCCGTCTCACCCCTGTCCGCCCCGTCCGCGACCGATCCCCTCTCCCGTGAGCGCTCGCATCTCGCCGCCTCGCGGGCCGCGCTGCGCGCGATGCGCGAGGACGTCGAGAACCTCGACATCAGAGACGTCACCGCGAACTGGGTCAACGCCGAGGTGCTCGCCCGGCAGATCGACGAGCGCATCAAGGCCCTCGCCGATCTCAGCCACACCCCGCTGTTCTTCGGCCGCCTCGACTACCTGCACGCGCCGGGCGCCGATCAGGCGGAGGGAGCGGACGGCGAGCGCTTCTACATCGGCCGGCGTCATGTGCACGACGGCGACGGCGACCCGATGGTCATCGACTGGCGCGCGCCCGTCTCCCAGCCGTTCTACCGGGCCTCGAAGAAGGACCCGATGGACATCGGGCTGCGCCGCCGCTTCGGCTACACCGGGGGCGACCTCACCGCGTACGAGGACGAGCACCTCTCCGACCCCGGCGAGGCCACCGCCGTCAGCAAGCTGCTCCAGCAGGAGATCGAGCGCCCGCGCGTCGGCCCGATGCGCGACATCGTGGCCACCATCCAGCCCGAGCAGGACGAGATCGTGCGGTCCGGACTGTCGGGAAGCGTCTGCGTGCAGGGTGGTCCCGGCACCGGAAAGACGGCCGTCGGTCTGCACCGGGTCGCCTACCTTCTGTACGCGCACCGCGAGCGGCTCGCCCGCACCGGCACCCTCGTCATCGGGCCGAACAAGTCCTTCCTGCACTACATCGAGCAGGTGCTGCCCGCGCTCGGCGAGCTCGAGGTGCGGCAGGCGACGGTCGACGACCTGGTCGCGCATGTCGAGGTCCGCGGCACGGACACCGCGGCCGCCGCCGTCGTCAAGGGCGACGCGCGCCTGGCCGAGGTGCTCCGCCGCGCCGTCCGCTCACACGTGACGACGCCCACCGAGCCCGTCGTGGTGGTGCGCGGCTCCCGCCGCTGGCGTGTGCCGGCGTACGAACTCGAGGAGATCGTGCGGGAGTTGCTCGACCGCGACATCCGCTACGGCGCCGCCCGCGAGGCCCTGCCGCAGCGGATCGCGCATGCCGTACTGGTCCAGATGGAGCGGGCGGGAGAGGCACCCGACGACCGTGTGCAGGACGCCGTGGCCCGCAGCGCCGCGGTGAAGGCGGCGGTCAAGGAGATCTGGCCGGCGGTCGACCCGGCGAAGCTGGTCCTGCGGCTGCTCACCGACGCCGACTTCCTCGCCGTGCACGCGGACGGGATCCTCGACGAGGACGAGCGGAAGACGATCCTCTGGGCGAAGCCGGTGCGCTCGGTGAAGTCCGCCAAGTGGTCGCCCGCGGACGCCGTGCTGATCGACGAGGCCACCGACCTCGTCCAGCGCACCCACTCGCTCGGGCACGTCGTGCTCGACGAGGCGCAGGACCTCTCCCCGATGCAGTACCGGGCGGTCGGGCGCCGCTGCACGACCGGTTCGGCGACCGTGCTCGGCGACCTCGCCCAGGGCACCACCCCCTGGGCCACGCGGAGTTGGCAGGAGGCGCTCACCCACCTCGGGAAGCAGGAGGCGATGGTCGAGGAGCTGACGGCCGGTTTCCGCGTGCCGACGGACGTGATCACGTACGCCTCCCGGCTGCTGCCGCACATCGCGCCGGGCCTGACGCCGGTGGCGTCGGTGCGTGAGAACCCGGGCTTCTTCCAGGTCCGCCCGATCAGCGAGGCCGGCGAAGTGGTCTCCGCCTGCGCCGAGTTACTGCGCAACGAGGGCTCGATCGGCCTGATCGCGGCCGACGCCAGGGTTCCGTCGCTCGCCGAGGCGCTCGCCGCGGCGGGCATCGGCCACCTCGGCCCGGGCGAGGAGACGACCCGGGAGACCCGGCTGACCCTGGTCCCGGCCTCGCTCGCCAAGGGCCTGGAGTACGACTACGTGGTCCTCGACGAACCGCAGGCGGTCGTCGACGGCGAACCGGACGAGCGAACGGGGCTGCGCCGGCTGTACGTGACCCTCACCCGAGCGGTCTCGGGCCTGATCGTCACCCATGCGGCCCCCCTACCGCCGCAGCTCGCCTGAACGGGCTGCTCGACAGGACGGCGACGGCCACCGCGCCCGCCCCACCACCCGGCGCCCGCCGCCGTGATCCGGACACACACCCGCGTCGGCCCGCTGCAACACCGTCGCCTTCCGGTGATCGCGTTGTACGGCGGACCCTGGTTCGTTCAAGGGGGCGCGGGGCCGATGGACGGCGAGGGGGGCGGCCTCCCGCACCGTGCGTCTATGTGTGCTGTCCTGGCAGCCGGAGACCGCCGCCCCCTGCACCCGACCGTGACCGGTGGCACGCGCGCCGGTCCCGGGTCCCTCACGACCCGGCGACCAGGAGAGCCGGCCTCCGACACCGAACACCAAGGGCCGCATCCCGGCGACAGGGAGGTCGCTCGGCCCCTGAGCCCGACTGTGGACGCTGCTGCCAAGGCACGCGGGCCGGTCCCCAATCCCTCACAGGCCGACGGCGAAGCCGGGCCCCGGCGACCGGACATCGTTCGGCGTCCGCGCGCCGACCGTGGTATCCGCTGCCGCGCCAGGGGCACGCGGGCAGCGGGCCCAGGGGGCTCACCGGCAGGTGTCGACCGCCGTACGCCACTCGCGGACCGCCTCCACGGAGACCGGCGAGTCCCAGCCGTCGGTGCGGGCCGCCCCGCCGATGTGGAAGGCGTCGACCCCGGCGGCGCGCAGCCGGGGCACGTGCTCCAGACGCAGGCCTCCGCCGACGAGGAGCCGCTGGTTGTAGCCGGGCTCGCCGCGCCGCGCGGCCTCGGTGACGAGTGTGGGCAACCCGTCGTCCACGCCGTCCGGCGAACCCGCCGTGAGATAGGTGTCCAGGCCCGGCTGATCGGCGAGCTGCTTGCGCAGGGCGTCCCGGTCGGCGGCCCGGTCGATCGCGCGGTGGAAGGTCCAGCGGCAGCCCCCCAGCACCGCGACCAGCCGCTCCACCGCATCGAGGTCCGGGCTGCCGTCCTCGCCCAGGAAACCGAACACGAACTCGTCGGCACCGGCAGCGCGCAGCTCGCGCGCGGTCCGGACGAGGTCCTCGACGTCACCGGCCGCGAAGCCGTCCCGCAGCCGGAGCATCACGCGCAGCGAGATACCGACGGCGGCGCGGATCCCCGCGAAGGTCTCGGCGGGCGGGGTGAGCCCGTCGGCGGCGATGTCGGTGACCAGCTCGAGGCGGTCCGCGCCTCCGGCCTGGGCGGCGACCGCGTCCTCGACACCGAGGGCGATCACCTCCAGGACTGCACGCGTGCTCATAGGACCCCTTCCATCGGTGTTCCCTGGAGCAACTATAGGTCTAGTCCAATTCAAGGGTACGACGGCGCGGTGTTGGGGGCGAGAAGATCACGTAGCCCGGCGGTCCCCGGGGCGCGGACGGTCGCGGAAGTCGGCTGGTCCTCGCAGGCCGGCCGGTGGGCCGTCGGACGCTCACCGTTCGTGCCGGCCGGGCACAGCGGTCCGCCCTCGGAACACGGAAGAATGCCCGCATGACCGATCTCGACGCGTTGCGTTCCCGTTGGCTGCGCACTCTGCTCGCGGCGCGGAAGGGCGCCCCGGAGCCCGACCCCGCGCCCTTCGCCGACAACCTGCTGCACCGCTGGTCGGAGCCGCAGCGCCGGTACCACACGGTCGAGCATCTGGCGGCGGTGCTGGACCGCGTCGACGTTCTGGCGGAGTTCGCCGACGACCCGGAGGCCGTGCGGCTGGCCGCCTGGTTCCACGACGCGGTCTACCAGCCGGACCGCTCGGAGAACGAGGAGCGCTCCGCGCGCCTCGCCGAGCGCGCGCTCCCCGAGGCGGGGATGGCGCGGACCACGACGGCCGAGGTCGCCCGGCTGGTGCGCCTCACGGTCACCCACGACCCCGCCGACGACGACCGCAACGGCCAGGTGCTGTGCGACGCCGACCTGGCGATCCTCGCCTCGCCCCCGTCCGCGTACGCCACGTACACGGCCGCCGTCCGCGAGGAGTACGGCTTCGTGCCGAACGACGCCTTCCGCGCGGGCCGTGCCACCGTCCTCCGCCAACTTCTGGAACTGCCCCAGCTGTTCAGGACCCCGTACGGGCAGGAGCGCTGGGAGGCGACAGCCCGGTACAACATCGGGTCCGAGCTGGAAATGCTGTCGCTCTGAGAACCGGCGCCGCCTACCCTGCTCGGCATGCGGAGCATGGGTGGGGAACGGGTGACGGAAGCCGTCGAGGGGGCCGTGGCCGCGTTGCGGGCCGGCGTGGACCGGGACTGGAGCAAGGTCAGGGCGGGGCGGCTCGAGTGGGACTGCCGCCGCACCGCCGAGCACATCGCGGGTGACCTCTTCGCGTACGCCGGGCAGTTGGCGGGGCGTGCGCAGGACGCGTACGTGCCCTTCGACATCGTGCTCGAGGACGACGCCGGCAACGAGGGCGCACTGCAGGTGATCGCGACCGCGGGAGTGCTGCTCGCCGCCGTCGTCTCCACCACGCCCCGCCAGGTGCGGGCCTTCCACCCCTACCCCTTCCGCAGTGCGGACCGGGAGGGGTTCGCCGCGATGGGCGTCGCCGAGGTCCTGCTGCACACGCACGACATGGCGCAGGGCCTCGGACTCGCGTACGAACCGCCGGCCGAACTCTGCGAGGACGTACTGACCCGGCTCTTCCCGCACGTGAGACCCGACCCCGACCACTGGCGCACCCTCCTGTGGGCCACAGGCCGCGGCGACCTGCCGGGACGCGCCCCCGTGACCGAGTGGCGCTGGAGCAACAACCCGGTGATCCCCACCGCACGAATCACTCTTCAGGGCGTCACTCCGGCGGCCGCCACCGATCTGCGTCTGGGCGGGACGGGCGGCTTCGAGTGGCTCGACGGCGGCCCCTTCGAGGGCACGCGCGACGCGGCCGGCATGCTCCTGAAGGCGTACGCGGCGGGGGTGCACCGGCCGGAGTGGGGGGTGTTCGTGCTCGTGCGGACCGAGGACGGCCGGGCCGTCGGGAGCATGGGCTTCCACGGTCACCCGGACGAGGAGGGCCGCGTGGAGGTCGGCTACGACCTGGTCGAGGGCGCCCGGGGGAACGGCTACGCCACCGAGGCGCTGCGCGCCCTCGCGGCCTGGGCGCTGGCCGGGCGCGGCGTGCGGACCCTCCTCGCGACCGTCGACCGGGCCAACATCCCCTCGCAGGGCGTGGTCACACGGGCCGGGTTCACCCGTGTGAGTGAGGACGAGCAGAGCTACGCGTTCGCACTGGACGGCTGAGCCCGGGAACGCGGCCCTTGCGCCTGCGCAGCCCGGACGCGTGCAGGAGCCGCACCACGTCGCGGCTTCTGACCTCCACCGCCCCGGCCCGCACCACGTCCGCGTACCGGTCGGACGGGAGGTCGTAGTGGTCGCGTTCGAAGGCGCGGCGCGGTAGGTCCAGCTTCTCGGCGAACGCGTGCAGTTCCTCGAACGAGACGTCGCTGATCAGGTGCGACCACATACGGCCGTGGCCCGGCCAGGTGGGAGGGTCGACATAGATCGTCACGAGGACGGCATCCCGCCCGTCGCCTGCGCGAGAGAGCCGACCGCCGCGACCTTCACGCCCGCCTGGGAGCACACCCAGTGCGGATCGGGGCCGAGTTCCGGCTCGACGTCGAGAGCGTGCGGGTCGCCGGTGCCGCAGACGGGGCACAGAGGCCAGCGCCCGTACCGCTCCAGCAGTGCGTCCTGGACGTCCTGAGCGACCAGTCCCGCCACGTACTCCGCACCGTCCGGCCACTGTTCGACCCACCATCGACGCTGTGCGACGGAGTCCTCGACGATCGAGACGACGTCCGCCTCGGCGACCTCGCCCGCGACCAGATCGGCCAGCACGAGGGCGCGAGCAGCGTGCAAGGCCTGCTCCAGGGGGCTGATGGGGTCCATGCACCTATTGTGCGCACTCTTGACCCGACGTCCGAACGGAAAATATCTTTCACTTCGTGTCCCAGGATGTGAAGGGAATTTTCCCGGGGTCCGTGGGCCCGGAGGCGCCGCCCGCCCCCGCCGCGCTCTCCGCAAAGGTGCGGACCCTCGCACCCTCGATGACCCGGTCCATGCAGCGCGTCGCCGAGGCGGTCGCCGGTGACCCGGCCGGCTGCGCGGCCCTCACGGTGACCGGGCTCGCCGAACTGACCGGGACCAGCGAGGCAACCGTCGTCCGCACGGCCCGACTCCTCGGCTATCCCGGCTACCGCGACCTGCGGCTCGCCCTCGCCGGACTCGCCGCCCATCAGCAGTCGGGCCGCGCCCCGGCCGTCACCGCCGACATCGCCGTCGACGACTCCATCGGGGACGTCGTCGCCAAGCTCGCCTACGACGAGCAGCAGACCCTCGCGGACACGGCGGCCGGAATCGACACCGTGCAGCTCGGAGCCGCGGTCGCGGCGCTCGCCACCGCTCGCCGCATCGACGTGTACGGCATCGGGGCGTCCGGGCTCGTCGCCCAGGACCTCGTCCAGAAACTGCTGCGCATAGGGCTCATAGCGCATGCGCCCAACGACCCCCATCTCGCGGTCACCAACGCCGTGCAGCTGCGCGCGAAGGACGTGGCGATCGCGATCACCCACTCCGGCTCCACCGGCGACGTGATCGAGCCGCTGCGCGTGGCCTTCGAGCACGGCGCGACGACCGTGGCGATCACCGGCCGTCCGGACGGGCCCGTGACGCAGTACGCCGATCACATCCTCACCACGTCCACGGCGCGCGAGAGCGAGCTCAGGCCGGCCGCGATGTCCTCGCGTACCAGCCAACTCCTGGTCGTGGACTGCCTGTTCGTCGGCGTGGCGCAACGGACGTACGAGACCGCGGCGCCCGCCCTGTCCGCCTCGTACGAGGCCCTGGCGCACCGTCACCGCCCACGCGGCGGAACGAAGCGGTGACGCTCCGCGGGAGGCCGGGACCGAACGAGGCAGTACGGCCGCGGGTCCCATGGCCGGTCACGCAGTTCCCGGCGCGCCAGCGAGGGCGCGACACCACACGCACCGGAAAGAGCGGTCCGTCATGACCCCCTCGTCCCGCCCCCGCGATCTCCGAGCCGAGCTGGAGACGCTGACCACCGAGGCGTTCCGGCCCGAACTGGCCGAGATCGACCAGCTCCCGACGCTGGAGATCGCGAAGATCATGAACGGCGAGGACGCGACCGTGCCGGCCGCGGTGGCCGCCCGGCTCCCGCAGATCGCCGCCGCGATCGACGACATCGCCGAGCGGATGGCCCGCGGTGGCCGCCTCGTCTACGCGGGCGCGGGCACCGCGGGACGGCTCGGCATCCTGGACGCCTCCGAGTGCCCACCGACCTTCAACACGGACCCCTCGCAGGTGGTGGGCCTGATCGCGGGCGGCCCCGGCGCGATGGTCACCTCGGTCGAAGGGGCGGAGGACTCCCGGGAACTCGCGGCCGAAGATCTCGATGCGCTGGGGCTGACGGACCGTGACACGCTGGTCGGCGTCTCCGCCTCGGGCCGTACGCCGTACGCCGTCGCGGCGGTGGAACACGCCCGGGCGCACGGCGCACTCACGGTCGGCCTGTCCTGCAACGCGGACAGCCCGCTCGCGGCCGCCGCCGACCACGGCATCGAGATCGTCGTCGGACCCGAGCTGGTGACCGGCTCGACGCGTCTGAAGGCGGGCACCGCGCAGAAGCTGGTCCTCAACATGCTCTCGACGATCACGATGATCCGGCTGGGCAAGACGTACGGGAACCTGATGGTCGACGTCCGTGCCTCCAACGACAAGCTGCGGGCCCGCTCCCGCCGCATCGTGGCCCTGGCCACCGGCGCGGCGGACGAGGAGATCGAACACGCCCTGGCCGCCACCGGCGGCGAGGTCAAGAACGCGATCCTGACCATCCTGGGCGATGTGGACGGACCGTCGGCGGCCCGGCTGCTCGCGGAGAGCGGGGGGCGGCTGCGCCTGGCGCTGGACAAGGCGGGGAGCTGACCCCGGTCCGCAGCCTTCTCCAGCCGGAGAGCGGTGAGGGCCCCCGCCCGGCTCTGCGGCGCATGAGGTACCCGGTACCTCATGCGCCGCCGGCCTGCGCATTCCTGCCGAAGCAGCGTCACGACGTGGCGCCGGAGACCTCACCTGCCGGTTCCTGCGCGCCTGCTCCCGTGGCGGACGAGGACCGCTCGTCGGCCGGGCCGCGGCGCGGGATGAAGGACGCCACGGCGAAGGCGAGCAGTGCGGCACCGGCGCCGATGGCCAGGACGGTCTTGAAGCCGCTCTCCGCGGGCAGGGTGACGGGCCCGAGAGTGGTGGTCATGTGGGCGAGGATGACGCCGGCCACGGCGCTCGCGGTGGACGTACCGATGGACCGCATCAGAGTGTTGAGGCTGTTGGCCGCCCCGGTCTCGGACGCGGGCACGGCGCCCATGATGAGGGCGGGCATCGCACCGTAGGTGAAGCCGACACCGGCGCCGATGACACAGGAGACCAGCACGAAGTGCCAGACCTGGTCCATCAGCAGGATGTTGATTCCGTAGCCGGCGGCCACGATCAGCGAGCCGATCATCAGGGTGACCTTGGGTCCCTTGGCGCGTGAGACGGCGGCGGAGACCGGGGCCGTGGCCATCATCACCAGGCCGGAGGGTGCCATGACCAGGCCGGCCGTCAGCAGGGACTTGCCGAGGCCGTAGCCGGTGGCCGCGGGCAGCTGCAGAAGCTGGGGGATGACGAGGGACATGGCGAACATGCCGAAGCCGAGCGCCACCGAGGCCAGGTTGGTGACCAGCACCTGACGGCGGGCCGTGGTGCGCAGGTCAACCAGCGGCTGCTCGATGCGCAGTTCGAAGAAGCCCCACACCACCAGGATCACGACGGCCGCTGCGAACAGGCCGAGCGTGGTGCCGCCGCTCCAGCCCCAGTCGGCGCCCTTGGAGACCGCCAGCAGAAGGCAGACCAGACCGGCCGCCATGCCGAGGGCGCCCAGCACGTCGAAGCGGCCGCCGCTGCGCACCGCCGACTCCGGTACGAAGACCAGGACGAGCACGGCCGCGACCGCACCGAGCACCGCCGAGGTCCAGAACAGCACGTGCCAGTCGAAGTTCTCGGCGATCACCGCGGCGGTCGGCAGACCGAGGGCGCCACCGACCCCGAGGGAGGCGCTCATCATCGCGGTAGCCGATCCCAGCCGCTCGGCGGGCAGTTCGTCGCGCATGATGCTGATGCCGAGCGGGATGACGCCGGACGCCAGTCCCTGGAGGGCGCGTCCCACGATCACCGGCGTCAGGCCGTCGCTCAGTGCCACGGTGACCGAGCCCAGCACCAGCATGGCCAGCCCGACCAGCAGCATGCGGCGCTTGCCGTACATGTCGCCCAGCCGGCCCATCACCGGGGTGGCGACGGCGGCGGCGAGCAGGGTCGCGGTGACGGCCCAGGCCGTGTCCGCCGACGAGGCGTTCAGGAGCTTGGGCAGCTCCGGGACGATGGGAATCACCAGGGTCTGCATCAGCGAGACCACGATGCCGCCGAAGGCGAGCACCACGACCAGGAGGTTCGACCCGGGTGCTGGGGATGCTCCGGCGGGCCGGGTGGGTGCGTCGGACATGGGAGGGCGCCTCCGTCGGAGTGCAGGCGTGCTTGACTCAGGCAACCTTAATCCGATTGATTGACTTAAGCAAGCTAAAAACGGGGCCTCGGCGTTCTCCGTCCGGACGCGCGGCCACCCCGCGCCGCTCGGGACGCGGGGCGGCGCGGGTCGCTCAGTGCAGGGTCTTCAGGGCTGCGGCGTCGTAGGGCTTCAGCTCGTCGAAGCGGCCCTCGAGGACCTTCCGGGCCCACTGCGGGTCCTGGAGCAGCGCGCGACCGACGGCCACCATGTCGAACTCGTCGCGCTCGAGGCGGTCCAGGAGGTCGTCGATCCCCTTGAGAGGGGCGCCCTCGCCCTGGAAGCCCTTGAGGAAGTCGCCGTCCAGGCCCACCGAGCCGACGGTGATCACCTGCTTGCCGGTCAGCTTCTTGGTCCAGCCCGCGAGGTTGAGGTCGGAACCCTCGTACTCCGGGAGCCAGTACCGGCGGGTGGAGGCATGGAAGACGTCGACACCTGCCGCGGCCAGCGGGGTCAGGATCGCCTCCAGCTCGTCCGGGGTCTCGGCGAGCCGGGCGTCGTAGGCCTCCTGCTTCCACTGCGAGTAGCGGAAGAGGACCGGGAAGTGCGGCGAGACCGCCTCCCGCACGGCGGCCACGATCTCCGCGGCGAACTTCGTGCGGGCCACCGGGTCGCCGCCGTACGCGTCGGTGCGCCGGTTGGTGCCCGACCACAGGAACTGGTCGAGCAGATAGCCGTGGGCGCCGTGCAACTCGACGCCGTCGAAGCCGATCCGCTCCGCGGCGGCGGCACCCTCGGCGAACGCGCCGATGACATCGTCCAGGTCCTGCCGGGTCATCGCCTCGCCGGCACCCTCGGTGCCGTCGAGGCGCAGTCCGGAGGGGCCGACGGCGGGCGCGTCCGCGAACGGCGGCTGACCCTGCCTGCGCACCATGCCGATGTGCCACAGCTGCGGCACGATCGTCCCGCCGGCCGCGTGCACCGCTTCGGCCACCTTGGCCCAGCCGGCCAGCTGCCCCTCGCCGTGGAAGCGTGGGACGCGGTCGCTCTGACCGGCCGAGTCGTGGCCCACATAGGTGCCCTCGGTGACGATCAGACCGACGCCGGCGGCTGCGCGGCGCTCGTAGTACGAGACCACGTTCTCGCCGGGGACGCCGCCCGGCGAGAACTGTCGGGTCATGGGCGCCATGACGATCCGGTTCGGGACGGTCAGGCCGTTCAGCGTGACGGGACGGGACAGGATCTGGGCCGCTCGGGAGGCGGAGGCGGGGGCAGTCACGTGGGAGAGCTCCTCGGCAGGGATCGGACTGGGGGAAACCAGCTGGTATGTGCGCATGCATCGATACCTGTGCGTAGAAGACAACCCGTCCGGTCGGTATGGCATTCCGGCACGCGGGCGGCCCCGCGTGTGATCCCGGGCACGCCCGAGGGCGGCACCCCCTGTCTGAAGGGGGTGCCGCCCTCGGTCTGAAGGACGGTCGATCAACCGGGGTTGATCAGAAGTCCATGTCACCGCCCGGCATGCCGCCACCGGCGGGCGCGGCGGCCTTCTCCGGCTTGTCGGCGATGACGGCCTCGGTGGTGAGGAACAGCGCGGCGATGGAGGCGGCGTTCTGCAGGGCGGAACGGGTCACCTTCGCCGGGTCGATGATGCCTTCCTTGACCAGGTCGACGTACTCGCCGGTCGCGGCGTTCAGGCCGTGGCCCGGGGTCAGGTTGCGCACCTTCTCCACCACGACGCCGCCCTCGAGGCCGGCGTTGACGGCGATCTGCTTCAGCGGGGCCTCGAGCGCCAGCTTGACCGCGGCGGCACCCGTGGCCTCGTCGCCCTCGAGCTCCAGCTTCTCGAAGACCTGGGAGGCCTGCAGCAGGGCCACGCCACCACCGGCGACGATGCCCTCCTCGACGGCGGCCTTCGCGTTGCGGACGGCGTCCTCGATGCGGTGCTTGCGCTCCTTGAGCTCCACCTCGGTGGCGGCACCGGCCTTGATGACGGCCACGCCGCCGGCCAGCTTCGCCAGGCGCTCCTGCAGCTTCTCGCGGTCGTAGTCCGAGTCGCTGTTCTCGATCTCGGCGCGGATCTGGTTCACCCGGCCGTTGACCTGCTCCGAGGAGCCGGCGCCGTCGACGATGGTGGTCTCGTCCTTGGTGACGACGATCTTGCGGGCGCGGCCCAGGAGGTCCAGGGTCGCGTTCTCCAGCTTGAGGCCGACCTCCTCGGAGATGACCTCGCCGCCCGTGAGGATGGCGATGTCGCCGAGCATGGCCTTGCGGCGGTCACCGAAGCCCGGGGCCTTGACGGCGACGGACTTGAAGGTGCCGCGGATCTTGTTGACGACCAGGGTCGACAGGGCCTCGCCCTCGACGTCCTCGGCGATGATCAGCAGCGGCTTGCCCGACTGCATGACCTTCTCCAGCAGCGGGAGCAGGTCCTTGACCGAGGAGATCTTCTGGTTGGCGATCAGGATGTACGGGTCGTCGAGGACGGCCTCCATACGCTCCATGTCGGTGGCGAAGTACGCCGAGATGTAGCCCTTGTCGAAGCGCATGCCCTCGGTGAGCTCCAGCTCGAGACCGAAGGTCTGCGACTCCTCGACGGTGATGACGCCTTCCTTGCCGACCTTGTCCATGGCCTCGGCGATCAGCTCGCCGATCTGGGTGTCGGCGGCGGAGATGGAGGCCGTGGAGGCGATCTGCTCCTTGGTCTCGACGTCCTTCGCCTGCTCGAGCAGGGCGGCGGAGACGGCCTCGACGGCCTTCTCGATACCGCGCTTCAGGGCCATCGGGTTGGCACCGGCGGCCACGTTGCGCAGGCCCTCGCGGACCAGCGCCTGGGCGAGCACGGTCGCGGTGGTCGTACCGTCACCGGCGACGTCGTCCGTCTTCTTGGCGACTTCCTTGACCAGCTCGGCGCCGATCTTCTCGTACGGGTCCTCGAGCTCGATCTCCTTGGCGATGGAGACACCGTCGTTGGTGATCGTGGGGGCGCCCCACTTCTTCTCGAGGACGACGTTGCGGCCCTTCGGGCCGAGGGTCACCTTGACGGCGTCCGCGAGCTGGTTCATGCCGCGCTCGAGGCCACGCCGCGCCTCCTCGTCGAACGCGATGATCTTGGCCATGTGAAGTGGTCCCTCCAGGACTGGGGGTGATTACTTCGGACCGCGCCCGCGCCCGCGACGGACGGCCCCGGCCGGAGGTTCCTTGCCCCACCCGGTCCGCGGCCTCACCGACCCGGTCCTTCTTTTGTCACTCTCACCTTCAGAGTGCTAACGCCAATGATTAGCACTCGCCCCCTCCGAGTGCAAGGTGCGCCCGCGGAGCGGGCTCGTCGAGGGGTGGCGGCCGGGTGGCGGGTGGGCGCGAGGTGCGCCCGCGGAGCGGGCTCGTTGAGGGGTGGCGGCCGGGTGGCGGGTGGGCGCGAGGGGGTACTCAGGTGAACGCGGGCTGACCAGGGCGCGCCCGCGCGCCCCCGCCCCGGGCAAACCGAGGGGCTCGTACCCCGAACCGGGATACGAGCCCCTCGACACGTCGAACAGTTCAGTCGTCGGCGCGTTCTTCAGCCGGCCAGTCGGACCATGTCCGCCTGCGGCCCCTTCTGACCCTGCGAGATCTCGAACTCGACCCGCTGGCCCTCTTCCAGGGTGCGGTAGCCGTCCATCTGAATCGCGCTGTAGTGGACGAAAACATCCGCACCACCGTCGACCGCGATGAAGCCGTACCCCTTCTCCGCGTTGAACCACTTGACGGTGCCCTGAGCCATGCCTAACTCCCCTATTACTGGCCCTTGCACAGATCCACACTTCGCGGACCCGGGTCAGACCTCACCCCCCAACGGTTGGGGGCGTGCGCCGGAACGCGTCGACCGCGGCTGAATGTATCTGTCCAACTGCCGTCTGCAACAGGTCAATCGGACGAGAATTCCGGGCACGACCGGTCGGGAATGTACGGAGAATTCATCCGAATTCAGGGCAAGTCGGGCCCTGCAAAAGGAGCGAATGGCTCAAAAACCCTGCCTACTTTGGCTACTTCTTATCGGCCTACGGCAGGAACTCAGAGCACCCGGCGGGGAAACCGGGAGCGGGTTCCCCAACTGTACCGTGCTCAACCATGCAGAATTGCCCCCTCCGCTTGTCTCACGGAGAGGGCAATTCGATGAACTCTCGGTGACTTGAGTTACCGAGGGTAATGATCGGCTGGCCGAGTAACCGTCAGCCGCCCGCCACCGCCGGGATGATGGAGACGCCGGCGCCGTCCGGCGTCACCGTCTCGAGGCCCTGCTCGAAGCGGACGTCGTCGTCGTTGACATACACGTTGACGAAGCGGCGCAGCTTGCCCTGGTCGTCCAGGACGCGGGCCGCGATGCCGGTGTGGTTCTTCTCCAGGTCGGCGATGACCTCCGCCAAGTTCCCGCCCTCGGCGGGAACCTCGGCCTGGCCGCCGGTGTAGGGGCGCAGGATGGTCGGGATGCGGACGGTGACGCTCATGGGGTGTGACCTCCGGTGGGGTACGGCCGGCGGGACGGGCGCTCAGACGAGCCCGGCCGCACGGAAGGAGTCCAGGTTCGGGCGGATCGTGGCGGTGAGCCCGGTGCCGGCCACCGCGTCCAGCGTCTTGAGACCGTCGCCGGTGTTGAGGACGACCGTCGTCTTCGCCGGATCGAGGACACCGCTCTCGATGAGCTTGCGCGTGACACCGACGGTCACGCCACCGGCCGTCTCGGCGAAGATGCCCTCCGTACGGGCGAGCAGCTTGATGGCATCGACGATCTGATCGTCCGTCACGTCCTCCACCGCACCGCCCGTGCGGCGCGCGATGTCGAGGACGTACGGACCGTCGGCCGGGTTGCCGATGGCCAGCGACTTGGCGATCGTCTTCGGCTTCTGCGGCCGTACGACGTCCTGGCCCGCCTTGAAGGCGACCGACACCGGCGAGCAGCCCTCGGCCTGCGCCCCGAAGATCTTGTAGGGCGTGTCCTCCACGAGCCCCAGTTTGATCAGCTCCTGCAGCCCCTTGTCGATCTTCGTCAGCTGCGAGCCGGAGGCGATCGGGACCACGATCTGGTCGGGCAGCCGCCAGCCGAGCTGCTCGGCGATCTCGTACGCCAGGGTCTTGGACCCCTCCGCGTAATACGGACGGAGGTTGACGTTGACGAAGCCCCAGCCCTCGCCCGCCGGGTCGCCGATCAGCTCGGAGCAGAAGCGGTTCACGTCGTCGTAGTTGCCCTCGATGCCGACGAGGTCGCCGCCGTAGATCGCTGCCATGACGATCTTGCCCTGCTCCAGGTCGTGCGGGATGAAGACGCAGGAGCGGAAGCCGGCACGGGCCGCCGCGGCACCGACCGCGCCCGCGAGGTTGCCCGTGGAGGAGCAGGAGAGCGTGGTGAAGCCGAAGGCGCGCGCCGCCTCCAGCGCCTGGGCGACCACACGGTCCTTGAAGGAGTGCGTGGGGTTGCCGGAGTCGTCCTTCACATACAACCCGCCGGTGACGCCCAACTCGCGCGCCAGGTTGTCGGCCTGGACGAGCTTGGTCCAGCCCGGGTTGAGGTTCGGCTTGCCGGCGACGTCCGCCGGGACCGGCAGCAGCGGCGCGTAACGCCAGATGTTGGCGGGGCCGGCCTCGATGCGCTTACGCAGTTCCTCGGTGTCGTAGCCCGAGAAGTCGTACGCGATCTCCAGCGGGCCGAAACACTCCTCGCAGGCGAAGACCGGGCCGAGGGGCACCCGGTGGCCGCACTCACGACACGAGAGAGCCGCGGCGGGACCGAGATTCACGGAGTCGGTGGTGCTTGCAACTGTCTGCACAGCCATGTCAGGCGAGGCCCTTTCTCCTCATCTTCCTCACGACGCATCTCGCCGTGAGACGGATTTGGCACCTTCCCTAGCCGGGAGCCTCGCGAAGACGATCAGGAGCGATCTACGAGAACCGACTGGAGGGTTGCCGGGGCTTCATCGGGCCGTGTCCCTCTGCCCCTCTGGATGAGCGGTATGCGGTTGTTTCACCGTGGTGAGCGACGGCGACCCCCGACATGCGATGGTCACCGGCGTTGTTCAAGACTGTAACCGAAGGCCAGGAAAGTTGAGAGAGTCGTCCGAACCGCGAGATGGACGGATCACCACCCGCACCCCGTGCGAGTCCCACTCGGGGATCTCTTCCGATCTCTTCTGCCGACCACCGCCGTACGAATGTGAGGAGTCGCAGACTGTGCTGGAAGAAGTAGAGCGCTGGCTGAGCACCCGCTCCTGGTCCGTCGCCGATCGCCCGCTCCACCAGATCCTGGCCGCGAAACGCTCGTCCGGCTCAACGGTCAGTGTGGTGCTGCCCGCGCTGAACGAGGAGGAGACGGTCGGCGACATCGTCGCCGCCATCCGCCACGACCTCATGCAGAAGGTCCCACTCGTCGACGAGATCGTCGTCGTCGACTCGGGCTCCACCGACCGCACCTCCGAGGTCGCCGCGGCGGCCGGCGCGAAGGTGGTGCACCGCGACGCGATCCTGCCGCGGATCCCGGCCGTGCCCGGCAAGGGCGAGGTGCTGTGGCGGTCCCTGCTCGTCACCCGTGGCGACATCGTCTGCTTCATCGACGCGGACCTGAGGGAGTTCTCCTCGGAGTTCGTCTCCGGAATCGTGGGCCCGCTGCTCACCGACCCCGGCGTGGACCTGGTGAAGGCGATGTACGACCGGCCGCTCGGCGCCACGGCCGGCCAGGGCGGACGTGTCACGGAGATGATGGCCCGCCCGCTGCTCAACATGCACTGGCCCCAGCTGGCCGGATTCGTACAGCCGCTCGGCGGCGAGTACGCGGCCCGCCGTTCCCTGCTGGAACGGCTGCCGTTCCCGGTCGGGTACGGGGTGGAGCTCGGCATGCTGGTCGACGCCCTGCACCTGGTGGGCCTGGACGCCCTCGCCCAGGTCGACGTGGGAGTGCGCAAGCACCGCCACCAGGACGGACAGGCGCTCGGCCGCATGGCCGCCGCGATCTACCGCACCGCACAGCTCCGGCTGGCCCGCGGTCATCTGATCCGCCCGTCCCTCACCCAGTTCGAACGGGTGGCGGGTGGGTTCGAGCCACGGACGTACTCGGTGGACACGGAGGAGCGGCCGCCGATGGAACAGATCGCCGAGTACATGGAACGAAAGGCGGCCTGAATGGCTGCGGAACCCGTTGTATACGGCTCCGCATACGGCTGAATGGAACGTTTGAGCGTTTAGGCTCCGGGCTAGGTTTCGTGGCATGGCTTCCCCGCACACGGCTTCCGTACTTGTCGCCTCCAACCGCGGCCCGGTCTCGTACACGCTGGACGAGAGGGGGGAGCTCACCGCCAAGCGGGGCGGTGGCGGACTGGTCTCCGGACTGTCGGCGATCGGCCCGGACACGGACGCCGTCTGGATCTGCTCCGCCCTGAACGACGCCGACCGTGAGGCCGTCCGGCGCACGGGCGGTGCGCTCGATCCGGCCGACACCGGCGGGCAGCGCGTACGGATGCTCGACATCGACGCGCAGGTGCACGCCGACGCGTACAACGGCATCGCGAACTCGGTGCTGTGGTTCGTGCACCACATGCTGTACCAGACGCCGCTCGAGCCGGTCTTCGACGCGGCGTTCCGGCGCCAGTGGAAGGCCTACGAGGAGTACAACCGCGCGTTCGCCGAGGCACTCGCCCAGGAGGCGGGCCAGGGCGCGGCGGTCCTGATCCAGGACTACCACCTCACTCTGGCCCCCCTGATGCTCCGCGGTCTGCGCCCGGACCTGCGGATCGGTCACTTCTCGCACACTCCGTGGGCGCCGCCGGAGTACTTCCGGATGCTGCCCGACGACATCGCGGCGCAGGTGCTCGGCGGGATCCTGGGCGCCGACCGGGCGGCGTTCCTGACGCAGCGCTGGGCGGACGCGTTCACCGAGTGCTGCCACGCGGTCCTCGGCCCCGGCAGCGCCTCGGGCACGCGCATCGGTGTGCACGGACTGGGCGCTGACGCCGACTTCCTGCGGTGGCGGGCGCACCAGCCGGACGTGAACGAGCGGATGGCGGCGCTGCGGCAGCAGATCGGCACGACTCCCGACGGCAGGCCCCGGAAGACGATCGTGCGGGTGGACCGCACCGAGCTGTCGAAGAACATCGTGCGCGGGCTGCTGGCCTACGAGGAGTTGCTGGAATCCCGTCCCGAGTGGCGCGAACGGGTCGTCCACATCGCCTTCGCGTACCCCTCCCGCCAGGACCTGGCCGTCTACCGGGACTACACCGCGGAGGTGGAGCGGGTGGCGACGGAGATCAACTCGCGGTACGGCACCGCGGACTGGACTCCGGTCGAGCTGCATGTGAAGGACGACTTCGCGCGCTCGCTGGCCGCGTACCGGCTGGCGGACGTGGCCCTGGTGAACCCGATCCGGGACGGTATGAACCTGGTCGCCAAGGAGGTCCCGGTGGTCTCCGACGAAGGCTGCGCACTGGTGTTGTCCCGGGAGGCCGGGGCGTTCGAGGAGCTGGCCGAGGACGCGGTGCCGGTGAACCCGTACGACATCGGGGGCATGACGGCGGCCCTGCACCAGGCGCTGTCCATGGGACCGGGTGAGCGCGCGGAGCGCACGAAGCGGTTGGCCGCGCAGGCCACGGCGCTGCCCCCGGCCCGGTGGTTCCTGGAACAGCTGGCCGCACTGGAGGGTTGAGCGGTCCGCTCCGGGCCGCCGGCCGTCCACGGGCCGCTCGTGCCGACGGCCTGCCCCCTCGCCCCTATCGGGGCGGTTCGGCGAGCCGCTGTGCCAGCGCCCTCAGCAGCCGCACCACTCCTCCGGGGCCGTCGACCACCAGATCCGCGCGTTCGGCCAGTTCGGTGACCTCCTCGCTGCCGCTGCAGACAAGGAGGCCGGACACGCCGTCCGAGCGGAGCTTTTCGACGGCCGCGAAGGCGGACAGGTCGCCGAGGTCGTCGCCGACGTACATGACCGCTCCCGCACCGATCTCGCGCAGGTACTCCAGCAGGGCCACCCCCTTGTCCATGCCCGGCGGGCGCAGCTCCAGGACCATGCGGCCCGGCTCGACGATCAGCCCGTGCCGGGTGGCGAGGTCGGCGAGGGGTTCGCGCAGGGCCTCGAAAGCGGCTTGCGGATCCTCGGCGCGGCGGGTGTGCACGGCGACGGCACGCCCCTTCTCCTCGATCCACGTCCCCCTCCAGGCTCCGATCCGGTCGAGGACGCCGGGGAGTTCGGCGCGGACGGCGGCGACGCCGGGATGCGGGGCGGGGGCGTCGACGGTGCCGGTGCGGGCGTCCCAGCGTTCGGCGCCGTAGTGGCCGAGAACCACGAGGTGTTCGAGTCCGGGCACGTCCGCGAAGCCGCCGTGGCGGACGGCGACGCCGGCCGGGCGGCCGGTGACGACCGCGACGGAGGCGACCTTGGGGGCGAGGGCCGCGAGGGCCGGCACCGCGTCGGGGTGGGCGCGGGCCTGATCGGGGTCGGGGACGATCGGGGCGAGCGTCCCGTCGAAGTCGAAGGCGAGAACGGCCCGCTCGGGCCGGGCGAGGATGGCGTCGAGACCGTCGCGCCCCGCCGGGGTGGCGGGCGTCGGCAAGGAGTCCGTGTGGCTGCCCATGACACGACCCTATCCGCGCGAGGGCGGGCTCACGCATGGCTCGGGGATGCGCGGGCGGCGCGCCCCGCCGCGCGGCGCGCTCAGCGCTCGGCGCGGCGGGACTCGCGGACGCGGCGGAGCCGGTTGACGGTGACCGGGGCGTGCGCCAGGGCTCTCGGATCGTCGAGAAGGGCGTTGAGCAGCTGGTAGTACCGGACGGGGGCGAGACCGAGCTGCTCGCGTATGGCACGCTCCTTGGCCCCCGGGCCGGAGAAACCGTGTCCCTCCAGAGCGAGGATGGCCTTCTCGCGGGGGGTGAGGTCGTCCATGGAGGAACCGTAGCCGCAGGGTCCGACAGTCGGCCCATCGCGGCCCCCCACCCCTCGGCCGAAGCCGAGAGGAAGATCGAGGGGCGAGAGCGAGCCCCAGGCCGGTCGGCCCGGGGTACGGGAGCGCGGTCCCCGAGCGGACCGGTACCTTTACCGCCTGCCCCGCCGGAGGCTAGCCCGCGGAGCTGCTGTCGGCCGTCACCGCCGACCGCTGCAGCCCGCCCAGGATCGCCGCCGGGCTGCCGCCGGGGCCGACCGCCTTGCCTATCTGCTGCTTGATGTCCGCGCTGACGCCCGCCCAGGACGTCTTGCCGGCGGGATACAGCTCCGAGGTCGGCAGTTCCTCGAGAAAGGGCGACAGATCCGCGTCCTTGGGCGACGCCGCCATCGTCTCCTGCGCCGAGCTCGTGACCGGCAGCAGGTCGTACTCCCGAGAGAACGCCAGCACGTTCTTCTCGTCGTACACGTAGTCGAGGAACGCGCGGATCTGGTCCTGGTGGCCGTCCTGCCTGAACGCCGTCATCCAGTCCGCCACGCCCATCGTGGACTTCGCCCGGCCGTCGGCCCCCGGCATCGGCACCATGCCGAACCGCACGCCCTTCGCCCGCGCCGTCTTCATCAGCGAGGGATGCCCGTTCAGCATGCCGACCTCGCCGCGGGTGAAGGCGGCGAAGGCGTCGGCGCGGTTCAGCTTCCCCGGCGCGACGGGACCCGTCAGGCCCTTGTCCACCAGCTCGTCCTTGAGCCAGTCGAAGGTGGCCACGTTCTGGGCGGAGTCGAGGTCGTAGAAACCGAAGCCGTCCAGGTATCCGTCGCCGCCGCTGAGCAGCCACTGCATCGTCTCCGCCTGCGCCTCCTCCGGGCCCAGCGGCAGCGCGTACGGGAACTTCACCCTCTTGGCCTTCAGCGCCCGCGCGTCCGCCGCCAGTTCGCTCCAGCTCGTGGGAGGAGTGATCCCCGCCTCGGAGAACAGCGTCTTGTTGTAGAAGAGGAGCCGTGTCGACGCCGCGAACGGCATGCCGTACTGAACGCGGTTCACCTTCCCGGCGTCGCTCAGCTCGGAGGCGAAGTCGGCCTGGACGGGGATCGAGAGCACCTCGTCGGCCCGGTACAGCTTCCCCGCCGCCCCGTAGTCCGCGTACGCCCCGATCTGCGCCATGTCCGGCGCGTGGCCCGCGGCGACCATCTCCTTGACCTTGCGGTCCACCTCGTTCCAGGAGTAGAGGCCGACCTCGACCTTGATCCCCGGGTGCTCCGCCTCGAAGTCGTGGACCAGCTTGTCCCAGTACTTCTTGGAGCTGTTCGCCGGTGAGTCCCCGTAGTCCGCGGCCACCAGCCGCAGCGTCACGTCATCGGAGCCGGCCGGGCCTCCGCAGGCCGCCAGAGTCCCTGTCGCTCCCAGAGCGGACACCGCCGCGATCAGACCCTGCTGCCATGTCGTCCTACGCGTCCTGCGCCGCTGCACTTTTCTAGACCAACCCTGTTGTCTTGCTATTTGGACTATCGACATCAGGTCTACACCACGTGAGTGGACTAGACCTCTTACGGGTGCAGGCGCCACACTGTTTCCGTGAGACATGTCATCGCCCTCGACGTGGGCGGCACCGGGATGAAGGCCGCCCTGGTCGGGGCCGGCGGCGAGCTGCTGCACCAGGCGCGCAGGGCCACCGGCCGCGAGCGCGGGCCCGAAGCGGTGGTGGAGTCGATCCTCGGCTTCGCCGCCGAGCTGCGCTCACACGGCGAACGGCACCTCGGCGAGCCGGCCGCCGCCGCGGGCGTGGCCGTCCCCGGCATCGTCGACGCCGACCGCGGCATCGCCGCCTACTCGGCCAACCTCGGCTGGCGCGATGTACCCCTGCGTGACCTGCTCAGCCACCGCCTGGCCGGGGCGCCCGTCGCGCTCGGGCACGACGTGCGCACCGGAGGGCTCGCCGAGGGCCGGATCGGCGCGGGCAGGGGAGCGGACCGCTTTCTGTTCGTGCCCCTCGGCACCGGCATCGCGGGCGCCATCGGGATCGGCGGCCGGGTGGAGGCCGGCGCCCACGGCTTCGCGGGCGAGATCGGCCATGTCGTCGTACGGCCCGGCGGGACCCCGTGTCCGTGCGGCCAGCACGGCTGCCTGGAGCGCTACGCGTCCGCCGCGGCGGTGAGCGCGGCATGGGCCGAGGCCTCCGGGGACCCGGAGGCGGACGCCTCGGACTGCGCGAAGGCCGTGGCGTCCGGTGAGCCGAACGCCGTCCGGGTCTGGCAGGAGGCGGTGGACGCACTCGCCGACGGCCTGGTCACCGCCCTCACCCTGCTGGACCCGCGCACGCTCATCATCGGTGGCGGGCTCGCCGAGGCAGGGGAAACGTTGTTCACACCGCTGCGGGACGCCGTCCGGCGGCGGCTCACCTTCCAGAGAGCGCCGTCGATCGTCCCCGCGGCCCTGGGAGACACCGCTGGATGCCTGGGCGCGGGACTCCTCGCCTGGGATCTCCTCGAATCCACCGACCGTTCGGAGGTAACCACCTGATGGCCGCTAGCAAGGTTCTCGCCGGTGCCCGGGTGGTGCTGCCCGCCGGGATCGTCGACGACGGCCGCGTCGTCGTCGAGGGCACACGGATCGTCGACGCCGGTGCTCCAGGGCCGGAGGCCGCCGGAAGTGCGCAGGTGACCGATGTACGGGGCCACTGGCTGGTACCCGGATTCGTCGACATCCACAACCACGGCGGCGGCGGTGCGTCCTTCTCGGGCACGGCGGAGGACGCCCTGGCGGCCATCCGCACCCACCGGTCGCACGGCACCACGACCCTCGTCGCCTCGACCGTCACGAACGACATGGGCTTCCTGACCAAGCAGGCCGGGTTGCTGTCGGAACTGGCCGAGCAGGGCGACATCGCCGGCATCCACTTCGAGGGACCGTTCATCTCCCCGTGCCGCAAGGGCGCGCACTCCGAGGAACTGCTGCGCGACCCCGATCCGGCGGAGGTCCGCAAGCTGATCGACGCGTCCCGCGGCCACGCGAAAATGGTCACCCTCGCCACCGAACTGCCCGGCGGCATCCAGTCGGTGCGGCTGCTGGCCGAGCACGGCGTGATCGCCGCGATCGGGCACACGGACGCGACGTACGAGCAGACAGTGCAGGCCATCGACGCGGGTGCCACGGTCGCCACCCACCTCTTCAACGCGATGCCGCCACTCGGCCACCGCACCCCGGGCCCCATCGCGGCGCTCCTGGAGGACGAGCGGATCACGGTCGAACTGATCGACGACGGCACGCATCTGCACCCGGCCTCGCTCCAGCTGGCGTTCCATCACGCGGGCGCGGGGCGGGTCGCGTTCATCACGGACGCGATGGACGCGGCCGGTGGCGGCGACGGGCGGTACATGCTCGGCCCGCTCGAGGTGGAGGTGGCCGACGGCGTGGCGCGCCTGGTGGAGGGCGGCTCGATCGCGGGCTCGACGCTCACCCTGGACCGCGCGTTCCGGCGGGCGGTCACCGTCGACCGGCTGCCGGTGCAGGACGTCGTCGCGGCCATTTCGGTCAACCCGGCGAAGCTGCTGGGCGTTTACGACCGCGTGGGCTCCCTGGAGCCCGGCAAGGACGCCGACCTGGTGCTGCTGGACGCGGACTTCGCCCTCAAGGGCGTGATGCGCCGCGGCGAGTGGGTGGTCGATCCCCAACTGGGGTGATTCATCCGCTTGTTGACGCAAGGCGGTCGGTCCGGGGGACTGGGCCGACCGCCGCTGATTTGGCATGATCGAGCCTCCGCACACGCCGACGGCACGCGCCATCCGGAACTCCGCGACCGCGCAGCGCACCGTCACCTTCGAGGGAGGTCCCCAGGTGATCCTGACGGTCACGCTGAACACCGCTCTCGACATCACCTATCGCGTGCACGCGCTGAGGCCGCGCGGCTCGCACCGGGTGACCGAGGTCGCCGAACGCCCCGGCGGCAAGGGGCTGAACGTGGCCCGGGTGCTCGCCGCACTCGGCCACGAGGTGACCGCCACGGGCTTCGCGGGCGGCGCGACGGGCCGTTCCGTCCGCGACGGGCTCGGCCACACGCCGGGCGTGGTGGACGCGCTCGTCCCGGTCGAAGGCGCGACCCGGCGCACGATCGCGGTCGTCGATCGGACGACCGGCGACACCACCCAGTTCAACGAGCCGGGACCGGTGATAACCCCCGCCGAGTGGGCCGCGTTCCTGAAGACGTACGGGGATCTGGTGCCCTCGGCCACGGCGGTGGCCCTGTGCGGCAGCCTGCCGCCGGGCGTGCCGGTGGGTGCGTACGCCCAGCTGGTGCGCACCGCACGAGCGGCGGGCGTGCCCGTGCTGCTGGACACGAGCGGTGAACCGTTGCGCCGCGGCGTCGCCGCGCGCCCGGACATGGTCAAGCCGAACGCCGAGGAACTGGCCGAACTCACGGGCTCCCACGAGCCGTCGCAGGCCACCCGGGACGCCCGTCGGCGCGGGGCCCACACGGTGGTCGCCTCGCTGGGCGCGGAGGGTCTGTTCGCCGTGAACGCGGAGGGCCGCTGGCGTGCCGCCCCGCCGCGCCGGTTCCAGGGCAACCCGACGGGTGCCGGCGACTCGGCGGTCGCGGGCCTGCTGTCGGGTCTGGTGGAACGCCTGTCGTGGCCCGCCCGCCTGGCCCGGGCGGTGGCCCTGTCCGCGGCGACCGTACTGGCGCCGACGGCGGGCGAGTTCGACCGGCGGGCCTATGAGGAGTTGCTGGAGCAGATCGCGGTCACCCGGGAGGCGACGGCGGCCTGACAGCCCCGGCGCACAGGCCCCTCACGGCGTCTAGCCGTTGAGGCCCGTGAGGTAGAACTGGTCCAGGTAGACGTTGCACTGGTTCCCGTTGGCGCAGCCCAGCTCGATGGTGTTCGTGCCCTTGTTCAGGTTGACCTGGCCCCAGGTGGTCTGCCAGCCCTTCTCCCAGTCGCCCGCGGGCTGCCCGCTGAAGTTCTTCATGTTCAGCGGCTGGGTGTTGGGCGTGCCGTTGACCGTGAGCGTCCCGTTGGCGTCCACACCGGGGATGTCGTACCGGACGTACAGCCGGTAGCCGCCCTTCTCAGGCGCGTCGACACTCCAGGTGACCTTGGCCCCGACCTGGTTGAAGCCGGTCACGTAGATGCCGCCGTCGGACTTGGCGCCCTTCACGTCGGAGGCGAGTGCCGTACCGCCTTCCAGCCGCAGCGCCTTCGCGTCGACCCTCGGCAGTTCACCGGCGGTCGCGGAGGCGGACGCCGACGCGCTCGAGGAGGCGCTGTGCGAGGCCGCCGGGCTGTTCGACGGGCCGCCCGCCGCGTTCTTGTCGTCGTCCGAGTTGCCGCCGATCATGGCGACCGAGATGCCGATCACCACCGCGGCGACCACCGCGATCGCACCGATCAGCAGGCCCTTGGTGTTCGGGCCCCGGCCCCGTCCGCCGCCTCCCCCGCCGACCGGGGTCTGACGGGTCGTGGGCGCGGCCCCCGGCACGGTCTCGGGCGCGGCGTAGTGCGCGTTCGGCTGGCCGTAGGCGGTCTGGCCGTACGTCTGCTGCTGCTGCGGGACCTGGCCGTAGGCAGCCGTCGCGGGCTGCGGCTGGCCGTACTGGCGCTGCCCGACCGCACGCACTCTGTTGACAGAGCCCGGGTAGCCGTAACCCCCTGTGGGCGGCTGTGCGCCGTTGGCCTGACCGTCGGCGTAGAGATAGCCGAACGGATCCTCGTCCTCGGGCGTGCTCGCGCCGTTGTTGCCGGCCGTCATCCCTAGGTCTCCTCAGCAGGTGCGGGTCCAGATGCATACGGGGCTGAATGGCGAGCCTACCCGTTCCGCGGACCCCAGACGGATGTTCTTCCCGTCACCCATACGCCGACCTGCGGCCTAACCGGCGCGCCGATGCTGTTTGGGACGAGATCGTTTCTCTACGTACATGCGTTCGTCAGCGGATTTCAACACTTCGTCCGCCGTCATTCCACAGTGCGCCCAGCCGATGCCGAAACTCGCGCCCACCCGCATGGCGCGGCCGTCGACCCGGATCGGCTGGATGATCTCGTTGCGCAGGCGCACCGCGAGGTCCTGGGCGTCGGCCTTGCCGAGCCCGTTGGCGAGGACGACGAACTCGTCGCCACCGAGCCGGGCGACCGTATCCCCGTCGCGCACGCCGCGGCTGAGCCGCCGGGCGACCTCGATGAGGACGGCGTCGCCCGCGTTGTGCCCGAACCGGTCGTTGATCGACTTGAAGCCGTCGAGGTCGCAGAAGAGTACCGCGAGCCCCTTGGTGCCGTCGTCGGTGTCACCGTCCGGGGCGACGGTGTGCACATGGTGGTCGAAGGCGTCGTACGGGCCCGGGGCGGCATGGAAGTCGAAGGTGTGCCCGGGGCCGTCGAACGCCGGGTGGCCCACCCCGTGATCCCCGTACGCGGCGTCCAGGGAGTCCGCCGCGCCCGGCGGCAGGGACTGCGGGCGCTGGCAAAGACGGGCGGACAGCCGGGAGCGCAGCTCGGCGGAGTTGGGCAGGCCGGTGAGCGAGTCGTGCGAGGCCCGGTGGGCGAGCTGCAGCTCGCGGCGCTTGCGCTCCTCTATGTCCTCGACGTGGGTGAGCAGGAAGCGGGGCCCGTCGGCGGCGTCCGCGACGACGGAGTTGCGCAGGGAGACCCAGACATAGGTGCCGTCCCGGCGCCCGAGCCGCAGCTCGGCCCGCCCGCCCTCGGCGGAGGTCCGCAGCAGCGTGCCTATGTCCTCGGGGTGCACGAGGTCGGAGAAGGAGTAGCGGCGCATGGCGGAGGCGGGCCGGCCCAGCAGACGGCACAGCGCGTCGTTGGTCCGCAGGATGCGCCCGTGCTGCTCGCCGCCCATCTCGGCGATGGCCATGCCGGAGGGGGCGTACTCGAAGGCCTGCCGGAAGGACTCCTCACTGGCGCGCAGAGCCTGCTGCTCCCGCTCCAGGCGGACCAGGGCCCGCTGCATGTTGGCGCGCAGCCGCGCGTTGCTGATCGCGATGGCGGCCTGGAAGGCGTACATCTGCAGCGCCTCCCGGCCCCAGGCCCCGGGGCGCCGCCCGTTGCGCGGCCGGTCGACGGATATGACCCCGATGAGCTCACCGCAGGAGCCCTGCACGCCCGGCGTGTACATGGGTGCGAAGAGGCGGTCGGAGGGGTGCCACTCGTCCTCGAAGCGGGGCTCGGGACCCTCGGTGTGCCACTGCGGCACATCGTCCTCGTCGAGGATCCAGCCCTCGGCGTGGGATATGAACCTGAGGTCGCCCCAGGCCTCGCCCATGCCCAGCCGGCGCTCCCAGGCAGCGCGGGAGCCGACCCGTCCGGTGATCAGCGACTCCGCGGCGGAGTTCCCGGCGAATGCCGCGACGACGAGGTCGCCGTCCGGGCGTACGAGGTTGACGGCCGCCAGCTCGTAGCCGAGACCGGTCACGATGCCGTCGGCGACGGTCTGCAGTGTGTCGGCCAGGCTGCGGGCGGTGTTCATGTCCGCCATGACCTGATGCAGCTGCCGCAGGGTCGCAAGGCGGACATACGGCTCCGACTCGGTCTCCATTCGCCCTCCCCTCGAGGTCTCGCAGCAACTCCAGGGACGCGTCGGCGTACTACGGTTCTCCCGGTTTTCCTAGGTGCGCTACCCGGCGTACTCCGCGCGTAGCGTCGTGCAGCGTCCCCGCCACTGAATCACAGCGCGCTCCCCACTAGGTACACAGGGTCAACAAATAACGGCCCCTGTGACTCAAGTCACAGTGAAAGATGAACAATTGAGTGGTGATTCCGCGTTTTCTCTGTGCGTTTTCAGAACACAATTGGGCGCCTGTGTAGATCTTGTGATCATGCGCGCCAACCGAGTGCGGTCCAGAGTCTGTTGAGTTTACGGCATGCTTCCGGTCGCGGCCGGTCCGGGGTGCGCGCAGGCCTCCCGCAGCGCCCCGGGGGCCTCCCCGGCGTCCGCCGATGGTCCTAGGTCGCGGTTCGGGCCCGGGCCCGATGTGCGGCTTCGAGGGCGCCGACTAGCGTTCCCGACGTGCTGAAGACTCCCCCTGCCACGCCCGTGCCCGTCGTACCGCCCGCCTCCGGGCATGCTGAGGGGGTGAGCAACGACGAGTTCCGCGCCGCCATGTCCCGGCTTGCCGCGGGCGTGGTCCTGGTGACCTCGCGCGAGCCGGCGCTGGACCCCGAGGGGCCCGGCGCCGAGGACGTCGGCATGACCGCAACCGCTTTCATGTCGGTGTCCCTGGACCCGCCCCTGGTACTGGTCAGCCTGCGCGAGGGTTCCCGTATGGACGACCTCCTCGCCGAACAGCCCCTGTGGGCCGTCTCGGTGCTCGCGGAGAGCCAGCGGCACATCGCGGGCCGGTTCGCCATGAAGGGCCGCATCAGCGACCGGCTCCTGTTCGAGGACATCCCGTACGTCCGCGGGGAAACCTCCGACGCCCTCCTGGTCGGCGGCGCGCTGGCGACCCTGGAGTGCCGTACGGAGCAGCGCGTGGCGGCCGGCGACCACACCCTGGTCATCGGCCGCGTGCTCGGCGCCCGGGTACCGAGTGCGGAAGGCGGGCCGCTGATGTACTTCCGGGGCCGCTACCGGCATCTGGGTTGAGGGAGTTCGCCTTCTCCGAACGCCCTGTGAAGGCATGGAGAATTCGCTTTCCTGCTCCGCCGTTTTCCGTCGCGAATTCGAAAAGGAGCCTTTTAACTCCAGTCCCGCCCCGACCGGCCGCGCTTGGTTTCCGAGCGCTGCTTCTTCTCGCGCAACCGGCGCTCGTTGATCCCCCGGGGGATGCGGGTCGCCCTCCTGGGTCTGGGCGGTGGCGCCGTCGCCTCGGCGAGCAGCGAGGCGAGGCGTACGGCGGCGGCCTCGCGATTGCGCCACTGTGAACGGTGCTCGGAGGCGCGCACGGTGACGACTCCGTCGACCAGCCGCCCTGCCAGCCGCTCGAGGGCCCGCTCCTTCCACACCGTGGGCAGCGCCTCGGTCCTCGCGAGGTCGAAACGCAGCTCGACCTGCGTGTCACTGGTGTTGACGTGCTGCCCGCCCGGCCCCGACGACCGCGAGAAACGCCACATGAGCTCGGCCTCGGGAAGCGAGACGGAGCCGCGGATGGTGTACGGACCGGACATGCCCCCATGGTCGCGCGGACCCGCGGTCCGCGTCACGCGAATATCGCCGGCGCCCGGCGCCCGGCGCCGCCCGAGATCGCAGGTAAAGAAAGTAAAGAGATGCGGAACCATCAGGACCCCTCTTGGCGTTGATACCGGTAGCTGTAGCTTCGTCCCCGTACGAAGCCAGCGCACAGGTACCGCACCGCGTACGCGACCGAGGGAAGGGACTCCCAACAATGGCTGTAAGCCTGTCCAAGGGTGGCAACGTCTCGCTCACCAAGGAGGCTCCGGGCCTGACCGCCGTCACCGTGGGCCTCGGCTGGGACGTCCGCACCACCACCGGCACGGACTTCGACCTCGACGCCTCGGCGATCGCGGTCAACAACCAGGGCAAGGTCTACTCCGACGCCCACTTCGTCTTCTTCAACAACAAGCAGACCCCGGACAACACGATCGTGCACACCGGTGACAACCGCACGGGTGAGGGCGCGGGCGACGACGAGGCGATCAACGTCAACCTGGCGGCCCTCCCGGCCGACATCGACAAGATCGTCTTCCCCGTCTCCATCTACGACGCGGAGTCCCGCTCACAGAACTTCGGCCAGGTCCGCAACGCCTACATCCGGATCGTGAACCAGGCCGGCGGCCAGGAGATCGCCCGTTACGACCTCTCCGAGGACGCGGCCACCGAGACCGCCATGGTCTTCGGTGAGCTGTACCGCAACGGCGCGGAGTGGAAGTTCCGCGCGGTCGGCCAGGGCTACGCCTCGGGCCTGGTCGGCATCGCCCAGGACTTCGGCGTCAACGTCTGACATCCCGCAGCAGGCCTGAGCGGGAGCCCCCGGCGTGGTGTGCCGCGCCGGGGGCTCCCTTCTGTCCTCCCGGGGCGCCGGGTCCCAGCTTCCCGAAGGCGCGCCGCCAGGTCCGCGATACGTTGACTCCGTGATCCTCGAGCCCCTCCGCCTCACCCGCGACCACGACATCCCGGCGCCACTGCTCACCGAACTCACCGCGCTCTACGCGTCCAACCGCGACTTCCACGCGCTCAGCGGTGACTTCCCCGACCCGGCCGACATCCGCCCGGAGCAGGTGGCGACGGCGCTGGCCGGGGAGTTGGTCCACCCGGACGTGGAGGTCCTCCTCGCCCGCAGTGCCGGGCGCCTGGCGGGAGTCGCGATCACTCTCGCCCACCACCCGGACCCGGCCGACCCGGACCCGTGGATCGGCCTGCTGATGGTGGACGCAGGCATGCAGCGGCAGGGCCACGGCCGGCGGCTGGTGTCCCTGGTCGAGGACCGTTTCCGGGCCGCGGGCCGTACCGCCCTGCGTCTTGCGGTGCTGGAGAACAACCCCAGGGCGCTGGCCTTCTGGACGGCACTCGACTACGAGACGATCGCCCGCCGGCCGGACCTGCAGCACGGCCGCCCCTGCTTCGTGATGCGCAAGGACCTGTAGGGAACCCCCGTCACCGTCGCGTCCTGGGCCGAGGCCACCGACGTACACCGCTTCCCGGAACGGGTGTCTCCCGTCTCCGGCGGGTGGGCCGGAGACGGGAGGAACCGCTCACTTGCCGGTGAGGAACTCGTCCCTGGAGAGGGGGCGGTTCACGATGCGGATGTCACCGACATTGCCGTGGAAGACCATGTCGATGGCGCCCGCGTACGCGTGGCCACCCACCAGCCAGGGCAGTCCGAGCGAGGTGATGCCCTGCGACACCCGACTCGGGTTGTCGGCGACCGGGGCGCCCTCGACATACAGCCTCGTGTAGCGGCCATCGTTGACCACCGCGAGGTGCCACCACTTGAGCTCCACCAGGCCGTGACCCCAGTTGGTCGTCGGGTAGGTGTTGTTCAGCGGGTAGTGGTTGAACTGCGGCTCCCGGCCGTTGTTCGAGATGGAGAGCTGGGCCAGGGGCTCGCCCGGGTCGGTGTTCTTGCCGTGCTTGCCGGCGTCTCCGGCCGAGCCCCGGCGGCTGAGTATCGACGCCCAGCCGTTCTTGCCGGCGTCCCAGTCCAGCGGCATCATCACGAACGTCTCGATGGTGTACCCGCTCTTGAACGTCTCGGCGTTCAGCGGAGCCTTCTCCCCCGTGGTCAGGTACGTGCCGTGAAGCGGGTTCCTGCCACCGACGAACTTCAGGCTCGCGTGCGCGGGCTGGTCGGGGTGGTGGTCGGCGGACCAGGTCAGCGCGTCGGCGGCCGTGCCCGGCAGGGTCACCACCGTCAGGTCGTTGCCCTTGCCGGACAGGTCGTGGATCGTCTGGCCCGCGGTGAGCGAGGTGCCGGGCGCGCCCTGGCCGTCGAAGCGCCAGTACGCCAGCGTGCCCTTCACCAGCTCCTTGCTCGCCGGGCGGGCGGGCCGGACCGCGACCGGGGCGAAGCTCGCGAACCGCTCGTCGAAGTCGATCGCCATCGAGAAGTTGTCGACCGGGCCGGTGACCTGGGCGATCTCGGCGGCCAGCTCGGTGCGGGACTCCGGGTCCTGGGCCAGGATCCACGGGTTGATCGTCTCGACGTCGATCGTGTTGCGGGCCAGGTCGAAGTGGTACAGCCGGATCATGCCGCCACCGCCGAAGTACCGGTTCTGGTAGTTCGTGATGTGCATGTGCACGTCGTTGCCGGAGGCGTTCTTCTGCGTCATGCGCCCGGGCGGCCAGTAGTGGCCGTTGAGGGTCAGGAAGACCTGGTCGTTGTCATTGATCAGCTTGTCCCACATCGCCTGACCGTTGCCCACGATCACGGCGTTGTTCTCAGGGTCGCCGGACTCGTACGGGAAAACGTTGTCATCGTACGGCGAGGCGACGATGTCGTGAGACGTGACGATCACCGGCATCTTCGGGTGGGCCTTGATGACCTTGTTCGCCCACGCGTAACCCTGGTCGGTGGTCCGCCAGTCCAGGGCCAGCAGCAGCCACGGGCGGCCGGCGGCCTGGAAGATGTGCGCCGTGTTGTAGCCGGTCTCGTCCGACCCGGCGAAGGTCTTCGAGTGCCGGAACCGCTGCGGGCCCATGGTCTGGAGGTACGGCGTGTCGCCGCGGCTGTCGTCGCCCGAGACGTCGTGGTTGCCGGCCAGCACGCTGTACGCGGCACCGTGCGCGTCCAGCACGGCGAACGCCTTGTCGACCTCCTGGAACGACAACGGGTCGGCGTCCTGCGTCAGGTCACCGAGGTGCGCCATGAACACGATGTTGTTGTCGGCGGTCCCGCTGTTTTCGATGATGTAGCGGAACGACTCCTCCTGCGGCGTCCGGTTGACGCTGTCCTGGGAGCCCCAGTACAGGAACTGGGTGTCGGGCATGACCGCGAGGGTGAACTGGAGAGCGGTCTGATCCGGTCTCCACGTGCCGGCCTTGCCGGTCTTGGCGGCGTCCGCGGCGAAGGCGGGCGACGCGCCGACTCCTACGGCTGCCGCTCCCGCACCGGCCAGCGCCGCGTTGCGCAGAAAGCCTCGCCGGCTCTGCCCGGTCGTGTCGTGTGACGGAGTATCACCGTGAATGGACATAGGGGCCCTTCCCGGGTCGATGGTTCAAACAGCAACGACGCTAGTCAGAAGCGACCCAAGGCGGGCAGACGTCAGATGACGAACGAAGACCGAGTGTCTGTCCGGGACTGAAAGCTCGCCACAAGTGATGCCCACAAGCTGATCTCTTGATGAGCGCGCGGTGACCGACAAGGAACCGGGCCCAGGTCATGCGAGTCCGCCTAGGCGTGTGACGGTTTCCCGTCCCCGTACAGCCAGTCCCGCCAGATCGCGTGGAAGTCCTTGCCCGGCGCCTTCTTCTCGACGTACGCGGTGAAGTCGGCGGTGCTCGCGTTCCCATGACGGTGGGTGGCGGCCCAGCCCTGGATGATCCCGTAGAAGGCGTCGTCGCCGACGGTCTGGCGGATCTTGTGGAGGACCATCGCGCCACGCTCGTAGACGGGCTTGTCGGAGACGTGCGCGGCGCTCGGCGGCCTCCCGGGCGGAAACGCCCAGATCGCCTCGTCGTCAGCCGGGTCGTCGTAGTAGTCGCCCCGGTACAGCGCGTCGAAGATCTGCTGGACCGTGTCGCCGCCGTGGTCCTCCTGCCACAGCCACTCCGCGTAGGTCGCGAAGCTCTCGTTGAGCCACATGTCCCGCCAGCTCTCCGGTGTGACGGAGTCGCCGTACCACTGGTGGGCGAGCTCATGGACGAGGGTCTCGGTGTCGGGGGGGCCCGGGAAGACCGGACGGGTCTGGGCCTCCAGGGCGTACCCGGCGTCCTCCGGCCGGTCCACGATGGCGCCGGTGGAGGAGAAGGGGTAGGGGCCGAAGTTGTGCTCCTCCCACTCCAGGATCTCCGGGATCTTCGCCAGGACATCTCGGCTGGCCCGCGACTGGGTCGGGTCGACGGCGACATACACGGGCAGGCCGTCGCGCAGGGTGGAGCGAGTGACGGCGTAGTGCCCGATCGCGACCGTGGCGAGATAGCTCGCCATCGGCTGTGCGGTGCGCCAGGCGTAGGTGGTGCGGTCGTTCTTCGTCGTCTCGCTCGTCAACTCGCCGTTGGAGACCGCCTGGAGTCCCTCGGGGACGGTGACCGTGATGTCGTACGTGGCCTTGTCGGACGGGTGGTGGTTGCCGGGGAACCACGCCATCGAGCCCGTCGGCTCACCGAGCGCCAGCGCGCCGTCCGCGGTCCTCAGCCAGCCCTCCTTCGAGCCGTCCGTGTCGGTGATCGTCTCGGGGGTGCCCGCGTAGCGCACCGTCGTGCTGAACGTCTCGCCCTCGTCGAGGTCCCCGGCCGGGCGCACGGTCAGCTCCTGGCCCGCACGGCTCCAGCGCGCCGCACGGCCCTCGACCGAGACGCCGGCCACGTCGAGCCCCTTCAGGTCGAGGTCGAACGCGGACAGGTCGCGGGTCGCACGTGCCGTGATCACCGCCTTGCCGGTGAGGTGACGGCGGCCCGGGTCGTAGTCCAGGGTGAGGGCGTAGTGGGTGACGTCGTACCCGCCGTTGCCCATCCTCGGGAAGTACGGGTCGCGCAGACCGGATCCGCCGGGCGTACCGCGCACACCGCCGTCGCACGCGGCGAGCGTCAGCGCCAGGACGACGGACGGGACAAGCCGTACGGAACGGGACATGCCCGAGATCCTATGGGGCGGCCCACGGCGGCGCGGGCGACCACGGCGTGACACCATCGCCCCCGTGCTCGACATCGGCTACGCCCTCTCCAATCGCTTCCCCGACCCCCCGCAGACCGACTACCGCCGCGCGGACGTCCACGCGCTGCGGCACGACCTGTTCTGCGGTGACGTCTACCTGGCGGACACGGAGGCGGACCGCGAGCTGTCCACAGCCTGGGGATGGGTGCCGGTGCTCGACTTCGCGTGGGCGCTGTGCGACATCGCCGAACGGCTCGACCGCGACCCCCTCGGCAGCCGGGCCGCACGGCCGCAGCACGCGGAGCTGGACTTCACCGAGTCTCCCGACCGCCTGCTCTTCGAGCGCCGCTTCGGCTGGGTGGACATCGAGGCGGAGTGGCTCCCGGCGGCCGAGCCGCCGCTGACCTTCTCCCACACCGAAGTGCGGCGGGAGGCCCGCGACTTCCTGCACGACCTGATCGCCGACCTCACCGACCTGCACGAGGACCTCGGCGAGAACCCGGCGATCTGGACGCTTCAGGCCCGTTTCCCGAGGATGCGCCAGGCGCCGCGTCGGTAGGGCACGGTCGGCCCGCACCCCTTCTTTCCTGGTCCGCGGGGGAGGTCGAGGTGATTGTCAGTGGCACAGGGCACGATGGGGGGCATGGTGCGAGGTGATCGGGTGGTGAAGGCGGCGCGGCGGCCGGAGATCCGGCTGCCGGAGCTCGTGGCTTTCGAGGACGGCGTCCTGGAGCCGGACGGGGACTACGACGGGCTCGAGTTCCAGGACGCGGACTTCGCAGGGCAGGACGGCGGGGGTGCCCGGTTCATGGACTGCGCGCTGACGGGCTGCGCCCTGGACGAGACGCAGCTGCGCCACGCGCGCGTGCTGGACTCCGTACTCACGGGTGTACGGGGTGTGGGTACGGACCTCGCCGAGGCGAGTCTGCGCGACGTGGAGCTGGTGGACGCACGGCTCGGCGGGGTGCAGCTGCACGGCGCGGTGCTGGAGCGCGTGCTGGTGCGCGGCGGCAAGATCGACTATCCGAATCTGCGCAACGCACGGCTCAAGGACGTCGTCTTCGAGGGCTGTGTCCTGATCGAGCCGGACTTCGCAGGCGCCCGGCTGGAGCGGGTCGAGTTCGTGGACTGCGTCCTGAAGGGAGCCGATCTCACGGCGGCGACCCTGGTGGACGTGGATCTGCGCCGCGCGGCGGAGCTGGACATCAACCGCGGGATCGACCGCCTGTCCGGCGCGGTGATCAGCCACGCCCAGCTTCTGGACCTGGCCCCCGTGCTGGCGGCGGAGATGGGCGTGCGGGTGGCGGGGGACGACTGAGGCGGGGGCGCCACCCGGGGCCCCCGGCGTTCCTACGCCTGACGCCCGAACCGCGCCAGCGCCGCGTCCGTCAGCCGATACACCGTCCACTCGTCCTGCGGACGGGCGCCCAGTGCCTCGTAGAAGTCGATCGCCGGCCGGTTCCAGTTCAGGACCGACCACTCCAGGCGCTCATAGCCGCGCTCCACACAGATACGCGCCAGTTCCCTCAGGAGTGCCTTGCCGTACCCGGCGCCGCGGGCCTGCGGGCGCACGTAAAGGTCCTCCAGGTAGATACCGTGCACGCCCCGCCAGGTGGAGAAGTTCAGGAACCACAGCGCGAAGCCGACGATCTCGCCACCCTCCTCCACGACATGCGCGAACGCCGCCGGGCGCTCACCGAACAGGGCCTCGTGGAGTTGCTCCTCGGTGGCCCGCGCCTCGTCGAGGGCCTTCTCGTACTCGGCCAGTTCGCGGATCAGGGTATGGATGACGGGGACGTCGGCGGGGGTCGCGGTGCGTATCACCGTCGCAGTCTCACACAGAACGGGCGGGACCCGCAGGCCCCGCCCGTCCTCTCAGCCGCTGGTCAGCGCGGCAGCCACCGTCAGACCCAGCCTGGCGGGCACGGCGAGCACCGCCGCCCCTGCCCGTCTCCCGCGGTACCTCTCGATCCGGTCAGCGGACAACCGTCCGTGTCGGTCTGCCCACTGCGGATCCGTCCTTGTGACCCGTGCGGTGCGCCGTCACCTTCACGGTGATCTTCTTGCCCTTCTGTGCCGACTTCAGCACCAGCGAGGACCCGGTCGCCCCGCTGATCGCCCTGCCGTCCGCGTACCACTGGTAGGAGTAGGACACGGCGGCCGGACTCCAGGTCCCCGCAGACGCCTTCAGGGTCCGTCACTCCCCCCCAAGTCAACGGCAGGTAAAGCACGTCGGGAGGATCCTCGCACACAGGACCGACACGACACCCGCGAGGTGTGGATGAAGGGACCCGGAACGATGCGCCAACTCCCTTGAGTGGCAGGTTCCTTCAGTGCCGCCCGGCCACCCGGTCGGCGAACTGGGCCAGCTTCGAGGACTCGGCGCTGTGCGTGGTCAGTTCACGCCGGTCCGCCGTGCGGTAGGTGGCGTACATACCGTGCACGCCGAGCCACCGCAGTGGCTCCGGCTCCCACTTGCGCACCCGGTGGTTCACCCAGGGCAGTGTGGTCAGGTTGGTCGCGCCCGCCTGGCCCGAGTCCTGCCGGACGAGGTCGCGCAGTGTGCGGGCGGCGAGATTCGTGGTGGCGACGCCCGAGCCGACGTAACCGCCCGCCCAGCCGAGGCCCGTCGACCGGTCCAGGGTCACCGTGGCGCACCAGTCGCGCGGCACCCCCAGCACACCCGACCAGGCGTGGGCCACCTTCACCCCGGCCAGCGACGGGAAGAAGCGGATCAGGATGTCGTACAGCGCCTCGACGGTGGCCGGCTGCGTACGGCCGTCGTTGTCCGTGCGGGAGCCGAAGCGGTAGGGGACGCCGCGGCCGCCGAGCGCGATCCGGCCGTCGGCGGTGCGCTGTGCGTACATGTACGCGTGCGCCATGTCGCCCAGCGTCTCGCGCCCCTCCCAGCCGATCCGCGCCCACTGCTCGTCGGTGAGCGGCTCGGTCGCGATCATCGAGGAGTTCATCGGGAGCCAGGTGCGCTTCTGGCCCTTCAGCGACGCGGTGAAGCCCTCGGTGCAGCGCAGGATGTAGGGCGCCCGGACCGTGCCGTACGGCGTCACCGCGTGCTTCGGACGGATCTCCGTGACCGGTGTGCACTCGTGGATCGTGACCCCGAGCGCCTCGACGGCCGCCGCGAGACCCTTGACCAGCTTGACCGGGTGCAGCCGTGCCCCGTGCGGGGTCCAGGACGAGCCGACCGCGTCGGCGACCCTGATCCGCTCGGCGGTCTCCCGGGCGCCGTACAGCTCGCGGTCCTTCTCGCCGAACGACAGCTCATGCTCGTGGAACGCCTTCAGCCGGGCGAGCTGCGCGGGGGTGTAGGCCACCTCCAGGACGCCGCCGACATGCACGTCCGCGTCGATGCCCTCCTCCCGGGTGACCCGCGCGACCTCGGCGACGGTCTCGTTCATCGCCTGCTGCAGCCGTACGGCGGCCTCGTGACCGTGCAGCGCCGCGTACCGGTCGCGGCCCGCGACGCCGTTGTAGAGCCAGCCCCCGTTGCGTCCGGAGGCGCCGTAGCCGCAGAACTTCTGCTCCAGCACGGTGATGCGCAGGAAGGGCGCGGCCTTCTTCAGGTAGTACGCGGTCCACAGACCGGTGTAGCCGCCACCGACGATGACGACGTCGGCGGACCCGTCCCCGGCGAGGGGCTCCCGCTGGGCGGGGAGGCCGTCGTCGGCGTACCAGAAGGAGACGCCGCCGTTGACGGCGCTGCTCACTGCGCTGCTCATGTGCCGGACGTTAACTCCTGAGGAGGGCCAGTGTCTCCTTCGGATTCCATGGTTTTCCACGGCCCCGGGTCAGCGGACAGCACGCGAGACCGATCAGCACCGCGATGAAATGCCCGAAATCGGTGAACGTGGGCGAGGCGGTGAGGGGGACGGCGTACACCAGCAGCACGACCGCCAGATAGGCGTACCGCCAGGGCACCGCGATCCGGTAGGTGAGCACGGCGACCACTCCGGCCAGTGCGTAACTCACCCCGATGTCCAGCGTGTTGGCCGCGGACTCCGGAGCCGCCCCGTCCCGTATGGCCTGCAGCAGCGCGCCCTCGCCGGCCAGTGTGGCCAGCACGTGCGCGGCGACGCACACGGCCAGCCAGCGCGCGGTGCCCAGCCAGCGCTCCGCCTGTGCGTGGAAGACCGTGTAGAGCGCGGCGCAGGGCAGCCAGTGCCCGCCGTCGATCCACATCGCACTGCTGATGAACACGCGCACCGGGTCGGACGACAGCTGGTTGATGTTGGTGGACCGGTGCCGCAGGAAGTTCTCCTCGAACTGCGGCGGCATGTGGTGCAGGGCCACGGTGGTGACGAACAGGATCAGCAGCCAGACGTAGGTGCCCGGGGCGCTGCGGACGTAGGCCGCCACCGCCGCCACCCCGCGTCTGATTCGTACGGCCCTGTACACATACGCAAGTATGGTCGGGAAGGTGATCGACATGTCTGGCAAGCAGGCCACCGCACAGCGGAAATTCAGCGGCGCGGCGGGACCCTCGCACAGTTGACCGCCGGCCGGGTCCGGCGCGGACCCCACGGACCGACTCCCGTGCCACACACGGCGATCGGCCTCGAGGGGACGCGGCCGATGCAGACACGCCGCCGGATGGCCGATCCGGCTTTCAACGGCCCATCCGGTCATAGCGTACAGAATATGACGAAACGCAATACCGCCTATCTCCTGTGCACCACCGCGCTCCTCGGGTCGGGACTCAGTTGCTCGGCCGCCACCGCCGCGGGCCCCATGACCCACATGGTGCGTCCCGGGGATTCGCTCCAGAAGGCCGTGGACGCCGCCGGGCCCGGCGACACCATCGTCCTCGCCTCCGGCACCTACCGTGAGAGCGTCCGGGTCACCAAGTCCGGGCTGACCCTGCGCGGCACGGGGAACACCGTGATCGCGCCGGCCGCATCCTCCTCGAACGCCTGCGCGCGAGCCGGTAGCGGCATCTGCGTCGAGGGGACGAACGGCCACCCGGCCGAGAACGTCACCATCGAGTCACTGACCCTGTCCGGCTTCTCCAAGAACGGACTGTGGTCGTCGCGGGCGGACGGGCTGACGGTCCGCCAGGTCACCGCCGAGAAGAACGGTCAGTGGGGCATCTCGCAGGAACGTTCCATCCGCGGCACGTTCGTCGACAACACCCTCCGGGACAACGGGAACGCGGGACTGTACCTCGCCAACACGTTCACGACCGAGGCAGGAGCCACGAACACCCGCGGGACGCTGATCGGGCGGAACCGTCTGCAGGGCAACCGGATCGGCATCACCCTCAAGCGCCTCAGAAACCTGACCGTCGCGACCAACGACATGACCGCGAACTGCGCGGCGGTGTTCGTCATCGGTGACGAGAACAAACCGCGGGCCGGGGCCCTGACCCTGAGCGACAACTACATCCACAAGAACAACAAGCTCTGCCCGAAGACCGCCCGGGTGCCTGTCGTCCAGGGCGCCGGGATCGTCCTGACGGGCGGCACCGAGAACATCCTGATGACGCGCAACACGATCACCGACAACGTGGGCAATTCCCCCTTCTCGGGCGGCATCGTGCTCTTCAAGAGCTGGTTGGGCGTCCCCAACGAACGGAACCAGGTCATCGGCAACACGCTGCAGCGCAACTCCCCGGCGGACCTCGTCAAGGCGGACACCGGACAGGGCAACACCTTCCAGGGCAACTCCTGCCGGGCCTCCGAGCCCGCGGGACTGTGCTGACCCGGCCGGCGACCGGCCGCGGACCAGAGAGGAAAGGCAGCACATGACGACCGCAACCACCGCCCCGCCGACGACCGCGAACCCCGCGCCCCCGCCGTCCATGCGGCTGAGGGAACTCGTCTTCGGGGCCGCGTGCGCCGCCGCCCTCCGCGCGGCGGCCCGTCTGGGCGTCGCCGACGCCCTCGGCGACGCACCGATGCGCGCGGAGGACCTCGCGGCCGCCGTAGGGGCCGAGCCCAAGCCGCTGCGACGGCTGCTGCGAGCCCTGTCCTGCTACGGCGTCTTCACCGAGCACGAGGACGGCACCTTCACGCACACCGACATGTCCCGGCTGCTGCGCGAGGACGACCCGAACAGCCTGCGCAACATCTCCCTGTGGTGCACCGAGCCCTGGACCTGGGAGGCATGGCCGCGTCTCGACCAGGCCGTGCGCACCGGCCGGAACGTCGTACAGGACCTGTACGGCAAGGAGTTCTTCGTCTATCTCAACGAGGACGCCCCGGAGTCGGCCGACGTCTTCAACCGGGCCATGACGACCTCCAGCAAGCAGTCCGCGCAGGACGTCGCCGAACTCCTCGACCTGTCGGGAAGCTCGTCGGTGGCGGACATCGGCGGCGGCCAGGGCCACGTGGTGGCCAGCCTGCTGGAGAAGTACCCGTCGATGCGGGGCACCCTGCTCGATCTGCCCCGCGTGGTGGAGAAGGCGGACCCGCGGCTGCGTCCGGGAGGCGCGCTCGCGGACCGCGTCAGCATCGTGCCCGGCGACTGCCGTACGTCCATCCCGGTCCATGCGGATGTGTACATCATCAAGAACATCCTGGAGTGGGACGACGAGAGCACTGCCCGGACCCTGCGCAACGTCATCGAGGCGGGCGGCCCCAAGGCGCGGGTCGTGGTCATCGAGAACCTCGTCGACGACACCCCCTCCATGCGGTTCAGCACCGCCATGGACCTCTTGCTGCTGCTCAACGTCGGCGGGGCCAAGCACACCACCAAGAGCATGGTCGACCGGCTGACCGCCGCGGGTCTGATCATCGACACGATCGACCCGGTCAACCCCTATCTGCACGCCTTCGACTGCACCGTCCCGGCATGAACGGCTGCGGCCGGCCCCGCGGGGCCGGCGCTCGCACACCACCGGTCGCCGGGTCCGCGCTGACGCGGGCCCGGCGACCGGTGGCCGTGCGGACGGTTCAGACCGCGGCGTGCCGCTCCCACAGATAGAAGCGCTGCGCCATGGCGTCCTTCGGGGAGCGCCAGGTCGCGGGGTCGTACGCGCTGACGTACGCCGACAACCGCTCGCTGATGTCCCGGAAAGCGGGGTGCTCGGCCACCTTGGCGATGGCGGGGCCGGGCTCCCGCTCCGACTCGACGAGATGCATGTACACATCGCCGAACTGGAAGAGGCTGCGCCGGGTGACCCCGACGAGGTGCGGCAGTTCTCCCCGGTCCGAGTCCTCGAACACCTTGGCGATGTCGGGGGCCGATCCGGGGGCCATGCGGGCGACGATCAGGGCCTGGTGCATGAGCTCCTCCGTGCGGTTCAGTCGGCCAGGACCGGCGCGGGCCGTTGCCCGGCGGCGGCCTTCTCGATCTTGTCCCGGATCAGGCCCATCTGGACTTTGGAGTTCCGGTTGATGTTGTCGGTCATCCAGGCGTCGTCGACCGGTGCGTCCGGCCGCATCTCGAAGTCCTGCGTCCAGACCATCCGGGTGCCCTCGGGGACCTCCTCGTACTGCCACCGGATGTTCATGTACGCGAAGGGGCCGGGCTCGACGCGGCGGGCCTTGACGCTGAGCGAGGGGCGGTCCGTCTCCCGCTCGGAGACCCAGCTCCACACGGTGCCCTTCTCGTCGGGATGCATGGTCAGCCGGAAGGTCGTCCGGTTCCCCTCACGCGAGAGCACGTCACAGGCGGCGTACTCGCTGAACAACTGCGGCCAGTTCTCGAGGTCGTTGGTCATGTCCCAGACCAGATCGACCGGGGCGGCGATGGTGACGGCGTTCTCCGTGTGTCCGGCCATGTCAGGCTCCTGCCATGAGAGTGCTGTTGACGAGGTCGAGGAACTGTCGGGGGGTCTTGCACCGTTCCGCGTCGGGCGGCATCTGCGTGCCGTGCCGGTTCTCCAGCTCTCCCACGATGCCGAGCAGGCCGAGCGAGTCGACACCGAGACTGTCGAAGCCCGTGTCGTAGCACTGCTGGAGTTCCTGCGGGGCGACGGTGACCCCGGCGGCCTTCTTCATCAGGTCGGCCAGTTCTTCCAAGGTGATGCGGTCACTCATTCGGTTCTCTCCTTTGCTCCAGGACGGTCTCAGAAGGAGGCGTCGCCGGCGTCGCGCCGCAGCACGAGCGCCGAGTTCGACCCCATGAGTCCCCGGCTGAGGACCAGCGCCGTGCGCAGCTCGGCGGAGCGGGCGCGGCCGGTCACCAGGTCGAGATCATGGTTGATGTCGGAGACGTTAGGGGTGGGCGGGATCAGGTCGTGCTCCATCGCGAGCACCGCGGCCGCGGTGTCGAGGACGGGCGCCGCGCAGTAGCCGCGGCCTATCGCCGTCTTGGGCGCCGTGACCGGCACGCGGCGGCCGAGGGCGTCGGCGATGGCCAGCGCCTCGGCACGGTCCGCCTCGGGCACACCGAGGGCGTCGGCGAAGACGACGTCGACCTCCTCGGGGGCGCAGCCCGCCTCGTCCAGCGCACCGCGGATCGCATGGACCAGTCCCTCCCGGGACAGATCCCAGCGGGAGGCGCCGGTGAAGGTCGCCGCGTGTCCCGCGATGGTGGCCCGTACCCGGACACCCCGCTCACGGGCCGAGGCCGCGTCCTCCACGACGAGCATGGCGCCGCCCTCGGCGGGCACGAACCCGGAGGCCTCGGCGGTGAACGGGCGGTAGGCCCGTGCCGGGTCGTCGACGGTGCTGAGCTCCTCGTAACCGAGCTGGCAGACCATCGAGTACGGGGCCAGCGGGGCCTCGGTGGAGCCGGCGACCATCACGTCGGTACCGCGTGCCACGGCCCGTGCGGCGTGCGCCAGGGCGTCCAGGCCGCCCGCCTCGTCGGCGGCGACGACCGAGCAGGGGCCCTTGAAGCCGCGGCGGATGGAGATCTGGCCGGTGCTCGCCGCGTAGAACCAGGCGATGGACTGGTAGGGGCCGACGTAGCGGCTTCCCTTCCCCCACAGCTGCTGGAGTTCCCGCTGGCCGAACTCACCACCGCCGGAGCCGGCCGCGGTGACCACACCCAGGGAGAACGGCGCCTCTTCGGCACCGTCCCGGCCGATCCGGGCGTCCTCCAGCGCGAGATCGGCCGCGGCCATCGCGAAGTGCGAGAACCGGTCGGTCTGCACGATGAACCGTTCCTCGATCACCGACGCCGGCTCGAAGGAGCGGACCTCGCCGGCCACCCGCAGCGGCAGATGGTCGCAGCCTTCGCGGGTGATCCGGTCCAGGACGCTTATGCCCTCCCGAGTGGCCTTCCAGAAGGTATCGATACTCGTTCCGTTGGGCGCGACGACGCCGATTCCGGTGACGGCGGCGCGCCGGGCGCGGGCTGCACTCATCGTGTCCTCTCCCTCTGCCGGGTCATGATCACCGCGGACTGGAAGCCGCCGAACCCGCTGCCCACGGAGAGGACGCTGTCCAGTCTCCGCTCGCGTGCGACGCGAGGCACATAGTCCAGGTCGCACTCGGGGTCCGGGATCTCGTAGTTCGCGGTCGGCGGTACGACCTGGCGGTCCAGGGCCAGCACACAGGCCACGACCTCGATCGCGCCGATCGCCCCGAGGGAGTGCCCCACCATGGACTTGATGGAGCTCATGGGCGTGTCATAGGCGTGATGGCCGAGGGCCTTTTTCACTGCGGCCGTCTCGTGCCGGTCGTTCTGCCGGGTGCCCGAGCCGTGTGCGTTGACGTAGTCGATCGCCGAGCCGTCGAGGCGGGAGTGGTCGAGCGCCGCCTCGATGGCCCGGGCCATCTCCACGCCCTCGCTGGTCAGACCGGTCATGTGGTAGGCGTTGCCGAAGGTGGCATAGCCACTGAGCTCGCAGTACACGCGCGCGCCACGGGCCCGGGCGTGCTCCAGCTCCTCCAGGACCAGCACCGCGCCACCCTCGCCCATGACGAACCCGTCACGGTTGTTGTCGAAGGGCCGGGAGGCGTGCGCGGGGTCGTCGTTGTTCGGGGACGTGGCCTTGATCGCGTCGAAGCAGGCCATGGTGATCGGTGAGATCGGTGAGTCCGAGGCACCGGCGATGCAGACGTCCGCCCGGCCCTCCTCGACGGCGTGGAAGGCGTATCCGACCGCGTCGAGCCCGGAGGTGCAGCCCGTGGAGACGGTCTGCACGGGCCCGCTCGCGCCGAAACGTTCCGCCACCGCCGAGGCGAGTGTGCTCGGCGAGAACGCCCGGTGCAGATGGGGCTCGGCCTCACGATGGTCCACGTCCCAGCGCTGCCCGTGCCGGCTGACCAGGACGTAGTCGTGCTCCAGACGGGTGGTGCCGCCGACCGCGGTCCCCAGGGACACCCCGACCCGCCAGGGATTCTCCCGGGCGAGGTCGAGGCCGGCATCCCGTACCGCCTCGTCGCCGGCGACGAGGGCGAACTGGATGTACCGGTCGGCGCGTGCGATCTGCTCCGCGTCCAGCCCGTGGGCCGCCGGGTCGAAGTCGCACTCGGCGGCGATCCGCGAACGCAGGCTGCTCGGGTCGAAGAAGGTGATGCCCCGCGTCGCGGTACGGCCGTTGGCGAGCAGATCCCAGAACGCCGGGACGCCGATGCCGCCCGGTGCCACGATGCCTATGCCGGTGACCGCCACGCGCCGGGTCATGAACGGACCTGACCTCGGTCGGCCGCCCGGGCACCGCCCGCCTCGGCTCCTTCCGCGGCGCCGACCGCGACGGCGTCGGTCTCCTCCGTGTCCACATGGCCGAGCTGCGGGCGCGGCGCCAGCGGACCCAAGTGGAAGACGATGCGGGCCTCGTCGTCCCCGACGTTGCGGAAGCGGTGCCGCATGTACGCGGGGATCATGAGCCCCTGCTCGGGCCGCAGCGGATAGGGGTCGCCGTCCAGGTCGACCTCCAGCTCGCCGCAGACGACGTACACGAACTCCTCGGAGTACGGGTGGTAGTGCTCGCCGATGCGGTCGCCGGGCTGCACGATGGCCACGCCCATGAAACCGCTGGTGGAGCCGACCGTGGCCGGCGTGAGCATGGCGCGCAGATCGCCGCCGCGTCTGCGGTTGGGGTCGACCTCGTTGAGATCCACGATTCTGGGACGGGGTTTGATCACGTCGTTTCCTCCGATGGTGTGCTTCGTCGACATGGGGGCGTGGCCGCCGCGGCCCGCGGGGTTCCGCTCAGGCGTCGGGCGAGGACCGGCGGTCGGTGATGGGTTCCATGCGGGCGAACGCGAGGAATCGCGCGAAATCGCCGTTCTGCAGCGCGGCACCGTCCGCGCCGACGGCCGCTTCGTCGAGGAGGGCGCTCATATCGGCCGCCCGTGCGCGGTCCGCGACACCGAGGGACAGAGCCGGGTCGGCGCCGACGTCGCCCCGCACGTCGATCAGCCGCACCACGATCTCGTCGCGCTGGAAGATCGTGCTGCTGCAGACCGGGTAGCGGGGATCCTCGGCCGCCGCCGCGTCCTGCTGGGCCAGCAGCCGGGCCAGCTGCATACCGCAGCCCTGCCGGGCCGGGTAGTACAGGGCGTGCCGCTGCGCCTTCGAGCAGGACTGATCCCCCGTCACATGGTGCACGGCGGGCAGCGCCGCCCGGGTGAAGAAGACTCGGGCGGCCTCCGGGTCGTTGAGGTCCCGTTCGAGCTCCAGATACGGGTTGATGGCCTCCTCGACGGCCCGGATCTCGGGCTGCTGTGCGACATGGCGCAGCGCGGCGAGCAGATCGCCCTCCACCTCGATCGCCCGCACGACCCGGTTGCCGTGCATGAACAGCGAGGTGCGGCACAGCCGTGTGGTGTCGTCGACCTGCGACTCGGGCGAGGCGTAGTCGGCGAGGATCTTGGCGACGACCTGCTCGCTGCCGGGCTTGACCGTGAAGGTGAGCGCATGACGGATCTTGCCGTCGCCGATCCGGGGAGCGACCTGGAGACGGCGCTCGGAGGCGCCGGCCCGCGCCTGTGTCCCGGTCTCGCGAACAATGTGGAAGCGCAGCGAGCGGGTGTCCCGGACACAGCTGTGCAGCGGTCGCACCATCTGCACGTGCTCCTCGCTGTTCACCCAGTCGAGGAAGGGCGGGGCGCTCTCCCACTCACTGGTGATCAGCCACTGGGACGGATTTTCGATCGACTGGCAGAGCTGGTCACTCATGTGTCCGGGTACGGACGCGACCTGGCTGCACAATTGCTCGTACGCCTCCAGGAACTGCTGCTGAGCTCCGTCGTAGACATCCACCAGCAGCACGACACGCAGCCCGGAGCCGTCGAAGACGGACTGGGACACCCGTTTCGACACCTGTCGCGCCAGCGGTTCTGAAACACGTTCAGACGTTGTGGTCATCCTGGACACTTCTCCTTCACGAGGGGGCGGAGGCAACGTCGAGCCGCGGGTGACGCGACGTCAGCGTTCCTCGATCGTGTGCCGGTCGCAGGGAGTGCGCGACTCGTATGAACCACGTGGGTGACTGCGCAGACGGACCCTCTCCCGGAGGGCACGGAAACTGCGGCGCGCCTCACGCCCGCGCCTTTTCCTCGGGAGGCAACCGATGCGTGATGGAGCCGATCACCGGGTTCCGGTCCTCGTCGCCGGCGGCTCCCTGATGGGCCTGTCCCTGCCGCTTTTCCCGGGCCACCACGGGGTGCGGCACACCCTCACCGAGCGGCACGCCGCACCTTCAGTCCACCCACGTGGACGCGGCAACTACGCCCGGACGATGGAACTACAGCCAGAACGACCTCGAATCCGTCCTGCTGCGCGGCGCCCGGGAACTCGGCGGCGACCTCAGGTACTTCCACCTCATGGAGTCCTTCGAACAGCACCCCGAAGGAGTGACCGCGGTCGTGCACGACCGGAGCAGCGGACGGCGCCGCACGGTCTGCCGGAACTACCTCGTCGCGGCCGACGGCCCGCGCAGTCCGGTCCGAACTGCCGGCCGACGCGGTCGGTGTTCCATGCCGGTGACTGTGCCCACGAGATGCCCTCTCAGCTGGGCCGCCGGCTCGAACACCGGCATCCAGGACGCGCCCGATCTGGCGTGGAAGCCGGGCGCCGTGCTCGGCGGCTGGGCACGGACAAGGACTGCTGGAGAGCTACGAAGCCGAGCGCCGGCCCTGACCACCGGTACCCGCGCCTCCGCCCGCTCCGTGGAACACAGCCACCCGGGCTTCTCCCCGGTCACCGGCGCGGGACTCGACGGCACCCGGAGCGGCATGCTCGACGTCGCCCTCGGACGCCGCTCCCTCGGGGGTGCCGCCGTGGGTGCGGATCCGACCAGCCGGTGGTGCCCGCCCCGGATGCGGCTGATCGGCGGACCCAGGAGCCGGGCCCGCAGCTGTGGCTTCGGCGCGCCGACGCCTGGCTGTCCACGCTCGACCCACACGAGCGCTCGATGGTGCAGACCCGTCGTTGACGGCATGTCACACAGTGAGCCCCCTGCCGGATTCGGACCGACGGCTTTCGCAGGACGGTCCGGCCGATCGGGAGCCGGATGTGCGGGGCAGGTCCTGTTCGGCCCACACGACCTTGCCGCCCGATTCCAAGCGGGAGCCCCAGCTGCGGGACATCTGCGCGACCAGGCCGAGTCCGCGGCCGTTCTCGTCCACGGGGCTCGCGCGGCGCGGACGCGGGGCGTAGGCCTCGGTGTCGGACACTTCGCAGGTCAGGACCTTGTGCCGCTTCAGGCACAGACCTATCGGGCCGGAGGCGTGGCGGACGGCGTTGGTGACCAGTTCGCTGACGATCAGCTTTGTGGAGTCCTCGAGATCCTCCAGGCCCCACGCGCTCAGCTGACGGGACGCCAGGTTGCGCGCGCGGCAGACGGAGGTCTCGTCGCGGGGAAGCGTCCACGATTCGCCCCCTTTGGATCGATGACCGACTAAAAAGACCTGTTTTGTGACGGCACCGCAGTGGTGGCCGATACGGCCACGGCCCGGGTCGATATCCCCCGTGAATGCCGAACGCCCCGAACCGACCATCGGCCCGGGGCGTTCGTACTGCTCAGCGGTGGAGCCCCTGTCGAATTCGCCCCGTGAGCACCTACCCGGCGCCGAAGCGGCGTCGGGATGCCCGGAACGAATCCCCCGCGCCGGCGAGTGCCCGGGGGCACGGGATGTCGGGCAGGTGCTAGCGGATTTCGTAGGTCCCATCCAGTCGGGCGCGGCCGATGACGTGGCCGGCGATGGCGGCAATCACCTCATCGAGGGCGCAGCCGGCCGGCAGCCCGGGGGTCTGGTCGAGGGCGAAGAGCTGGAAAACATAGGCGTGGGGTCCGTGTGATCGGATCGGCATGGGTCCGGCCCAGCCGCGGCGGCCGAGGCCGCCTTTCCCGTGCCGGATGCCCGGAACCGGGCTGGGGTCGGCGAGGCCGTTCTCCGGGATGCCGTCCAGGGAGGGGTCGATACCCAGCGCGAGCGCATGGGTGGCCGGCTTCCCGAGAGGGACGTCGGGGTCTTGCACGATGAGCACGAGCTCGACGGTGCCGGCCGGCGGCCGCGTCCAGGTGAGGGCGGGTGAGATGTTCGCGCCGAACAGCCTGCCGCGATGCCTTTCCGGCATGGGTGCCCCGTGGTCGAAGGCGGGGCTGGTCAGGGTGAAGTTCTCCGGGGCCTGCAGGTCGGGGCGGGCCCAGACGAGGGTGTGGTGACCGGCGCGCCGGTTACGCAGTGCGACGCCAAGGGGGTTTGCGGGCATGACTGCAACTCCTCCTAACTGTGAATCTCGCTGCCTATGAGCCTGAGTTGCGGCCGGCGACATGAGCACGGCCGTCGTCGCGTCGTCGCATGCCTCGGGGTACGGGGCACCGCGCAGTGAGCGCGGAACCCTCGCTCACTGTTTAGGTATAAGAAAGATCTCTTTAGGTTACTAAAGAACTATGGAGAAGAAGGCAACTGAAGATCAGCCCGCCGAGGCAGAGGCGGCCGACCTCGGTGGACAGTTGCGCTCCGCCGTCGGACGCCTGTACCGCCGCTTCCGCAGCGAGCGCCCCGAAGGCAGCCTCGGAGACGCGGCACTCGCCGTGCTCACCCGTCTCCACAAGCACGGACCACAGACCCTCACGGAACTCAGCGAGCACGACCGGGTGTCGCCTGCCTCCATGAGCCAGACGGTGAACCGCCTCACCTCAGCCGGCTACGCCGTACGCACCCGCGACCCGGACGACCGCCGCAAAGTGCTCTTCAGCGCCACCGCAGAAGGCGACGAACTCGCCGGCGCCGCCCGGGCCCAGCGCAACGCCTGGCTGGACGAACGGCTACGCGCCCTCAGCGCCGAGGACCGCGCGGTGATCGCCCGCGCCTCAGCACTGCTCATCAGCATCGCCGACTCCTGACTGGCCTTCACCACCCGCACGGACCGCCGGATCCTTCGTACCTCCGTGCGGCTCAGCCGGCCGTTGGGACCGCCCCGAACCTGGTCGGCATCTTCGTCGTCCTTCCCACACATGTGGTCGCATGCGGCAAGGCCAGCGTGGCGCCGCAGCCCGGGGCGGGTGAGGTGAGGCCAGCTCAAAGCAACCTGGCATGATCGCATCGCCGCAGCTCACGCGCGGTAGGGCCTGTGAAAAGAGGGCGATCATGGGGTTGCTGATCTCGGACGTATTCCTCATCGTTCTCGAATGTGGCCTGATGGGGATACAGCTTGTCGGCGTTGGTGCGGACGCTGACCAGACCGACTCGATGGCGCCGGGGTGTGGACAAGGACACGATGACCCGCATCGCCATGTCCTGGTTCGACATGGAGGACTGGCTCAAAGCCCTGATCACCGTCATGGCGGACACAGGTTTCCGTGCGGCAGTCTCCGACGACGTCAAAGCCGAGTTGCGCGAACATGCCGCCGCGGTCGGACACCGGTCTCAGCTGGCTGCCTGGGTCGGCGCGCTGGCTGCCGTCCTTGACGATGAGCCGCTGGTCGTCGTCGACCCCCGCACACATCGGGGATACGCCTTCACGATGAGTGGTATCGGGGACAACGGCCAGTTGCACATCCTCCTGGCGGATCGACTCGTCGGGGACCCCGGGCAAGGCCTGGTCGCTGGGAATCGCCCAGCGCGGCCCTGGGTCGAGGCGGCGACCAGCGGCAACCCCTACCTCGGCCCCGACGACCCGGCGATCCGCTGCTTCCGCCTCTTTGACGGCCGGGGGACGTACATCAGCCCGGAAGGCGTGCCCGCCGGCATAGACCCCCTCGACGGCACCCGCGTCCTCGTCCTGCACCCGCCGAACGGCAACTACGCCATGGGCGTTGGTCGAGTGTTCGAGCACATGATGCCGACCCTCCGTCTCGACCGGATCCTGGAATCGACCGAGACGCAGCACTGGCTCGCCCGACTGGCTCCCGCCGTTGAGAACGACCTGATGGCCAACCAGGAACCGCTGCACCCCTGGTTCCGCGCACCCTGACATGGGCTGACACGACCATCGATCGCGACTCAGCCTGAAGCCGCCTCGTTCGGCCGGCGCGACTCGGACGGTACCCGGGGCCAGGGTCCGGGCTTCGGCATAGTCGGGTGGGCGTCCGATTTGTACTCAGTGAGGCCGACGTCGACAAGATCAAGACGGTTCGCGCGAACGCCGTGCCATGGGAGGGGGCGGCGGCGTCCCGCCGCAGTGCGAAACCGCCGCCCACCCTCCGTCCCAGCTCTTGCTTCACCTATCGACATTCGATAGATTCCCATCGCAACTCGATGGAAGGATGAGTCATGGGAAAGCTGGCAGTACGTGCGCTGCGCGCCGTGCTCGTGGTGGTGCTCGCCGGCACCGTGTTCGTACAGGCAGGGATGGTGTGGGCGTTGGTCGGCGGGAACGACCCGGAGGACGGATCGCTCCCGCTGACGCCACTGCGCGTGACCACCATCCTGGGCATGGTGTCGGCCCAGGTCGCCCTGGTCTGCGTATGGCGGCTGGTGACGATGGTGCGACGCGGAACCGTGTTCTCCCATGCCGCCTTC
>NZ_JBEYXD010000011.1:0-208598 GCF_040644975.1 Streptomyces sp. NPDC046900 | reverse complement strand
TTGGACGACTCGCCGCGGTCCTCGGCGCTCTTCTTGATGTGCTCGTATTGCCGCTCGCGCTTGGAACTCGATCCGGCCGGCATGGCGCCTCTCCTATCCTGCGTCCTGAGGTGACGTTCAAGGTCCCTCTACGGCAGTGGGTGCTCGGTCCTGGCTCACGGATGCTCCGGCGGCACGCTGCCGCCCTCTCCTCCGCCCCTGTCGCCCTTGTCCGTGCCGTGGGGCTGTCCGCCTTTCGCCCGAGCCTCCCGCGCCGTGCGCTCGACGGCCGGCTGCGGTGTGGCGCCGCCCTTGCCACTGCCCCGCTGCTCGGGGTGCTGTGGAGCGGACATCTGAGGAACCCCGCTCGTCCTCGTATCGGTGTTCGTTCGGACGACGAGTTCCCAGGAGCAGTCGTCCGACGCACATGTCAGGCGTCCATCACCCGTCCGGACGGCCCGGGGCACGCTGCCCGCGACCCGGATACCCCGCGACACCTGATTTCCCGGGCACGCAATGGCTCCCGCCCCGAGGCTCATGGCGGGTGCGCCGCCGGGACGTCCCCCTGACCACGGCACTCGTCGACGGCATGCTCCGGCGAGACTCGGCCGACCGGCGTCCGGACTTCGTGCCGCGCTCCACCCGGGGGGGCCCATCCGAGTGTGATCCGGGCGACGAGTGGTACCCGAGGCCAGTCCGCGCCGGGGACATGAGGCCCGGAGCCACCACCGGCCCCACAGGCACGGGCGAACACCGCCCGTCAGGCGCTGGAGAAGGTCTTCGTGCTGCCCCCTTGGGTCATCCGGTGCCGCGCAGACGTGCAAGGGGTGGCCCGGCGCCGTCGAACGCCAGCAAGGAGGAAGAGATGAGCACGGTCAAGGAATCAGTGGATGTCGAGGTCCCGGTCCGCATGGCGTACAACCAGTGGACCCAGTTCGCGGAGTTCCCGAACTTCATGGAAGGCGTCGAGGAAGTCCGGCAGCTCGACGCCCGGCACAACCACTGGATCACCAGCATGGGCGGGGCGCGGCGCGAGTTCGACACCGAGATCGTCGACCAGCTACCGGACGACAGGATCACCTGGCGGACCATCGGCGGCGAGACCCGGCAACGGGGATCGGTCCGCTTCCAGCGCCTGGACGACGCACACACCCGGGTGGAACTCACCATGGACGTCGACCCCACGGGTGTCGCCGAGAAGGGCGCCGACATGCTGGGCGTGATCGACCGGCGGGTCAAGGGGGATCTGCACCGCTTCAAGGACTTCATCGAACGTCGCGGTGGCGAGAGCGGAGCCTGGCGCGGCCGCATCCGGCCCGAAGACCCCGGCTCTCTCGCCTGACCGGTCGAGAAGCGACGTGCCCACGGGCACCGGTCGGTGTGCCCTCCGGCCAGTGCCCGCAACCGAGGACCGTGATCATCCACCCGCATCCCGCAACGACGGGCTCGCCCATGCCGCTGTGGGCCACCGGGCCCTTGGCGTTCCTGGTGGTCCGGACGAAGGACGTCCCGGTCGGCCACGACGTCGCAGGCCCGAGGCGAAGGTGCGGACGCTTGCCGACAGCGAAGGACATCAGTCATGACTTCCGGAACTCCACATCCCGAGCGGCGTGACCAGGACGAGAAGGACAGGCAGCTCGACCGCTTCCGCGCGGCACCCGAGTCCGACGCACTCACCACCGACCAGGGAGTACGGGTCGACGACACGGACAACGCACTGCGCGTCGGTGAACGCGGTCCGACCCTGCTGGAGGACTTCCACAACAGGGAGAAGCTCACCCACTTCGATCATGAACGCATTCCGGAACGCGTGGTGCACGCGCGTGGTGCGGGCGCGTACGGCTACTTCGAGCCGTACAACTCGCTGGCCGAGTACACCTGTGCGGACTTCCTCCAGGAGCCGGGGCGGCGCACCCCGGTGTTCGTACGCTTCTCCACTGTGCAGGGGCCCCGGGGCTCGGCGGACACCGTGCGTGACGTGCGCGGCTTCGCGACGAAGTTCTACACCCGCGAGGGCAACTACGACCTCGTGGGCAACAACTTCCCGGTGTTCTTCATCCAGGACGCCATCAAGTTCCCCGACTTCGTGCACGCGGTGAAGATGGAACCGCACAACGAGATACCCACGGGCGCCTCGGCGCACGACACCTTCTGGGACTTCTGTTCGCTGCAGCCGGAGTCCACCCACATGCTGATGTGGTTGATGTCCGACCGGGCCATTCCGCGCAGTTTCCGGATGATGCAGGGCTTCGGCGTGCACACCTTCCGGTTCGTCGACGCCGCCGGACGCGGGACTTTCGTCAAGTTCCACTGGAAGCCTGTGCTCGGTGTGAACTCCCTTGTGTGGGACGAGGCGCAGATCGCCGCCGGCCGGGACCCCGACTTCAACCGCCGGGATCTGTGGGAGGCCATCGAGTCGGGCAACTACCCGCAGTACGAGCTGGGTGTGCAGTTGGTGGCCGAGGAGGACGAAGACGCCTTCGACTTCGATCTCCTGGACGCGACCAAGATCATTCCGGAGGAGCAGGTTCCCGTGCAGCCCATAGGGCGCATGGTCCTCGACCGCAACCCGCAGAACTTCTTTGCCGAGACCGAGCAGGTCGCCTTCCACACCGCCAACATCGTCCCCGGTATCGACTTCACCAACGACCCTCTGCTCCAAGGCCGCAACTTCTCGTATCTGGACACCCAGTTGATCCGTCTGGGCGGGCCCAACTTCGCCCAGCTGCCGGTCAACCGGCCCATCGCCGACGTCAACACGAACCACCGTGACGGCTATGGCCAGCAGGTCATACAGCCGGGCAACAGCTACTTCCCGAACTCGCTGAGCGGCGGCTGTCCGGCGCACGCCGGCGCAGGGGTCGACAGCGGGGTGTTCCGTCACTACCAGGAACGGGTGGCGGGCGAAAAGATCCGGGTGCGCAGCGAGAGCTTCCGCGACCACTACAGCCAGGCCACGTTGTTCTGGAACAGCATGTCGGACTGGGAGAAGGCGCACATTGTCGAAGCGTTCCGCTTCGAACTCGGCAAGGTCGGTTCGGCCGAGGTACGCGAACGCATGGTGGCCAATCTGGCCAACGTCCACGGCGATCTGTGCGGCGCCGTGGCAGCGGGCCTCGGGCTGCCCGCGCCGCAGACAGCCTCCGGCATCGCCTCCACCTCGTCGCCGGCACTGAGCCAGGAGAACCTCGGCGGCAGCACCATCAGCACCCGCAAGGTCGCCGTGCTGGCGGCCGACGGCACCGATGTCGAGCACGTCGAAGCGGTGCGCGGCAGGCTGACCGGGGACGGTGCCGTGGTCGAGGTACTCGCGGCCGGCGAGGGCACCGTGCGCGGCGCCGACAGCGCGGCACTCGACGTGGACCGAGCCCTGCCGACGATGGGGTCCGTGCTGTACGACGCCCTTCTGGTGCCCGGCGGCAAGCAAGCCGCGCAGACCCTGCTGGACGACCCGGCCGCGGTGCGTTTCGTGGAGGAGAGCTACCGCCACGGCAAGCCGATCGCCATTCAGGGTGAAGGCGAGCAGCTGCTCGCCGCGGCCAGGCTGCCGGCCGAGGTGCTGAACGGCTCCGGGACGGAGCAGGGCGTGATCAGCGGCAACGGTGCCGATGACATCGCCGACGCCTTCGTGGCCGCGATCGAACAGCACCGCTTCATGCGTCGTCCCGGATTGCTCAATCCGGGGTCCATCGACTGAGTCTGTGCCTCGCGATGGGGCGCACGCCGGTCGGCCTGGACAACAAAGAACCCCCGGGTCTCTGACCTGGGGGTTCGCACTGGAGCGGGTGACGAGAATCGAACTCGCGCTCTCAGCTTGGGAAGCTGATGTTCTACCATTAAACTACACCCGCGTAGGAGACCGGTTGATCCGGATCCGTAATGCTCGCTCACTGTACCTCATGTCGGACCCCCGGTGCTGATGCCGTGGGGTCCGAACGCTTTCCCGGGTGTGGATGCTGCTGCGGGGGACAGGAGTTGGGGCGTACGGTGGGGGTGGCGAAGAGGGGTCGTGGACGGCCGGAGTGCCGCCTGGAGGGCCGTCCTTTTCATCCCGTAATGTGGCTTTCGTCGTCCGTCACGCACGTGAGACGAAGGCTCTTGGGGAAGGGACTCAGAGGACTTGATGGAGCGCACCGTCGTCCGTTGTGCCGAGGGGCACGTGTTCAGCACCGCTTCGTTCCCGATGCAGCAGGCCGAGCGCCTCGGGCCCGGCCGGCTCGTCCGGTGCCCTCGCTGCGCCCGGCTGCGCAGTGTGGTGCCGGTGGCCTTGGAGAAGCAGTAGCGGCCTAGCAGTACAGGCGCGCGGGGACGCCATGATTGTGGCGGCTCCGCGCGCCTTGCGTATTCTCAGGACGTGCTTCTCTCAGACAAGGACCTCCGGACCGAGATCGACAAGGGGCGGGTTCGGATCGACCCGTTCGAACCGACCATGGTGCAGCCCTCGAGCATCGACGTGCGGCTCGACCGCTACTTCCGGGTGTTCGAGAACCACAAGTACCCCCACATCGATCCCTCCATCGAGCAGGTCGACCTCACGCGCCTCGTCGAGCCCGAGGGCGACGAGCCGTTCATCCTCCACCCCGGGGAGTTCGTCCTGGCCTCCACGTACGAGGTCATCACGCTGCCCGACGACCTCGCCTCCAGGCTCGAGGGCAAGAGCTCCCTCGGCCGGCTCGGGCTGGTCACCCACTCCACCGCCGGGTTCATCGACCCCGGCTTCTCGGGGCACGTGACGCTCGAGCTGTCCAACCTGGCCACGCTCCCGATCAAGCTCTGGCCAGGTATGAAGATCGGGCAGCTGTGCATGTTCCGGCTCACTTCGCCGGCCGAGTTCCCCTACGGCAGCGAGCGGTACGGATCCCGCTACCAGGGGCAGCGCGGGCCCACGGCCTCCCGCTCCTTCGTCAACTTCCACCGGACGCAGGTGTGAGCGGGACATGACCGGGACAAGGGAGAACCTGACCTACGAGGAGTTCGGCCAGGCCGTCCGCGATCTCGCCCAGGCCATCGCCGACGACGGCTACCAGCCCGATATCGTGCTCAGCATCGCGCGCGGCGGCGTCTTCGTGGCGGGCGGTCTCGCGTACGCCCTGGACTGCAAGAACATCCACCTTGTGAACGTCGAGTTCTACACGGGTGTGGGCACCACGCTGGAGATGCCGGTGATGCTCGCGCCGGTACCCAACGCGATCGACTTCACCGACAAGAAGGTCCTGATCGCCGACGACGTGGCCGACACGGGCAAGACGCTCAAGCTGGTGCACGACTTCTGCCTGGAGACCGTCGCCGAGGTCCGCTCCGCCGTGATCTACGAGAAGTCCCACTCCCTCGTGAAGTGCGAGTACGTGTGGAAGCGGACGGACGACTGGATCAACTTCCCGTGGAGCGTCCTGCCCGTGGTACGCAAGTCCGGGGAGCCCGTCACGCCCTCGAAAGAGGCTCTCTGACCGCGTTCCTAGCGTGAGTGATCCAGAGCGCGGCCCGGGTGGGCAACGGGGCCTCGCTCATCCGCGCCCTCCGAAAACCGGTCGATGAGAATCATGGCCACGTCATCCACCAGGGAATCGGCGGTGTGGCAGATCAATCGCCGATGGAGCTCTTCCAGGAACTGCTGCGGAGTCGCTGCGTGCACGGATTCCATGGCCTCGGGCAGCGGGAAGAAGTCGCCGGAGCCGTTGCGGGCTTCGGCCACGCCGTCCGTGTAGAGGAGAAGCCGGTCACCTGGCCCGAAGGTGTAGCTCTCGGTGGGAGTCGGAGGGCCGGTCATCAGGTCCTCCAGACCCAGGGGTGGCGTGGGCGCGCGAGGTCCGAGGGCGCGGACCGTGCCCTGGTGCAGCATCAGCGGAGCCGGATGGCCGCGGTTGACGAGCTGGACCACGGACCCGTTCGCCACTTGGCCGACGAGCGCGGAGGCGAAGCACTCCATCCGGTATTCCTCGTCGTGGTCGGCGGCTGCGCGTTCTCTCTGCATGGCCGCCGCGCAGTGATTGACGACCTCGGCCAGATCGCGCTCGTAGTGGACGGTCTCTCTGAACGCGCCCAGCACGGCTGCGGCCGCGCGTACGGCCGGTAGGCCCTTGCCCCTGACATCGCCCACGATCATCCGGACCCCGAACCGGGTCTGGACGGCTTCGTACAGGTCACCGCCGATCTGGGCCCCGGACTCGGCCGCCAGGTAGATGCTGGCGGCACGGAGCGGGCCCAGGCGGGGGCTCACGGGCCGCAGCAGGGCGTCCTGAGCCGCTTTGGAGACACGGCGGATCCGGTCCAGCTCCTGTTGCCTGCGGGTCCGCATGACGTTGCTGATCGTGACGCAGGCGACGGCAACCACGACGAGGCCGAGAAGGTTCCCGTAGACCTGCTCGTCGCCCCATGAATGATGGAGGGTGGCGGAGATAACGCTGACGGCCAGGGCGCCGACCGCTGCCGACAAGGTGCCCAGCGGGCCCACGGTGAGTGCGGCGACCGCCGGCATCCCCGTGAGGAGCGGCCCCGTGTATATGGTGTGCAGGGGTGAGAGCTCGATGGCCAGCCCGATGAGCAGGACCGCGAAGGGCAGGCATTGCCCCAGCCTGAGGAGGCCTCGGTCGTGATCGCCCCCTCCTGACCGGGCGGAAGTGCGGAAGATCCACCGCATACCACCAGCGTCCCTCGTCGCCCCGCGATGTTCCACCCGCGTCACGAGCGATCCGCTCAGCCGCTCTCGACCGGGCGCGGCCGGGGACTTGTATCTGCCCGGGATGTCACTGAGAGTGCCGAACCGGCCGGGTTGCGTGTCCCGAGTCCCGCAGGCCTCACCCCGGGCACGCGAAGGCCCCCGGCAGCACGTCCGCCGGAGGCCTTCGCGTACGAACGGGTACTAGAACGTGCCCAGCTTCACGATCGACAGGATCGCGATCAGCTGTATCGCCGACGCGCCGAGCGCCTTCGGCCACGGCAGATCGTGGGACTTGGAGACCATCTGGGTCAGCAGCGCGCCTGCCGCGACCCAGGTCACCCAGCCCAGGAGCTGGACGAAGGGTGCGTCGCCGCCCAGGAACATGGCGACGACCAGGCGCGGTGCGTCCGTGATGGACATGATCAGCATGGAGAGGCCGACCGTGGGCTGCCAGGCGCCGTCGCCGCCGAGCTGGCGGGCCAGGGTGTGGGTGACCACGCCCAGCACGAAGGAGCTGATCACCATCGCCACGGCCGTCGTCAGGACGATCGGGATGGCGCTCGAGAGCGTGGCGTGGATCGCGTCCTGGCGGGCGCCGTCGAAGCCGAAGACCGCGAGCAGGCCGTAGAGGAAGGTCACGATGAGGGCCGGGGCCCACATCGTGTAGTCCCTCATCTGCAGAAACGTCCGGGTCGGGGATATGACGATGCCCCGCAGCAGGTCCTTCCAGTGCAGTCGCGGACCGATGGGCGGCGCGGCGGCCTGGCCGGCGCGGTAGGTCTCGCCGGCGTTGTAGGGGTCGTCGCCGACGGAGAAAGCCTGGGTGTGACCCGGGTTGTTGGCCGCGTACGGATCCGGCCGGCCTGGATAGCCGTGACCGTCGTCGCCGAAGTACTCCGGCTCACCCTGGCCCTGGGGCGCCCTCCACAGCGGTTGCCCGCGATGGGGCTGCCGGCCGCCGTACTGCTGCTGCGGCGGGGAGGGATAGCCGTACGACGGGCCCTGCGGCGCCTGCTGTCCGTACGGGGGTTGCTGCGGTCGCGCTTGAGGTGCGCGGCCCGCCCGGTCGCGTCCGATCCTGAATCCAGCCACGTCTTCGAACGTACCTGCTCCTGAAGAGTGGCGTGGGGGCCCGGGGCGACGGGACCGGCATTGCTGCCGACCTGTGACATCCCCTAGGGGTCCGCCCGGCGCGTCATCAGGGACATATCAGCTGCCCACCCCCGGGTGGCCTCGCGGCCGCACTCCGGCGTACCTGGCGGCCCGCTTGAGCTGCGCACTCCGCCGGAGTCCCGGCGCCGCCGAACGAGTGCCACCGCTCCGCCGTCTGTGGCGTGCCCGAGCGCGTCTGTTTTCGCCGCAAACGATTACTGCCTATGGATTTTCATGCCTGATGCCACTCGATGGTGGCGCTGTTCGGTGGTCCACGGTTCCCGAACGGCTCGCATCGGTCCAGGGCGCATCGAGGCAGGGACGACGGACGCTACAGCGGTGAGGTGCAACCGAACGTGGAACAGCCCACGCACGCCACGAGACGCCCTTCGTGCGGCCGAGCGCCGATCGCCCGATACCGAAGCACCGGCGCGAGTGGGAGCTGAGGGCCGGGCATGCCGCCGATCACCGACACACTCCTGAGCAGTGCCGCCCCGGCAGTCCCGGAGAGCCCGGCGCGGCGGAAACGCCGACGTGTCCGGCTGCTGCTGTGGGTGCTCATGGGCCTTCTCCTCACAGGACTGGTGTGGATCGTCGTCACCGGCCTGATGGCCCGGGCCGAACTCGTCGGGAGCCGCAACGACTTGAGGACCTTGCGCAGTTCGATGACGGGGACCGGTGGGCCCGCCTCGACGGCCGAACGAGGGGCGAGTCGCAGCGAACTCGCCCTGCGGACGGCCCGTTCCGCCGCGGCGCACGCCGAACGCGCGCACTGGCTCACCACCGGCCCCGCGTGGTACGTGGCGGCCCGACTTCCCTTCGCCGGAGGCTCCTTCGAGACCGTGCGCGGGACGGCCGAAGTGGTCGATCGGCTGGCCGGAAAGGCGTTGCCCGCCGTGGTACGCACCGTGGGCCGCCTCACCGCGAACGCGGGGGGCAAACACCTCAACCTCGCCGAACTGCGCAGGGCCGCACCGGATCTCGAGCATGCGGCGCACGAGGCGGCCCTGGCCCGGACGGAGGCGGACAGCCTGCCGCGACGCACCTGGTTGCCTCCGGTCGACCGGGTCCGCGGCCAACTCCTCGCCACCCTGGACCGGGTGGCCCCCACGATGGAGAACGCCGCCGTCGGCGCCCGTCTGCTGCCGCCGATGCTGGGAGAGGGCGGCCTGCGCCGCTACCTCCTGGTGTTCCAGAACCCCGCCGAGGCACGCGGTACGGGCGGGATGCCGGGTGCCTATGCGGTGCTGACGGCCGACAAGGGCGCCTTGGCGCTGCCGGAGTTCGGACCGGACTCCGAGATGATGGCTGCCCGGCCCAAGATCGACCTGGGTGCCGAGTTCACGGCCATGTACGGGCAGTACGACTCGGTGATGACCTGGCCGAATTCCAACATGAGTCCGCACTTCCCCTACGCCGCGCGCATCTGGTCCGCTGCGTGGCACGCCAAGAGCGGGGAGCACGTGGACGGCGTGCTCTCACTGGATCCGGGTGCGGTGGCCGGACTGCTGGCCGCGGTCGGACCGGCGCGGATGACCGACGGCACACTCGTCACGGCGGCCAACGTGGTGGACCTCACCGAGCGAACCAACTACGTAATGTACTCGGACCAGTTCAGGCGCAAGGCTTTTCTGCTGGATGTGGCCCGTGCGGCTGCCGGACGGCTACTGACCGCAGCCGGGGATAACCAAAGGCGGCCCGCCCTGCTTCGAGGCCTGTACGAAGTGCTGCGCAGCGGGCAGATGTCCGTGTGGAGCGCTCACGCGCACGAGCAGCACGAGCTGGCCGCGCGCCCGGTCGGCGGCTCTGTGCCGCAGGGGTCCGAGCCCTACGCCGGTCTGGTGGTCAACAACGCCGCCGGCACAAAGCTGGACTACTACCTCGACCGCACCCTGGAGTGGTCCTCCGGGCGCTGCACCGCTGCCGGCCGCGAGGTGACGGTCAAAGCGGTCCTTACCAACCGTGCGCCGTCCACAGGGCTTCCCACCTATGTCACCGACCGGCTGGACAAGCCCTCCTACGCGGCCCGCCCGGGCGACAACCGCCTGCTCGTCTCGTACTTCGCGACCGCCGGGGCGCGACTGGTCGAGGCGAGCGTCGGCGGGAAACGACCTTTCGCATCGCCGGGCACCGAACGGGGACACCCGGTGTTCACGTTCGACGTCGAAGTGCCCCGGGGCGAGAGTCGCACGCTGACGCTGCACTTGCTGGAACCGCCGTCCGATCACGTCCCCACAGTGCTTCGGCAACGACTGACCCGCCCGATGCAGGTCACGGTACGTCCCGGGCCCCGATGCGGAGGAAACGGAGCGTAGACCCCCGTTCGTCAGCTGCGGCACGGCGAGGAGCGGTTCCGGCGCCGCCGGGGCCGTCACCCGATGGCACCACCCCCTTGCGGGTTGCCAGGTATGTGCCGATTGCACCGGTATGGTGCCATCGGGGTTGCATTCGGTAGTTCGTTCACTTCTTACACCCAATGAGGGAGGGCCGATGTGCGGCGTAGCGGGGATGGTGTCGACGGCGTCACCCGATCCGGCGGCCGTGAGGACGATGTGCGATGTCCTCGCCCATCGCGGCCCGGACGGTGAGGGGTTCCACATCGATGACCATGTCGCCCTGGGCATGCGGCGACTGGCCGTCATCGACGTCAGCGGAGGCGACCAGCCCGTCTTCAACGAAGACCGCAGTGTGATCGCGGTCTTCAACGGAGAGATCTACAACTTCCCGGAACTGCGCAGGGACCTGCTGAGCCGCGGGCACAGATTCCGCACGAACGGCGACAGCGAATGCCTCGTCCATCTCTACGAAGAACACGGAGAGGACCTCGTCCATCACCTTCGCGGCATGTTCGCCTTCGCTGTGTGGGACGCAGGCAAAGGACGGCTGCTGCTCGCTCGCGACCGGGTCGGCAAGAAGCCGTTGTACTACCGGGATGCCGGTGGCTCGCTGGCCTTCGCCTCCGAACTCAAGGCGCTGAGCGCGATCGCCCCCGGCCGCGGCGAGGTCGACCCGGTGGCCCTGCACCACTACTTGACCTACCAGTACGTGCCCGCACCTTGGTCGATCCTCCGCGACGTCCGCAAACTGCCGCCTGGCTGTCTGCTCACCTGGCAGGGCGGGCGGGTTCAGGTGCGGCGCTACTGGGAGCTCGACTTCACCCCGGGCGCCGTCACCAGCGAACAGGAGGCGGCCGAACGGGCCCGGGAGCTCCTCCTCGAGGCCACGGCCATCCGCATGCTGTCGGAGCGGCCCCTGGGCGCTTTTCTGTCCGGTGGCATCGACTCCTCCGCCGTCGTCGCGGCCATGGCGAGGCTGTCCCCGAAGCCCGTGAAGACCTTCTCCATCGGTTTCGAGGACGCCCAGTTCGACGAGCGGGCGCACGCCCGGGCGGTGGCGCGGCAGTACGGGACCGATCACCATGAATTCGTCGTGGACGCCTCGGCGTTGGAGATCCTGCCCACCCTCGCGTGGTACTTCGACGAGCCGTTCGCCGACTCGTCCGCGATTCCCTCGTTCTACGTGGCCCAGTTGAGCCGCCGGCATGTGACTGTCGCCCTGAACGGGGACGGTGGCGACGAGTCGTTCGGTGGATATGCCCGCTATGCGCAAATGGCCCGCATGGAGAAGTTCCGGGTCCACACCTCCCTGCGCCCGGCCGTCAAGCACATGGGCCGGTCCCTCCTCGCCGTCGCTCCGGCCTGCTCGAAGCGGCGCAGGGCCGGCCGCGCCCTCACCGCACTGAGCGAGACGCCGCAGCGGCGCTATGCCCGGTTGATGTCGTACTTCATGCCGGAGCAGAAGCAGGACCTCTACGCGGAGCAGCTGCTCGAGGAAACGGCCGGAATCGACAGCTACGAACTTCTGGATCAGGCCTTTCGCGGGTCACGCGCGGTCAGCCGGATGAACCAGCTGATGGACGTGGACGTGAACAGCTACCTGCCCGGCGACCTCCTGGTCAAGGTGGACATCAGCACGATGGCCAACTCGCTGGAGGCCCGGTCGCCCTTCCTTGACCATCGCCTGATGGAGTGGGCGGCAGGGCTGCCCGCGGAGCTGAAGGTCCGCGGCGGCACCACCAAGTACCTGCTCAAGAAGGCGTTGCGGGACTGGCTCCCGCACGAGGTGCTCTACCGGCCGAAGCAGGGTTTCGGGGTGCCGATGGGCCACTGGCTGCGCACGGATCTGAAGGACGTGGCATGGGACGTGCTCACCGACCGGACGGCCGTGGAACGGGGACTGTTCCGGCCGGAAGCGGTGAGAACCCTGCTCAAGGAACACCAGGCCGGAGAGGACCACGCGCGCCGCATCTGGGCGCTGATGCAGTTCGAACTCTGGCACCGCAGATTCGTCGACCAGCCGCTGCCCGGGTCGCCGACGGTCGACGGTCAGCCGCTGCGGCGGACCGGCTGACCGGCCCCCATGCTCCTGCACCCTATGCGATGTCCGCAGTCATGTGTCGGAGGCCCTGGGCGGCCGGGCTGCTCTTCGCTGACGCTCTGACGGAGCTCGAGATCTCCACTTCCTTCCGGATCTCCCCCGGCTGTCTGCCGACCCGTTCCGCGGGCCCGAAGGCAGATCCCTCACCCCTTCCCTCCGCAGCGTAAGGAAAGCCGAATGATCGACTGCGAGACCGAGATCAGTCAGGGCCGGCGCTTCGCCTTCGGCCGGAATTGGCTCCGATTTGAACAATTGATCGACGAAGAACGTGTCACCCTCGCCAGAAGATCGCTGGAGTCGGCCCTCGGCACCAAGGACCTGACGGGCCGCACTTTCCTGGACGTCGGTTGCGGGAGCGGACTGTTCTCCCTGGCAGCCCTGCGCATGGGAGCGCGAGTGCGTTCGTTCGACTACGACCCGGACTCGGTGAGCGCGGCCGAGAAGGTGCGCCTGGAGTTCGCCCCGGACGGGGACTGGAGCGTCTGCCGCGGCTCGATCCTCGACGCGTCATTCGTGAAGGAGCTGGGTCAGGCCGACATCGTCTACTCCTGGGGCGTGCTTCACCACACCGGGTCGCTCTGGCGCGCGTTGGAGGCCGCCTGCGGCCTGGTCGCTCCCGGCGGGACGCTGTACGTGTCGATCTACAACGACCAGGGAGTGGAGAGCCGCGTCTGGACGTCGGTGAAGCGGCGCTACAACATGTCCGGTGCCTTCGGGCGCCGTCTGCTGCTGACCGGCAGCCGGCTCTATCTCGACCGGCACTACCCGCTGCGGGCCATGCTGGGAGTGGCCAAGCACCTCCGGGGCACCTCGAGCGGGCCCATCCCCCGGCCCCGGGGCATGTCCCGGAAGCACGACCTCGTCGACTGGGTGGGAGGCTATCCCTTCGAGGTCGCAACGCCCGAAGACATCTTCGCCTTCTGTCGCGAGCGCGACTTCGAACTGCGCCATCTGAAGACCTGCAGGGGCGGGATCGGCTGCAACGAGTTTGTGTTCACTCTCGCTTCGGCCACCATCGGGTGAGACCTCCGGCCTCCGGGGCTGATTCGCGGGACGCAACGGTCCCCTGAGTCACGACACCCGGCCGATGTGCAGTTCTCTGCAATGACGCTTCACCTCCATCGTGAACCGGGTCGCTTCGGCGCTCGTCGGGAGCAGGCACCTCCAGCCGATGCCGCTCATCCGGCTGAAGTACACCACCTGGATGCCGATCAGTGATGTGTAAGCCACGGTGGAAGCGATGGCGCAGCCGACCGCACCCCAGGCCGGAATGAGTAGGGCGTTCAGTCCGGCGTTCACCACAAGGGCCGTCAGCGAGGGCAGCACGATGACGCGAGACGACCGCTTACGCAGCAGAAAACTGGACAGCGGCCGGCCGGCCGACAAGAGCACGACACCGGGGACCAGCCATGCGACGAGCGTGGCTGCGTCCGCGTACGCATGGCCGTACAACGTGGTGATCAGAGCCGCCACCGCGACCACCGTCGTGAGCGCGGAGGCGACGCCCAGCAGCACCATGAACCGGACGATCCTCGCCGTGACCACCGCGGAGTCGCCGGCGGTGTCGTCGAACTGGAGGGAAAGCGTGACTTGTGCGAAGACGTCCACCGCCAATCGGCTCAGCTCCGCCAAAGTCACCGCGAGTGTGTAGATCCCGACTTCGCGCGGGCCGCTCAAGGCATTGAGCAGGAAAACGTCAGACCGGAGCAGTAGGTACCCGGCCGCCGTACCGGCGTGAAAGCGCAGCCCCTTGACACATGTCGCCCCGGCGAGGCGCAGATTGGGCCGACCCATGGTGACTCCGCCCGCCGCGATCAGTACGGCCAGGGAGACGGTGTACGAGGCGACCCAGGCGGCCACCACCATCTGGACGGTGAGCAGTCCGGACAACCCGAGGACAATCAGACACATGCACTGGGCGACCGCGCTCATCAGCATCGCCCATCCCGCGACATGCGTACGGTCGCGCAGCAGGGTGATGTTGGTGCCGTACAGCACGCCCGTTCCCAGGGGTACGCCCGCGCAGGCCGTGGTCAGGAGCCACACGTCCGGGGTGTTGCCGTGCCCCTGGAACACCAGGCCCAGCCCGATCGCCAGTACAGCCGCGACGGTACCGACGGTGAGCCCAAGCGGCACGCTGTTGGCGCTGAGAGAAAGCCGTTGCCTCTTCTCGGACCACATGGCCGTCTGAGCATGTTCGACGGACAGATGGCCCAGCGCCATGGCGGCCGTGGCGACGCTGACGGCCATGTAGTAGGTTCCGCGTTCCTCGGGGGGTAGTGCTCTGGCCACGACGACGCTGGCGAGAATGCCCATGACGAGGGTGCCTGCGCGAGCCACCAGCATCCAGACGAATTGAGGTCTGCGGTCAGTCACAGTGTCGGGGGACCTCCCTGGTTGCGACCGGTCCTGCGAGGTTGGTCGGAAAGCATGCGGTGACACGCTGTGAACCACGCCGGTTTCTTGAACCGCGTCGGCCTGTCCACTACGCCGAGGGCTGGCCTTCCAGCAGTTGCCGGTAGAGAGCGATGTACCGGTCCACCATGACCTCAGCCGTGAGGTTGGCCATGGCCCACTCCCGTGCCCGCTGCCCCAGGGCGAGGGCGGTATCCCGGTCGCCGAGCATCTGTTGAAGTCCCTCGGCAAGGGCGGCCGGATCCGAGGGAGGGACCAGGATTCCGCGTCCCCTGAGCAGTTCCGGGGTACCGCCCACGGCCGTGGCAACCACCGGACGGCCCGCTGCCATGGCCTCCGCGACGGCATTGCTGGACCCCTCGGACAGGGACGGGAGAACCACCACGTCGGCCCTGGCCAGATAGCCGGCCACGTCGGTACGGGCACCGAGGAAGCGGACGTCGATACCCAGGCGCTCCGCCATCCGCTGCAGCCCTGGGCGCTCCGCCCCGTCGCCGATCAGGACGAGGGTGCACGGCTTTCCGGTGTCCCGGAGCGCCGCACAGGCCTCCAGGAGGTATCGGTGACCCTTGTGAACCGCGAGATTGGCGACACACAGCACCACGGGCAGCGAGGTGGAGATCTCGGCAGGCTCGGTGATCTCGAATTCCTCCGGCCTCATTCCATTGGGGATGACGGAGATCTTTGCCGCCGGTACTCCCTCGTCGTGTCGTACCTCGTCCGCGATCGCGGACGCGTTGGCGACCAGGAAGTCGGTCAAGCGAGTAGCGACCCGCTCCGCCACGAGTGCCGCGCGGTTGCCCTTCTTGTAGAAGCCGAGGCTCCTCCGCCCCGCGAGGAACACCGGCACGCGTGCCAGCCGCGCGGCGGGGGCTGCCATCACGTAGGCATGGAACAGGAAGGCTTGGAGAACTTGTGGCCTCTCTTTGCGGAGGAAGGCTACAAAGCGGACGAAGGCCCGGATGTTGGCGAGGTATGACCGCCACCCCAGGGAACGGTGGCGGAACCCCAGTTCCACCAGGGACACGCTGGAGTTGCGGAGTTCTTCCTCCCGGGGCCCCCTCTCGAGCATGACCAGCAGATGTGTCCGAACGCCACGGGCGCTCAGCTCCCGGGCGAGCAGGACGAGCTGTTTCTCCGCGCCACCGAGACCGAGCTGACCGATCAACAGGCAGACCCGGGAGGGAAAGTGACTCTGTCGTGTGCCCTGGGCGTCCGGAGCGGGGGATGCTGATGTTTTGTCGGTCAATGACATGCCGCACAACCCATTTTTTGGCCGCGAATCGTGGATGTGATGCCATAGCGTATGGTGCAAATTGCGCGAAGCCGCGGTTTTGGTTGCTGCACGTCCGCGTGTCAGGGCAGAGGCGATTCTTTCTCAACGTGTCCCAGTTGACCTCGAACTCGGCGCCAACCGAAGGAACGGCGTCTTGAAAAATCGAATCGTCATCCTGAGTGTTCGCTGCTTCTACAAGCTGATCGCGCAGCGGTTGCATCGGCGCGTGCCCGGAGCACTCGGCCTGCGCGGCTGGTGTGCGCAGAAGATGTGCGAGGAAGTGCGACTGCCGGTCACGATCAATGCCCGTGTCGATGGGGCACGGGTGACGGTTCTACCGGGCGTGACCATCGGGCGTGGTGCTGCCGTCGGCGCCGGAAGTGTGGTGACGAAGAACGTGTCTGCCGATACGGTCGTGGCGGGAAATCCAGCCAGAGTGATCCGTGCTCGGGCGAAGTGAGCATGACGACCACGACACCCGCTGCGCAAATCTCCAATGGCTCATCAACCGAACGTAGTTGGTGGCGTTCGCAGGGCGTTTACAATGTCGAAGCTTTCTGGCAGGCTCTCGCAACACTACTGCACCCTGTGCTCCAATCCAGTGGCCTCCGGTGTCCAGCGTGGCCAAATGACAGTAGGGATTGGGCTACCAGCGTATGGTCGCTAAACCCTGAGGGGCTTGAAAGTGGGAACTTGCATGGCGTTGGTGCGCTCGCAGCATCTGCGAACCAGACCACGGCACCGACAAACCCCTCCAGCCAATATTTCCGCTCGGCGCAAAGGGTAAAGACGGTATGGGACCAGGGACTGCAGGCATGACCAGGCCACTCGCTGCTAAGTACCCTGCCTCCAAGCGTCGCGACAAGGCGCCCATTAGTGCGCCTGTGGCTATTTTCGCGATCGCAGCCGTGGCCCACGTCTGCGTGGTCCTCATGGTCCATCAGCAAACAAATGGCGTGGCACAGTTCCCTGATGCTCGCGGGTACGATCGAGCCAGCACTGCGCTAGCTCTTGCCTGGAGCCATGGAAACATCCTCAGCGTAAGGGACCTGGCTTGGTGGTCCGGATCCAACCTCTGGGGTTACCAAGCGGCCATGGCGCTCGGCAAGGTCTTTACCGGAGGTGGTTGGCTGGCGGCCAAGGTCGTCCTGGCTCTCATGGCGGCGACCGGGGCGGTAGCGGCCCGCGGATTGGCTCTCGCCTCGGGATGCGGCCGCAGGCGTGCCGCAATCGCCGGACTCGTCGTAGGCGTCAGCCCCAACCTCCTACTGTGGGACGCTTGGGGCCTCAAAGAAGGCTTGATTACAAGTCTTGTTCTGTGGACCTTGCTGCTCCAGGCCCGTGCTCGTTTCTCATTGGCGTGCGTGGGCACCTTGCTCAGCACCCAGGCCTGTTTGTATACCCGGCCGCCGACAGCGCTGTTCATCGCTGTGGCCTTGCTCGCTCGCGCGCGGTTGCGCCGCGCTCATCTCACGGGTTGGTTGATCATCATGGCCACCGGCGTGGTCTTTGTTCTCCCGCGGGCTCTAACGCTGCTCGGTTTTGTGCATAGTCTCGAGGTTGTACACGGGGTCCCACTGGAGTTCGCTGCGGGATACGGCTCAAGGAATCTATTGAGCCATCCTCAGTACTTTGGGGTCGTTCTATTCGATCCACTCCCATGGAAGCTCGATCCTGGGCCGACACAATGGCTGCGCCCAGGAACCATCATCTGGATTGCCAGCCTTGCGCTTGCACCAATGTCGCTGCGCAGGGCATGGGCGGACTCCATCGGAATCGGCCGGTCAGCTGTTGTGGCCTCCTTTTCCTATGCTGCGACGTACGTCGTTACCTTCGGTGCAACCTTTTACCGACAGCGTTCTCTTCTCGAGTGTGTGCTGGCCATTCTTATTGTGGTGTACTCGCCCCGGCTCTCACTGATCTCATTGATCGCGAAGGTCCAAGTGTGGCTCGCCGTTGTGGCGGGCCTGGCTGTGCTGCAAAGCCGCTCTCTTACGCCTACGGTGTGGAGTAAGGTTATGGCCCTCTGTGTGATGATCGTGGGTGCGCTTCTTGCTTTGATTCCAAGACCTTTGGACGTGATCTCGCGAGGAGTTCACGAGAGTCCACCGATTCGGCTGAGACAAAGGCCGAGCTACTCGGGCGGTGCGACAAAACCGGACGGCGTGGCTTAGGGCGGGAGGGGGTGTACACGCTGATAGGTTGGCTCGGTGCTGAATTCCTCACGAGACCGCTGCCCTCTTTGCGAGGCCTCGCCGGTGGAAGGTTCCTCTGAAATCAACCTTTCCAATGTGTGGCAGGCATACAGGGAACAGTGGGCCACTTCATTTTCAGACCAAGTGATCAGCAAGTATGGAGACGGTCCCGTCACTCTTCACTCCTGCTCTCGCTGTGACCTGGGCTGGTTCCACCCCGCACTCGAAGGAGACGGCGGATTTTACTCCGAACTCTTCACCGGCGGGATCAAGTATCAGCCGTGGCGATGGGAGTTCGATCAGGCCGCGCAGCGAATTCCGAACCAAGCAAGAGTCGTCGAAGTGGGTGCCGGCGAGGGAGCCTTTCTTCGGTCCCTGCTGCCACGGTGCGGTTCTGTCGAGGCACTTGAGAAGAACCCCGACGCCGCCGAGAGGCTGCGTGCGGCCGGCATCAAAGTGAGGGACACCGACGTCCGAGAGGACGCAGTCGCCCGACCCGGTCGAGCGGACGTCGTGTGTGCCTTCCAGGTCCTGGAGCACGTCGCAGACGTCCGCGGTTTCCTTTCGGCCCTCGCGGCTATCGTCGTGCCGGGGGGTGAAGTCCTTCTGTCGGTGCCGAACCGTCAGCGGTTTCGCAGGGGTTTGGAGCCGATGGACTGTCCGCCGCACCACCTCACCAGGTGGAGCGCTTGTCAGTTCGCGGCCGCAGCCGAGATCATCGGTTTGGATTTGGTCCTGGTCCGCCATCAGCCCCCATCGCTGGCCTATGCGAGAGCCCCGCGCCAGGAACCGGTCCGGGAAGCTTTGGAATCGGCGATGGGCCCTTGGCCGGCGCGTCAGGTTGCCCGGGTCGTGGGCCGTCTGCGGATGCCTCGACGTCGCTATGAGCGCTTGCTGGCGAAGGGCCACTTCCTGACACGAGGTGAGTACGGACACACGACGTTCGCCGCACTTCGGCGTCCCATGTGAGCCGAGCGACGCCCTCGTCCTGGCACTCTGATGCCCTCTGATGCCGTGACCGTATGGGTGCCGCGGTGGCGTGAGCGTGTGCAGGTGGCCCACGTCACGGATGTCCTCACGGCCGTCGAGTTGCCCCGGGACAGGCATCCGGAGACGCACATCGACGCTCGGGTCGGTCCCGCGCGGGGGCGCGGGACCTTTGTCCGAACCGGACGGCGGCGCCGCAGCGCCTAGGGAGTCACTGCGGCCCCGCCGGGCTGCCCGCGGTCGGGGACAGCGTGGTGGCCTTCCGGGCTCCCCGCGAATGAGGCACCGCCGTCGGCCGGAGTGGCCGGTGACGGCGTCCGAATCTGCCAGCAGGTCTCAACGGCGGGGCCATACGGGGTCCGTCGGCCGCCGAAGTCCCGACCGGGACCTCTGCGACCGGTGAAGCCGGTGCCGTGGCAGGGACGTTGAGCAGCAGCCGCACCGCCCCGGCCCCCACCAGACAGGCGATGACGAGCGCGACTCCGGGAGGGAGCCACCCGCGAGCCACCAGAGTTGCCGACAGGCAGCTCGCCACCGCGAACGCACTCAGGAATCGCACGACCTGACGTACCGTCAAGCCCATGCGCCGAAGCCGGTGGGCGACATGGTCCGTGCCACCCTGCAGCAGGGGCCTCGACTCCCGATAGCGCGACACCATCACCAGGGTGGTGTCCAAGGTCGGGACGAGGGTGGTGAGCAGAAGGACGGCGGGCCCGGAAAGGCCCTCGACGTCGTCGTGCACCACCATCATCGCGGAGGCCAGCGTGAAGCCGAGGAAGAGCGAGCCGGCGTCGCCCAGAAAGATCCGTGCCGGATGCCTGTTGTGAAAGAGGAAGCCGAGGCAGGACCCGGCAAGGGCCGCCATCACCACGCCCTGGCCGACCGAGCCGTCGGCCAGGGCGGCCAGGCAGAGGAATCCGCCGATGACGACGCCCACTGACGACGCCGCACCGTCCATGTTGTCGAGCAGATTGAACGCGTTGGTCACGAAGACGATCCATACGACGGCGAGCACCACGTCGATCCTGCCGCCGAGGATGGTGGGATGCCCCCCTGCCAGTACGACCACCGCGGCGGCCGACGTCTCGACGCACAGCCGCAGCCGTGGGCTGAGCTGGCGCAGATCGTCGACGAGTCCGAGGACGCACATGAGCGCGGAACCGCCGAGCAGGGCCCCGAGAACCGGGTCGAAGACGTCGGTGGCGAGTGCGGCGACCGCGGTCGCCGCCAGAGTGGCGGTCGCGATGGCGACACCACCGAGGTAGGGCGTCGGCGAGGTGTGCGCCTTGCGGGCGCTGGGACGGTCGGTGATCCCATGACGCAGGGCGAATCGTCTCAGGGGCTCCGTCAGCAGCAGGCCGAGCAGCAGGGCCGCGAGGCCCGCGCCCGTCGTCGCGAGCGCTGTGCTCATGCCTGTCACCGTCCTGCCAGAGCGGTCTCGGCAACGGGCCCGCAGGTCAGCGGGAGACGTTGCTCCGGGGTGCTCGGCACCCGCAGCGGCCGGCCGCCGCGCCAATCGGCCCGGGCGTCCGCGACCGCGTCCGCGAGGACGTCGGCGAGTGTGCGCAGGGGCTGCCAGCCCGTCAGGGCACGGAGCTTGCCGGTGTCGGGGACGCGTCGTTCCATGTCCTCGAAGCCCGGGCCGTACGCGTCGGCGTACGACAGGTGCTCCAGCCGGGAGACGCTTCCGGCCTGAGCGATGATCCGGTCGGCCAGCTCACGGATGCTGATCTCGTCGTCCGCGCCGATGTTGAAGGTCTCTCCCTCCGCCCCCGGGTGCTCCAGCAGGAGCAGCAGTGCCGCGACGGCGTCGTGGACGTGCAGGAAGCAGCGCCTCTGCCGGCCGTCCGCATGGATGGTGAGGGGCTCCCCGCGCACCGCCTGCCGGGCGAACCGCGGGATGACCATCCCGTACGCCGGGCTCTGGCGGGGCCCCACGGTGTTGAAGAACCGGACGACCGTCGACCGCAGTCCGCGCTCCCGGTGGTAGAGGACGGCCATGATCTCGTCCACCGCCTTGGCCGTGCTGTAGGACCACCGGGCCACGGACGGACTTCCCAGGATGCGGTCGGAGGTCTCGTTGAGCGGTCCGGACGAATTCTTTCCGTAGATTTCCGAGGTGCTGGCGATCAGAATCCTGCGCCCGTGCCGCTGCGTCGACTCGATGACGTTCTCGGTGCCTTTTGTGTTCGTGACGAACGACTCCAGCGGGTGCTCGACGATCAGTTTGACCCCGACGGCGGCGGCCAGATGGATGACCGCATCGCTTTCCTCTACGAGTTCGTCGACGAGCGACGCGTCCAGGACCGATCCGCGGAAGAACCGGAAACGCGGGTTGTTCTGGGCCTTGGCGAGGTTCTCCTGCCGTCCGGTGGTGAGGTCGTCGAGGACCACCACGTTGTGTCCGTTGGCTAGCAATGCGTCCACGAGATGGGAGCCGATGAAGCCGGCTCCACCCGTGACCAGGTACTTCGAACTGCGATCCATGTGCGGCTTCACTCCGGTTTCGGGGGTGGAGACTGGGGTCCGACACAGCTCGATCGATCGCCGAGCCGACGTTCACATATGCGATGAATAGCGGAAGTTGAAACCTCCCAGGTGAACGTCGGTCCCTTCGGCGCGTCTGTTTCGTTACGGAAACAGGGTGATGCGGGGCGGACACATTCCACAGGACCTCGAAAGGGCCGTCATACATGCGTGAATGAAGGCCGGCGTATGCCGATTCCTCTACAGCAACGGAGTGGTGACCGTGCGTCAGAGAAGTGATGTCGACAAGGGCAAGCTGATTGTGGTGGGCCTGGGCTACGTAGGCCTTCCCCTGGCCGTGCGTGCCGTCGAAGTGGGCTATTCGGTCGTCGGCGTGGACACGGACGAATTGCGTGTGAAGCGCCTGGGTGCTTGCGACTCCTACATCGAAGGCGTCGACGACGCACGTCTCGTGGCCGCGGCCGACAGCGGCCGTTTCCACGCCACGACCGAGTACAAGTACATCGACGGTTTCGACGTGTGCGTCATCACCGTGCCGACGCCGCTGCGTGAGGGCGTACCCGACCTGAGCTTCGTGGAGTGTGCCGGACGGAGCGTCGCCCCGCACCTCACCCCCGGCGCCACCGTGGTCCTGGAGTCCACCACGTATCCCGGGACGACCGAGAGCCTGCTGCGTCCGCTGCTGGAGGCGGGCAGCGGGCTGACGGCGGGCGACCACTTCCACCTGGGCTACAGCCCCGAGCGCATCGACCCCGGCAATCCCGACTGGCACCTGGAGAACACCCCCAAGGTGATCTCCGGAATCGACGCCGCGTCGCTGAGCCGCGTCGAGCGTTTCTACGGCGACATCGTGGAGCGCACCGTGTCCGTGAGTTCCTGTCGGACCGCCGAGCTGACCAAGCTGCTCGAGAACACCTACCGTCATGTCAACATCGCGCTGGTCAACGAAATGGCCATGGTGTCAAGGCAGTTGGGTGCCGACATCTGGGAGGCCGTGGACGCCGCCAGCACCAAGCCGTTCGGCTTCATGCCGTTCAGGCCCGGCCCGGGCGTGGGCGGGCACTGTCTGCCGGTGGATCCCTCCTATCTGTTCTGGCAGGTCAAGAGGTTGCTGAAGCGGGATCTCCGGTTCATCTCGTTGGCCAACGAGATCAACGACCACATGCCGGACCACGTCGTCCGGCGGATCACCCGCGGGCTGAACGAACGCGGCAAGTCGGTCAAGGGGTCGCGGGTACTCCAACTCGGCCTCGCCTACAAGAAGAACACCGGTGACATCCGTGAGTCGCCGGCGCTCGTCCTCGCCCGGTCGCTGCTCGCCCTCGGTGCCCGGCTGGTGGTGTCCGAGCCGCACACCGACGCGTATCTCGTTCCGCTGGACATCACCCGGGTGGAATTCAACGAGGCGGAGATCCGGGCGGCCGACGTGGTCGTTGTGGCGACCGACCACGACGCCTTCGACTACGCGCTCGTCGAGCGTGCCGGGGCATACGTGCTCGACACCCGCAATCGATGCCGGGGAGAGAGGGTCGAGATCCTCTGACGAGGGGCTGCCCCGGTCCGAGCCGGCCGGTGCCCGCCATGTGCCGGCTGCGCGGCCGTGGCGGGTCCCGGTCGCTTTTCTGCTGCTCGCGCACCGCGGTTCGCCGCGGTGTGCGCACCCGACGCGGCGAACATCGCGGTCCTGACCGCGAAACGGGCCGCTATCAAGGACCGCGACCCGTTTCCTCAGCCTGTTGCGCGGAGCCCAGTGGCTGCTTCTGCCTCTGCCGCTGTCAGGCGTAAGCGGGCAGGGAGCGGAACCACCGGACGGTCTCGGCCAGACCCTGCTCCAGGGGAACCGCCTGGAGACCCGCGAAGAGACCGCGGAGCACCCCGTCGTCGGCCTGGGAGTCCCGCACATCACCGGGGCGCGGTGCCTCGTGGCGGATCTCCACTGCCAACTCCATTGCTTTGGCGAGGTGATGGGCCAGTTCCAGGACGCTGACCCGGGTACCGAAGGCCAGGTTGACGGGGCTCGCGCAGGTGACCTTCCGCAGGACGGCGTCGGCGAGCACCCGGACGACCGTTCCGACGTAGGTGAAGTCGCGGGTCTGGTGGCCGTCCCCGAAGACCGTGAGCGGGTGACCGCGCAGCGCCGCATCGATGAACGACGGAACGACCGCTGCGTACGCGTGCCCGGCGGGCTGCAGCGGGCCGTAGACGTTGAAGAAGCGGAACACGAGCGCCGGCAGACCGAAGGCCGGTCCGTAGGAGAGCACATAGGACTCGGTCGCGAGTTTGCTGGCGGCGTAGGGGCTGAGCGGACGGGTCGGCAGGTCCTCGTGCTTGGGCAGGTCGGTGACCGAGCCGTACACCGAGGACGACGACGCGGCGACGAGGTGGGTGTGACGGCGGCGGCACGCCTCGAGCACGCGCACGGTGCCGGTGGCGTTGACGTCATGGCTGGCGAACGGATCCGCCAGGGAGCGCGGTACGGACGGCCGGGCGGCCAGGTGGACCACGGCGTCGGCGCTGTCCACCACGTCTTCGAGCAGGGCCTGGTCGAGGATGCTGCCCTCGACCAACTCCACGTCCGTGCCTGCCAGATTGGCCGCCGAACCGGTGCTCAGGTCGTCCAGGGCGACGACCTTGCCGACGGAGGGGCTGGAGGCAAGCTCGCGGCAGAGGTTCGCTCCGATGAACCCGGCGCCGCCGGTCACTACGACGTTCAACGGTTGACACCTTTCGGTAGGGCTGAGGGCCACCAGCCGCGTTCCACAGCGATGGAGGCATAGAGGTCATGGGTGTCCTGGACCAGGCGCTCCGCCCCGAACTTCCGCGCCGTCCACGCGCGGGCCTGCTGCCCCATGCGTGAACGGAGCCCGTCGTCGCTGAGCAGCCTGATGGCGTGACGGGTGAGTTCCTGGGCGTCGGGGGGAGCCAGCAGGCCGGTCTGCCCGTCCTGCACCACCTCCGACACGCTGCCCACGTTCGTCGCCACGGTCGGCACACCGGCAAGGCCCGCCTCGATGAGACTGACCGGCATGCCTTCGTTGTCCGACGTCAGCAGCACCAGGTCCGCGGCCGCGTACACGGTCTCGACGTCGGCGCGCCAGCCCAGCAGGTGAAGCGAGTCACCTAGACCGGCGGCGCGTTCCAGGTCGTCATGCAGGTCTCCGTCCCCGCACACCAGGAACCGAGCGGTCGGCACGGTCCGGCGCACTTCCCGGGCCACCGACAGGAATCGGTCGGGCCGCTTGATCCTCGTCAGCCGTCCGACGTAAGCCACGACTAGGCCGTCCTGCGGGAGGCCGAGCTGCCTGCGTGCCTCCGAGCGTGGGGGAGGCACGGCCGACGTGGTCCCGGGCGGCATTACGACGTACTGCCGGGGCCGGCCGATGCCGGCGGCCAGGAGGTCATCGCGCACGGTGCAACCCACTGCCACGAGCCGGTCGGTGACGGCTGCCAGACCACGCTCGGCCTGTACGACGATCCGGGTCTTCGCCGGTGAGAAGTAACCCTGTAGGAGGTGGCCGTGAAACGTGTGCACACACGCGGGCACTCGCGCGAGCACGGCCGCCACACGTCCCAGTGCCCCTGCCTTGGCGGTGTGCGTATGCACGATGTGCGGTCGGAACCGACGCATGGCCGCCGTCAGCGCGGTCAGCGCCCGCAGCTCGTCGGTGGGCCGCACGGCGCGGCCGAGGGTGGGCACCCTGCAGACCGGAACGTCCGGAGCCCGCTGGTCGACGTAGTCGGCCTCGTCCGGGCCCACGAACCCCGCGTACAGCCGGTGGTCGAACCGTTCATTGTCGATCCCGCGCATCAGCGTGGCGACCAGGAGGGCCGGACCGCCGACGTTCATTCTCGCGATGACAGTCATCACCCGGATACGGGAGTCATCGGGGCCGGCTCTCCGGGCCATCGGCATTCAGCCTCACCGCGTTCCTGGCCGACCGCTGAGGCGGCAGCGATTCATGATCACGACAGGCAGTCATGCTGGCAGCACAGGACAGAGCGGCGTGGGCGGCGTACCGCCCACCAGGAGAAGAACACACCTACGGCCTACAGGCCTGCGGACATCGCCGAAGAGCCCTGGTGGAGCCCGGTGCAGCGGCGCCGGCCGTGAACGGCCGAGGGGCCGAGGTCGCGTACTGCGACCTCGGCCCCTCGGCCGTTGTTCGAGCGCCGGCTACTTCACCGGCTGCGGCTCCGGCTCGCTCTCCGTCTCCGCCTCGCCCGCCGGGTCGACCGGCGTCCTGACGGAGTCCAGCAGCAGCTGGGCCACGTCCACGACCTGAATGGACTCCTTGGCCTTGCCTTCGTTCTTCTTGCCGTTGACCGAGTCGGTCAGCATGACCAGGCAGAACGGGCAGGCCGTGGAGACGATGTCCGGGTTCAGGGAGAGGGCCTCGTCCACGCGCTCGTTGTTGATGCGCTTGCCGATCCGCTCCTCCATCCACATCCGGGCGCCGCCGGCGCCGCAGCAGAAGCCGCGCTCCTTGTGGCGGTGCATCTCCTCGTTGCGCAGGCCCGGGACCTTGCCGATGATCTCGCGCGGTGGCGTGTAGATCTTGTTGTGGCGGCCCAGGTAGCACGGGTCGTGGTAGGTGATGATGCCCTCGACCGGGGTGACCGGGATCAGCTTGCCCTCGTCCACCAGATGCTGGAGCAGCTGGGTGTGGTGGACGACCTCGTAGTCGCCGCCGATCTGCGGGTACTCGTTGCCGATCGTGTTGAGGCAGTGGGGGCAGGTCGCGACGATCTTCTTGGCCGACCGCGGCTTCTTCGTCGCCGGGTCCTCGTCGTCCTCACCGAAGGCCATGTTCAGCGCGGCCACGTTCTCCATGCCGAGTTCCTGGAACAGGGGCTCGTTGCCGAGGCGGCGGGCGGAGTCACCGGTGCACTTCTCGTCGCCGCCCATGATCGCGAACTTGACGCCCGCGATGTGGAGGAGCTCGGCGAACGCCTTCGTGGTCTTCTTGGCGCGGTCCTCGAGGGCGCCCGCGCAGCCGACCCAGTACAGGTACTCGACCTCGGACAGGTCCTCGATGTCCTGGCCCACGACCGGCACCTCGAAGTCGACCTCCTTGGTCCACTCCAGGCGCTGCTTCTTGGCCAGTCCCCAGGGGTTCCCCTTCTTCTCCAGGTTCTTGAGCATCGTGCCCGCCTCGGACGGGAACGAGGACTCGATCATGACCTGGTAGCGGCGCATGTCGACGATGTGGTCGACGTGCTCGATGTCCACCGGGCACTGCTCCACGCACGCACCGCAGGTGGTGCAGGACCACAGCACGTCCGGGTCGATGACGCCGTTCTCCTCGGCGGTGCCGATCATCGGGCGCTCGGCCTCGGCGAGGGCGGCGGCCGGAACGTCCTTGAGCTGCTCGGCGGACGCCTTCTCCTCGCCCTCCATGGTCTTGCCGCCGCCGGCCAGCAGGTACGGAGCCTTGGCGTGGGCGTGGTCCCTCAGGGACATGATCAGGAGCTTGGGGGAGAGCGGCTTGCCCGTGTTCCAGGCCGGGCACTGCGACTGGCAGCGGCCGCACTCGGTGCAGGTGGAGAAGTCCAGCAGACCCTTCCAGGAGAACTGCTCGACCTGGGAGACGCCGAAGACGTCGTCCTCGCCCGGGTCGGTGAAGTCGATCGGCTTGCCGCCGCTCGTCATCGGCTGGAGGGCGCCGAGGGCCGTACCGCCGTCGCTCTCCCGCTTGAACCAGATGTTGGGGAAGGCGAGGAAGCGGTGCCAGGCCACGCCCATGTCCGTCTTCAGCGAGACGGTGATCATCCAGATGAAGGACGTCGCGATCTTGATCATCGCGACCAGGTAGACCACGTTCTGCAGCGTGCCCACGCTCAGGCCCTTGAAGGCCGCGACCAGCGGGTACGAGATCAGGTACGACGCCTCGTAGCCCGTCACGTGGTGGAGGGCACCCTCCAGGCCGCGCAGCGTGAGGATCGCCAGGCCGATGATGAGGATGACGGCCTCGACGAAGTACGCCTGCCCGGTGTTGGAGCCCGCGAAGCGGGACTTGCGGCCCGGGCGGCCCGGCCGCGACAGCTGGCGGATCGCGATGAGCGTCAGGATGCCGAGCGTGGTGAGCAGGCCCACGAGCTCGGTGAAGACCTCGTACGGCGGCCAGTCGCCGATGACGGGGATGTACCAGTCGGCCTGGAAGAGCTGGCCGAAGGCGTTGACCAGGGTCAGGACCAGGGTGAAGAAGCCCACCGCCACGAACCAGTGCGCGACGCCGACGATGCCCCAGCGGTTCATACGGGTGTGGCCGAGGAACTCCTTGACCACGGTGACGGTGCGCTGCTTGGGGTCGTTGGTGCGGGTGCCGGCGGGCACGTTCTGTCCGAGCCGCACGAAGCGGTAGATCTGGCCGATGGCTCGGGCGAACAACGCCACGCCGACCACAGCCAGGACCAGCGACACGATGATCGCGGCGAGTTGCATTTGGGGGCTCCTCGGGCCTGCGAGGGGGGTCACCTCCGTTGTACGTCCGTGTACTCCGAAGATGCGATTACTAAGCGGTAACTTATGCAGTCCGTTTGAGACTACCCACTTATCCCGCCGCACTGTAGTGGCGCAAGCGGTGATCTGCGTCGCTGTGGGGCCGGCGCCGGTTCCGGCTCGGCCGCTGGTCCGGCCCGTCCGCGGGATCAGGCCGGAACGAACTCGACACGGAACATTCTGGGCCAGAACTTCCCGGTGACGAGGAACTGATCCGTTCCGGGGACGGCCGCGATGCCGTTCAGTACGGCCCCGGGGGCTAGGTCCTCACCGGACATGAGGCCCGAGGCGTCGATGGTCGCCGTCACCGCGCCGGTGGCGGGATCGATGCGCACGATCCGGTCGGTGGGCAGCACATTCGCGTACACGGTGGAGCCGACGCACTCCAGCTCGTTCAGCTCGGTGACCGGCCGCCCCGACTCCGTCACCGTGACGGCGCCCGTCCTCGCGAGCCTGCCAGGGCTGCGGAACGTCAGGCGCGCCGAGCCGTCGCTGGTGATCAGCCGCTGTGTCCCCCGCTGGAGGCACATGCCCCAGCCCTCGTCCGGATACGGGACGCGGCGCAGCTCCTTGAGCGTCGTGGCGTCCCGCTCGATGGCGATCCCGTCACGCCAGGTGAGCTGCCACAGGGTCCGGCCCAGCACGGTGATCCCCTCCCCGAACAAGGGGGAGGGGAGCTTCACCCGGGCCTTGGGCGGTTTGCCGGGAGGGCCTGCCTGCACCGAGGACCCGCCCGCCAGACCGGTGCCCTCGTAGAGGGTGCCGCCGGCCATCTCCAGTCCCTCGGTGAACGCGCGCCGGTCGTGCGGCAGGACCTCGAGCACCTTGACCCGCAATCGCTCGACCCGGTGGGCGGAGGCATGCCGCCCACTGACAGCCGGGTTCGCCGCGACGCCGGGGGTGCGGTCCCCCGCGGGACGGAACGCGAGCAGCAGCACGGAGGCGAGCACGGCTGCCGCGGCGCGGCGCACAGGCCGCGCCGTCCCGGGGCGCACGCGCTCGGCCGTCGCACGGCGTACGCGCTCAGACATAGCAGCCGACTCCCGGCTTCAACGTGGCCCGCAGCGGTGTCACCAGCGGCTGCCGCAGCAGGGTGGGGGTGCCCTCGGCGCTCGGCTCCCGCAAGTGGAGCACGAGGGTGCGCTGCGAGCCGGCCGGCAGCTCCAGGTCCAGCGTGAAGACCGAGTGGCCGCGCTCGATGCCCGGCGCGAGCAGCGCGGGCCGGCCGTCCAGGGTGGCACTGCTCAAGGTGGCTCCGACCCCGGCGTAGTAGGAGACCAGGAGCCGGTTGTCCCCGGGCCGGGTGCGGTAGAGCGGGTAGTCGGACCTCATCGTGACGAAGGCGGGCAGACCTGCGGTCGGCGCCCGGTTGGCCAGGGTCACGGTCACCGTCACCGGACGGCCGCCGGCGGCGCAGCCGCCCGCTTCCCAGACCAGGCTCCGGTCGAGGTAGTAGTCCAACTTGCCGCCGGCCTTGTTGTTCACCACCAGTCCGGCGAAGGGGCCGGCGGTCTCCGGGAGCGTCCCCGCCAGAGGGCGGGACTGGATGAGGCTCTGCTCTTCCTCGTGGGCGCTCCACACCTTCAGCCGTCCGTCCCGCTGGACGTCGTCCACGGCGACGAGCAGCGCGGGCAGCCGGCGTGCGTCGTCGAGCGCCCCCAGCACCCCGCCGGCAGCGACACGGGCCGCGTCGACGAAGAAGTCCCTGCGCTTGATGACGTCGTGGTACTCCGCGTAGCCGGACCTCTCGGTGAGGTCCACCACGTTGTCGGCGGTGAGCTCGGTGCCGCCGGCCGTGCGGACCGGGCCGGTGACCCGCAGGAGGCGGCTCAGCACCACCGGGTCGACGGCGATCGCCCCGTCCACGTCTTCGCCGGTGTGTTTCTGCCAAGCCGCTGCCCAGATGCGGGCCGCGTAGGGGAAGTGCGGGCTCATGTTGGAGTTGGCCCACACCGTGGTGGGGTTGCTGGCCCGGTACTGGGCCTTGAATTCCGATCCGAGGTCGACGGCCGACTTCACCTTGGCCATCTCGGTGCTGCCGAACCGCTCGAACGACAGCCGGCCCCGGTCGGCCCGCAGCACGGCGAAGGCGCCCGGAAGACCTCCGGTGCCGCGTGCCTCGGCCGGGTTCTGGAACGCGAGGAAGTAACGTCTCTCCCCTTGCATGCCGAGCATGGGCGGCAGGACACGGGCGGCCAGGGAGACGTCGGTCATCACGGGGGCGAGATGGTCGAGCTGCTGTTTCAGATCGGCACGGGCCCGGTCGGCCTCGGGCAGCCAGGTGGAGTGAGGCAGGCCGTCCACCTGAGCCCGTACCCCGGCGGTGACGTCCGCGGCCCGGGCGAGGTACGGCGTGTAGAGCTGCAGCGCCGCCACGGCCTGGGCCATCCCGCCGCCGCTTCCGCCCGGGGCGGACGCCGGAAGGACACCGACCAGCGGGGTCAGCACCCTGCGGGTCAGCCGGTCCACCGCATGGGCGGTACCACTCATGCTGGTGACCGGGCTGCCGAAGTAGGGGACCTCGGCGGCCGCGTCCCAGGCCGGTCCGGAGGTGAGACGGCGCGCCCGAGCCGCGTGGACGGCGGCGGACTGCACCAGCCGCAGCCGTTGCGAGGGGGACGCGGTCGCCGCGCCGGAGGCGGCTCTGGGCGACAGCGAGTGCCGCAGCGCGTCGAGGTCCCGCTGGGCGGCGAGGAGTTCCTGGCGGGCGAACAGTCCGGTGATGCCGATCCAGACGGCGCAGGCCAGCGGGATCAGCGCAGCGGCCAGCAGAGCAACCCTGAGCGCTCGAGGGCGGTGTGGTGCCCGATCGCCGGAACCGCCGGATCCGGGCATGGCGACGGCGTCCCGGCCGGTGCCGGGACGCCGTGCTTCCGCCATACGGATGCCTTGCTTCGTCATCGACTGTCCGTCATGAGCCGTGGCGGCGACGCACGGCCAGGAGCGTGCCACCACCCGCCAGGAGCAGTGCCGCAGCGGTGCCGCCGAGTGCCAGGGCCTGGTCGTCGCCCGTCGCCGCGAGGCTGCTGCGGTTCTGGTTCACGTGCTGGTTCTGGTGCCGGTAGTTCACCGTGCCGCCGGTCGCGCCGCGCCCCCGGGACCCGTTGCGTCCTCCGCCGGTTGCGTTGTGCCCGCCCGGAGGGGTGGTCGCCGTCCCGCCCAGGACGTAGATGGTGGCGCCCAGGCTGATGTCGGGATGGTCCGCGGCGAGCCGGAAGACGTGCCAGCCGGCCGGGGCCCTCCTCGGGATGGTCACGGTCCCGGACACCGATCCGTCGTGGTGGGCATGGAACCGGCCAAGGATGATCGGCGTCGACTCCAGGATCGCCAGGACCCTCTGCCGGAAACGGAACAGTCCCGCGGCGGTGTGGAAGTGCAGCTGCTGTCCCCGCGCCACCGTGGTGAGGCCGAGGCCCAGTGCCGAGGACGGCGGGTACGGCTGCGCGTGAGCGGCCTGCGCCCCTGCCAGCGGTGCGGCGACGAGCATGGCAACCGATGCTGCCGATGCCAACGCGACCCGCCATCTGGGCGATGTCGTCATTTTGTTCACTCTCCTTCTTCGCTCTTCTCGACTTCAGTCCGGGCCAGGCGGCTGCGCGTCGGCCGTCATCAAGATCTAGATACATCGAATAAATGGGACATATCTACATCGGTTGACGGGGCGTCGCTCAGGAGTGACCGGATGGGGTAGCGCTCGCTTCTCGATGGCCCAAGCGGTGCACCCACGGGGTGACGCGGCGATGTGCGTCGACAGGGGCGTTCGACGGGCCCGTGCGGGGGTGGCTCCCCCTTTCGCTGTGCATGAGTCCCTATCGTCGGCGGTGCGAAACGGGAAGTAAGACGGCATTTCAACTGATTTCGTCAGTTCTCTGAGGGGTGCAGCTTGGATCTCCACGGTTTCCTGAAGGCCCTTGCCAGACGCTGGCCGACCGTCGCGGTCTGTCTGGTTCTCGCAATCGGGGCGGCGATCGCCGCAACGGCCTTGAGCACCCCGGTCTATGAGGCCAGGACCCAGCTCTTCGTCGCGACCCGCACCGGCGAGGACACCACCCAGCTCAACCAGGGGCAGAGCTTCTCGCAGGCGAGAGTACAGTCGTACGCCGCTATTGTGACGACCCGTCAGGTGACGGAGTCCGTCGTGCGGAAGCTGCAGCTGCGCACCACGCCCGAGGAGCTCGCGTCCCGGATCACGGCCGTCGCCCCGCTCAACACCGTGCTCATCGACATCACCGTGCGGGACACCGCTCCCCGGCGGGCGGCGCGCATCGCCAACGCCGTGGCGACGCGATTCAGTGCGGTCGTCGAGCGGCTGGAGACGCCCAAGCGTGTGGTGACCTCCGAACGGCCCGTCAGGAGCCGCACCGCTGCGAGCACTTCTCCCGTCTCCCTGGGCATCACCCAGGAGGCCGTGGCCCCCACCGCTCCGGTCTCGCCGCGTCCCATGGTGAACCTGGCCGCGGGCGTGCTCGGCGGCCTGCTGCTCGGTGCCGGGATCGTCGCCCTGCGCGAGACGCTCGACACCACGTTCAAGGCGAGCGAGGCGCTCGGCGAGTTCACCGCACTGCCCGGCCTCGGCACGATCCCGTACGACAGGAACGCCCCCAAGCGGCCGCTCGTCACGGCGGACGCGCACTCGAGGCGCGCCGAGGCCTTCCGCAAGCTGCGCACCAACCTGCAGTTCTCACAGGTCGACGACCCGCCCCGGATCATCGTGGTGACGAGTTCCGTGCCGGGCGAGGGCAAGACCAACACCGCCGTGAACCTCGCGCTGTCGCTCGCCGAGGCGGGCGTGTCCACCTGTCTGGTCGACGGCGACCTGCGCCGGCCGTGTGTGGCCCCGGCCTTCGGCCTCGTCCAGGACGCCGGTCTGACCACGGTGCTCATCGGGCAGGCCCGTATCGAGGAGGTGATGCAGCAGGCCGGCCGGCTCTCCGTGCTCGCCGCCGGCGCCGTACCGCCGAACCCCACGGAACTGCTGGCCTCGGCACGCATGGAGGAGGTGCTGCGCGAGCTGGCCGGCACCTACGAGGTCGTGATCGTCGACACCGCGCCGCTGCTGCCGGTCGCCGACACCGTCGGCCTCGCCTCGCTCGCTCAAGGGGCGTTGCTCGTCGTCCGCGCGGCCAAGACCAGCCGGGACCAGGTGCGCACCGCCGCCCAGTCGCTGGAGCGCGTGGGCGTCCGCGTCCTCGGCACGGTCTTCAGCATGGCGCCTGTTCCCAAGGGGGGGCGATACGGCTACGGCCGCTACGGCGCCTACGGGCGGTACGGCGAGCTGCCCGCACCTCGTGCGTCTGCCCCCGGGGAGGAGGCCGTCGCGCCCGCGGCGACGCGGCGCACGGGTGAGAAATGACCCGGGTCCTGTTCGTCTGCACGGGCAACGTGCACCGCTCGGTGTTCGCCGAGCGGTTGCTGGCCGCGCGGCTCCCGCCCGGGTCGGCCGTGCGGCCGGAGAGCGCGGGCACCGAGGCGCGGCCCCGGCCCGGTATGGAGAACTCCACGAGGGCCGTGCTGGAGAGGCTGGGCGGGGACGGATCCGGGTTCTCGGCCCGCCCGCTCACCGCGCTACTCGTCGCCGAGGCGGCTCTGGTGCTCGGGCTCGCGCGCGAGCACCGGGAGGCGGCCGTGCGGCTCGCGCCGTCGGCGATGCGCCGCTGCTTCACGCTGAAGGAGTTCGTCCGTCTCGCCGCCGGCGGAGTGGACGGCGCGCGGGCCCGGGATGCCGCGGTCGCCGTGGACGGCTCCATCGCCATGGGTGCCGTGGACGGCCTGCGCGCGGCGGCCGGCAGTGCTGCGGGCGGTGCGGGGCGGTGGGCGGTGTCCGGCGGGATGATGGACGGGGAAGACCTCGGGGTTGCGGGTGGTTTCGATGGAGTGGTGGCAGCCGTGGCCGCCCGCAGAGGTGCCACCGCCCCGGTCGCCGCCGCCGAGGACGACGTCCCCGACCCCTGGGCGCAGCCGCACGACGTGCTGTACGACTGCGCCCGCGAGATCGACCGGGCGGTGAGCCGGCTGGCCCTGCTGCTGGGCAGCGGTGGCGCGAGCGCTTGAGGGCGCGGGGGCCCGGTGCGTGCGGGCGGTCCTGCCGGTCGCGGTGTCCGGGCCCTTGGTGTGGTCCCCGGAGGGCCGCCACGCAGGGTGTTTCCCTGGTTGCCGGGCGGCCCCGGACAAAAGTTGAGTCTGCTCGACTCAGGTCTGTTGACGCAGCACCGATCCCTCGTGCATCCTTGAGCCTGTTCCACTCAAGTCAGCTGGAGGAATCGAAATGGCACGTGCGGTCGGCATCGACCTGGGCACGACTAACTCCGTCGTCAGCGTTCTGGAAGGCGGCGAGCCCACCGTCATCACCAACGCCGAGGGCGCCAGGACCACGCCGTCCGTCGTCGCCTTCGCCAAGAACGGTGAGGTGCTCGTCGGAGAGGTGGCCAAGCGTCAGGCGGTCACCAACGTGGACCGGACCATCCGCTCCGTGAAGCGTCACATGGGCACGGACTGGAAGATCCAGCTCGACGGCAAGGACTTCAACCCGCAGCAGATCTCCGCGTTCATCCTGCAGAAGCTGAAGCGGGACGCGGAGGCCTACCTGGGCGAGAAGGTGACCGACGCGGTCATCACCGTCCCGGCCTACTTCAACGACTCCGAGCGGCAGGCCACCAAGGAGGCCGGTGAGATCGCGGGCCTCAACGTCCTGCGCATCGTCAACGAGCCGACCGCGGCCGCCCTCGCCTACGGCCTCGACAAGGACGACCAGACCATCCTCGTCTTCGACCTCGGTGGCGGCACCTTCGACGTGTCCCTCCTGGAGATCGGTGACGGCGTCGTCGAGGTGAAGGCCACCAACGGTGACAACCACCTCGGTGGTGACGACTGGGACCAGCGCGTCGTCGACTACCTGGTCAAGCAGTTCGCCGCCGGCCACGGCGTCGACCTCGGCAAGGACAAGATGGCCCTCCAGCGCCTGCGTGAGGCTGCGGAGAAGGCCAAGATCGAGCTGTCCTCGTCCACCGAGACCTCGATCAACCTGCCGTACATCACCGCGTCCGCCGAGGGCCCGCTGCACCTGGACGAGAAGCTCACCCGGGCTCAGTTCCAGCAGCTGACGGCCGACCTGCTCGAGCGCTGCAAGACGCCGTTCCACAACGTCATCAAGGACGCCGGCATCTCCATCGGTGAGATCGACCACGTCGTCCTCGTGGGTGGCTCCACCCGTATGCCCGCCGTCGCCGAGCTCGTCAAGGAGCTGACCGGCGGCAAAGAGGCCAACAAGGGCGTGAACCCGGACGAGGTCGTCGCCATCGGCGCCTCGCTCCAGGCCGGTGTCCTCAAGGGCGAGGTCAAGGACGTCCTGCTCCTCGACGTCACCCCGCTGTCCCTCGGTATCGAGACCAAGGGCGGCATCATGACCAAGCTCATCGAGCGCAACACCACGATCCCGACCAAGCGGTCCGAGATCTTCACCACGGCCGAGGACAACCAGCCGTCCGTGCAGATCCAGGTCTACCAGGGCGAGCGTGAGATCGCGGCGTACAACAAGAAGCTCGGCATGTTCGAGCTGACCGGTCTGCCGCCGGCCCCGCGCGGTGTCCCGCAGATCGAGGTGTCCTTCGACATCGACGCCAACGGCATCATGCATGTCACGGCGAAGGACCTCGGCACCGGCAAGGAGCAGAAGATGACCGTCACCGGCGGCTCCTCGCTGCCGAAGGACGAGGTCGACCGGATGCGCCAGGAGGCCGAGCAGTACGCGGAGGAGGACCACCGCCGCCGCGAGGCCGCCGAGACCCGCAACCAGGGCGAGCAGCTCGTCTACCAGACGGAGAAGTTCCTCAAGGACAACGAGGACAAGGTCCCGGGCGAGATCAAGACCGAGGTCGAGGCCGCCGTCGCCGAGCTGAAGGAGACGCTCAAGGGCGAGGACACGGCCGAGATCCGCAGCGCCACGGAGAAGGTCGCGGCCGTCTCCCAGAAGCTCGGCCAGGCCATGTACGCCGACGCCCAGGCCGCGCAGGCCGCGGGCGGTGCCGGTGACGCCGGTGCCGGCCAGGCGAAGGCCGACGACGATGTCGTCGACGCCGAGATCGTCGACGAGGACCGTAAGGACGGTGCCGCGTGACGGAGGAGACCCCGGGCTTCGAGGAGAAGCCCGACGTCCCCTCCGGCGCCACCCCTGATGACGCCGAGCCGCAGGCCGCCTCTTCCTCTCCGAAGGAGGCGGCGGCCCCGGCAGGGGACGCGAACGCCCAGACCGCCGGTCTGATGGCACAGCTGGACCAGGTGCGCACTGCGCTCAACGAGCGCACCCTGGACCTCCAGCGCCTCCAGGCCGAGTACCAGAACTACCGTCGCCGCGTCGAGCGCGACCGGATCACGGTCAAGGAGATCGCCATCGCGAACCTCCTGACCGAGCTCCTGCCGGTGCTCGACGACATCGGCCGCGCGCGGGACCACGGCGAGCTCGTCGGCGGATTCAAGTCCGTCGCCGAGTCGCTGGAGACCGTCGCGGCGAAGATGGGTCTGCAGCAGTTCGGCAAGGAGGGCGAGCCCTTCGACCCGACGATCCACGAGGCCCTGATGCACTCGTACGCGCCGGACGTCACGGAGACGACGTGCGTGGCGATTCTGCAGCCCGGGTATCGCTTCGGCGAGCGCACCATCCGCCCCGCGCGGGTGGCCGTCGCCGAGCCGCAGCCGGGGGCGCAGACGGTCAAGGCCGAGGAGACGGACGAGGCGGGCGACGACAAGGAGAGCGGTGGCCCGGACGAGGGCTGACGTACACCCATACGGCGTAGGGAAGGAGGGACGTCGGGGATGAGCACCAAGGACTTCATCGAGAAGGACTACTACAAGGTCCTCGGCGTCCCCAAGGACGCCACTGAGGCCGAGATCAAGAAGGCGTACCGGAAGCTCGCCCGCGAGTTCCACCCGGACGCCAACAAGGGCAACGCCAAGGCGGAGGAACGTTTCAAGGAGATCTCCGAGGCGAACGACGTCCTCGGCGACCCCAAGAAGCGCAAGGAGTACGACGAGGCCCGCACCCTCTTCGGGAACGGCGGCTTCCGCCCCGGTCCCGGAGCGGGTGGCTCGTTCAACTTCGACCTCGGCGACCTCTTCGGCGGCCAGGGGAGCGCCGGCGGAGGGAATTTCGGCGGCGGCATCGGTGACGTCTTCGGGGGCCTGTTCAACCGCGGCGGCGGCGCGGGCACGCGTACGCAGCCGAGGCGCGGCCAGGACATCGAGTCCGAGGTCACGCTGAGCTTCATGGAGGCGGTGGACGGCGCGACGGTACCGCTGCGCATGTCCTCGCAGGCGCCGTGCAAGGCCTGTTCGGGAACCGGCGACAAGAACGGCACACCGCGTGTGTGCCCGACCTGCGTCGGCACCGGCCAGGTGGCGCGCGGCTCCGGCGGCGGCTTCTCGCTGACCGACCCCTGCCCGGACTGCAAGGGCCGCGGACTCATCGCCGAGCACCCCTGCCTGGAGTGCAAGGGCAGCGGCCGGGCGAAGTCGTCACGGACGATGCAGGTCCGCATCCCGGCGGGCGTCACGGACGGGCAGCGCATCCGGCTGCGCGGCAAGGGCGGTCCCGGCGAGCGGGGCGGCCCGGCCGGCGATCTGTACGTCGTCGTGCACGTGGACGCGCACCCCGTCTTCGGCCGCAAGGGCGACAACCTGACGGTGACCGTGCCCGTGACGTTCGCGGAGGCGGCGCTCGGCGCCGACATCCGGGTGCCCACCCTCGGCGGGCCCCCGGTGACGCTGAAGCTGCCCCCGGGCACGCCCAACGGGCGCACCATGCGTGCCCGTGGCAAGGGCGCGGTCCGCAAGGACGGCACCCGCGGCGATCTGCTGGTCACCGTCGAGGTGAGTGTCCCGAAGGACCTGTCGGGGAAGGCTCGTGACGCGCTTGAGGCGTATCGCGAGGCGACCGCGGGCGAGGATCCGCGGGCGGAGCTGTTCCAGGCGGCGAAGGGAGCATGACGAGATGGACGGCCGTCGACGCAACCCGTACGAACTGACCGAGGACAGCCCGGTCTACGTCATCTCGGTGGCGGCCCAGCTCTCCGGACTGCACCCGCAGACGCTGCGCCAGTACGACCGCCTGGGACTCGTGTCCCCCGACCGCACGGCCGGCCGGGGCCGGCGCTACTCGGCCCGCGACATCGAACTGCTCCGTCAGGTGCAGCAGTTGTCGCAGGACGAGGGCATCAACCTGGCCGGCATCAAGCGCATCATCGAACTGGAGAACCAGGTCGTCGCGCTCCAGGCCCGCGTCGCCGAGCTCCAGTCCGCGCTGGACGGCGCGGCGGCGACGATGCGCCAGCGCGAGGCCGCGGTACACGCCTCGTACCGCCGTGACCTGGTGCCGTACCAGGAGGTGCAGCAGACCAGCGCGCTGGTGGTGTGGCGACCCAAGCGGCAGCAGCAGACCGACTGAGGTCATACCGAAGGGGCGGCACCGGAACTCTTCCGGTGCCGCCCCTTCGCGTGCGGCAAGAGCCAGAAGGCCGGAGCCAGGAGCCGGTCCCGGATGCCGTAGGCCGAGGTCCTCACGGCCTTCCCGGCTTCCGTTTCGATCGCGCGGCAGTTGTCCGTCTTCTTCGATCTGCCCGGAAACATGCTGTTGATGGCGAACTGCCGTATGTGGCCCGGGGGATGCGCGGTTCGACTCCTCCTGGCGCACGGCGACTGCGGCAGGCGGTGACCCGGCCGACGGAACGTGAGGTAGATCACGTTTGCAGTGAGGTGGTGAACCGCACGCCGTGGTCAACAAGTTGACGGTTCGTCGGTTTCCGGATCCCCGCAGGTGGCGGGCGAAATCTTCATCACACGGAGGTTTGGGAACCGTCCTCGCACCGTTATGCCTTGGTCTTCACTTGACTTCCACCCGGGTGCTGTTGCCATCTCGTTAACCGGTAGTTCTTGACGTTGCATACTGTCCCCGCGTTGGCTTTCAGCCACCTGGGTCGCAACGCTGCTCCCACGCCCGGAAGGCTTCTGATGTGAACGCTCGTACCACCCGTAGGACCGCTGTGCGTCGTACCGCGATAGCTCTGGCCGCCGCGGCGTCGGCCATCTCGCTCGCCGCATGCGGCGTCATCGACGGAGTCGGCGGGGGCAGCAGCTCCGCGACCCCTAAGAAGGGCAACGACATCACAGTGGGCCTCCTTCTGCCCGAGAAGGAGAACCCCCGGTACGACAAGTTCGACTACCCCATCATCAAGGAGCAGGTCCGTTCCCTCACCGACAACAAGGGCAAGGTCGTCTACGAGAACGCCGACGCGGACGCGGCCAAGCAGAACCAGCAGCTCGACCAGATGATCGCCGACAAGGTGGACGTGCTCCTGGTGGACGCGGTGGACGCCAAGGCCATCGCCCCCGGTGTGCAGAAGGCGAAGGACGCGGGCATTCCGGTCATCGCCTACGACCGGCTCGCGCAGGGCCCGATCGACGCGTACATCTCCTTCGACAACGAGCTGGTCGGCCAGGTGCAGGGGCGCGCCCTCGTCGACAAGCTCGGCGCCAACGCCTCCAACAGCAAGATCATCATGATGAACGGCTCGCCCACCGACCCGAACGCGGCCCAGTTCAAGAAGGGCGCGCTCAGCGAGCTCTCCGGCAAGGTGAACCTCGCCAAGTCGTACGACACCAAGGACTGGAAGCCGGAGAACGCCAAGGCGAACATGCAGGCGGCGATCCGGGCCATCGGGCTGAGCAACATCGCTGGTGTCTACTCCGCGAACGACGGCATGGCGGGCGCCATCATCGACGCGCTGAAGGAGGCCGGCGCCACCAAGATTCCGCCGGTGACCGGACAGGACGCGGCGCTGGACGCGGTGCAGCGGATCCTTTCGGGCGAGCAGTACATGAGTGTGTACAAGTCGTACCCCGAAGAGGCCAACAACGCCGCGGAGATGGCGGTGTCCAAGGTCCAGGGCCGCTCGATCGAGTTCGACGCGCTGACCCGCGACAAGGTCGACAGCCCGACGCAGAAGCAGATCCCGTCGATGCTGGTGCCGGTGGTCGCGCTCACCAAGGACAACATCAAGGACACGGTGCTCCAGGACAGCATCTACACCGTCCAGGAGATCTGCACCCCCAAGTACAAGGCGTACTGCGACGCCAACCGCATCAAGTGACCCACGCGGTGGGCGGGCGACGGCGTCCGCCCACCGGCGGTCCGGGCGTTCTCACATCGCCCGGGTGAACTCCACCGCCGCTCCCGGCGGTCCTCCCGCCGTCCTCTCGGCCACCCACCACGCGTCGGCCAACGTGTGAACGTCGAACATGTCTGCCATGCCCGGACGCCGAGTGCCTCACTCGGCGCGCCGGTCCCCCGGTGGTTTCCGGAAGCGCACACGACCGCGCGGCGCGGTGCCTGCCGCGACTCCGTCAGCTTGCTGCAGTGAAAGTTCCTGAGGCCCGGATGATCAGGGATACATCAGGTCATTCCTGGGTGCTCCGGTGAGGGACCTGTGTTGCGGAGGCGGGCGGCTCCGCGCATAGTTGCGCTGCGAAGGCGTGCGGACACGGTGCAAACGGCCGTGTCCGGACGCGCGCGAGGACGTCGCTGGTGAGCTGAGCAGCTCAGGACGCCGGAGCCAGGAGTCGGAGCCAGGGGTGGAAGATGGCCGGGGATGGGACGGAGACGCATCCGCACGGCGCTGACCGGCTCTGCGAGGCCGGCAACCGCGTGTACTCCCGGGCCGTACGCCGGGGCCGGTTGCCCCGCGCGGACGCCGAGCCGGTGCCCTGCCTGCTGGAACTCGCGCTGCTGCACCCGGACCCCGACGACATGGACTGGCTGGTGCCGACCTCCCCGCAGGAGGTCATGACCCGGCTGCTGCGCGGCGTGTACGAGGAGGTCAGCGCGAGTCAGGCGCGCCTCGGGACCGCGGTGGCCGCGGTCGAGTGGTACGGAGGGCTCGGCGGCCGCGAACAGGGTCCCGGGGAGGGCGTGGCGATCAGGGTCCTGGACGGGCTGTCGCGGATCCGCGCCGCCATGGACGAGGCGACGGAGCAGTGCGCGTCCGAGGTGCTGACGGTGCAGCCGGGCGGTATCCGCCGCGAGGACGAGCTCTCCGAGGGCCTGCACCGGGCCATGGCGATGCGCCGCAGGGGCGTGCGCATGCGCGACCTGTACACGCATGTCGCCCGGCACGGCCAGGGCCTGCACAACTACATGGAGCTGATGGGCGACGCGGCCGAGGCGCGCACCCTCGACGAGGTGCCCGAGCGCCTGATCCTCTTCGACCGCAAGGTCGCCTTCATCCCGGCGAACGCGGACCGCACGATCGCGCTCGAACTGCGCCATCCGGCGCTGGTCGACTACCTGATGACCGTCTTCGAGCGCCTGTGGCGCCTCGCGATCCCGCTCACCTCGCCGCTCCCCGAGACGGGCATCGACGGCATCACCCACAGGGAGCGCTCCATCGCGGCGCTGCTCGCGGAGGGCCACCAGGACGCGGTGGTCGCCGAACGCCTGGGCATCAGCGTCCGTACCTGCCGCGCGCACATCGCCCGGCTCTCGGAGACCCTGGGAGCGGCGAGCCGGACGCAGCTCGGGGTCCGTATCGCCCAGGCGGGCCTGGACGGCCCCGTGCGCGCGACGGAGCTGCTCCCGGCCACCGCTCCCGCCGTTCCGGGATCTCCGGCCGATCTGTGAGCGATACGGGGTGCGCCGGGCGCCCGCTGCCGACTGCGGCGGCGATGCCTCCTTGCGGGGATCCTCGGGGTGACTCGAGAAGCAGAGTGACCCACGGGGGCGCGTGGCCGACCGAGTTGCGTCGTAGTGACGTATCGACACCGCCGTGAGGCCGATCTGCCCGCCCTGGTCAAGACGTTGGATGATGGCAAGACCGCACTGCGCTCTCCGGTCGAGGCGTTGTGCCCCCGTGCGGCCGCTAATGCCGAACCGGCCGCGCTCGGCAGCGACTTCGGCATCCATGGCTCAGGGCCGGAGCCGGAGCCCGCGGGCTCCCGATTCCGCGCTGGGCCCCCGGTCGGTGCGGTTCGGCCCTGGCGTCCCCGCGACCCGTCGCGCGGGTGCGGCCGCGTCACTGCGCCCGGTCGTCGCCCGGTTCGTCCCGGCTCAGGATCCCCGACTGCGCTATGAGGTAGCCGAGTTGGGCCCTGCTGCCGCTGCCCAGGACTGTGGCCAGCTTGGCTATGTGAGCGCGGCAGGTGCGCACGTTCATGCCCAGCCGGCGGGCGATGGCCTCGTCGACGTGGCCCTCCACGAGGAGTTTCGCGATGGAGTGCTGGATGTTCGTGATGCCGCCGGCGGCGGTTTCGTAGGGGGCGCCCGCACTCAGCGGGACCGCCCGGTCCCACATGAACTCGAACACCTTGATCAGATAGCGGACGAGTCCCGGCTGCCGCAGCTCCAGCGCGACCTGCTGGTCGTCCCGGGTGGGGATGAAGGCCACGGTCTCGTCGCAGATGATGAGGCGTTCGACCAGTTCGTCGATGGTGCGGTACTCCACCTTGCCGGCGGCCAGCTGGGCGACGTACGCCAGCTTCTCCGGGTTGTGCCTGGCCGTGTGCTGGTACAGGGTCCGGATCCGCACCCCGCGGTCGACCAGCGGCCGGTCGCGTTCCAGCCCGCGCAGCAGGCTGCGTTCGGTGTAGCGGTCGCTGGGCTGGATCGTGAGCACCTCGGTCTGGCACTGTGAAGTGGCCAGGTTGAGCGCCGCGTTGATGCGTTCGCCGCCCTCCAGGACGGTGAGGGAGTCGCCGGCGGAGCCCGTGTGCGCGCTCAGGGCCATGAACGGCTGGAACGCGTCGGCGAGTTCGATCGACTGCCGTCGGCGGTCGCTGATCTCGCGCTCTATGGGATTGAGACGCTGAGCCAGGGCCACCGACGCGGGGACGGGGCGCAGCCAGTCCGAGTCGTCGGGGTCGGGGTGGAGAAGCGCGAACTCCATGAGGCAGGGAGCCGGCTCCACCTCGGCGCGGGCGATCCGTCCCGTGCGGAGGGCAATCGCGTAGAGGCGACCCCCTTCCTCGCACATCTCGGTCACCGGATGGGGATGTGCAACTTCAGTCCGATTCGTCGCCAAATCTCCACCCCCCAGGGTCCTGAACATGCAGGAACATGATGCATCGATTATGTGGCCACCATGTGCCCGAATGAGCCATCGTCGTACCGGACGGGGGAAGAGGGGACCTTCACGTGAGGACGAGGCCGACTATGGGTAAGAAAATGCTTCGCTCGGTGCTTGCCGTCGCCTTCACCGCCGTTGTGGCCTTGGGCGCGCTGAGCGGCCTCACCGGCGAGAAGGGTGACAGTCGAGCTGACACCAGCTGGCCGGCGGTGGTCAAGTCCACTGCACACGTCAACGACACCAGCTGGCCCGTGATGCCCGCGGACGGCCGTGTGAGGGGCTGACGTGACCAATCCTCCCGACGACCGCTCGTTCCGGCGGGAAATGGCCACCGCCTACCGTTCCGGCTGGCACTTCATCGACCTGGTCACAGCCATTCCCCACAGTGGCGACTCGTTGATGGTGACGGTGTTCGGAGAACCTGTGGTCGTCACCCGGGACGATGAAGAGGACGTGCGGGCATACCGTCTTCTGCGGCGGCCTCGGGGGGCGCCACAGCCGGTGCGGTGTGCCATACGGTACGGAATGATCTTTGTGAACCTCGACCGGGGTGACCACCGGCTGGCCGAGCCGGGCACTCCGGAAGTGAGGGCCATCTCAGCCACCCCCCGCAGTGCCTGACGCGATTCCCCCGTCGTAACAGATCGCTCAGGTGCTTCCCCCCGCAGCGGCGTCACCGTGACCTGAACACGGTGACGCCGCTGCAGTTTCCCGGGACATCTCCGGATATCCACCGAAGCCGTAGATGGCCGGAATCAGCCGCGCCCCGACGCCCGGGTCAGGGTGATCTCGATCACCACTCGTGAGGGGTTGGGCGACGGCACCCGTCCGTAGCGCTCGGCGTAGCGCCGCTCCGCGTCGGCGATCCGCTCCGGGTCCGCCGAGATCCGGGCGCGGCCCTCCAGCGTCGCCCAGCGCCGTCCGTCCACCTGGCAGACCGCGACCTGTGCCCCGTCCGGGCCCGCGGCCGCCACGTGCCCCACCTTCGCGCTCGCCTTGTTGGTGATCACCCGCGCCAGCCCCGCCTCGGGGTCGTACGTCACTCCGACCGGAACGACGTGCGGGCTGCCGTCCGGGCGCAGGGTGGTCAGCGTGCACAGGTGCCGCTCCCGCCAGAACCTGAGGTACGAGGTGTCGGGTGCGCCCGGGTCTACGGAGTACGTGGCCATGGTTCGGAACTTAGTGGTTGTCCCTCCCGTTCACCGCCTTGAGTGGAATAGACTCAACTTTGTGCAGGTTGCTTCAGTCACACTGGAAGACCTGAAAGACCTGGAAGAGAACGTCTGAGCGCGGCCGACGCAAGGAGGAGAAGGCGAACGTGGACGCGGAGCTGACCAACAGGAGCCGGGACGCGATCAATGCGGCCAGTAACCGGGCCGTGTCCGAGGGCCACCCGGACCTCACCCCCGCCCATCTGCTCCTCGCGCTGCTCGAGGGGCAGGACAACGAGAACATCATCGACCTGCTGGCCGCCGTCGACGCCGACCAGGCCTCCGTGCGGGCCGGTGCGGAGCGCGTACTCGCCGGTCTGCCCAGCGTGACCGGCTCGACCGTCGCGCCGCCCCAGCCCAACCGCGAGCTGCTGGCCGTGATCGCCGATGCGACCCAGCGCGCCAAGGACCTCGGTGACGACTACCTTTCCACCGAGCACCTGCTCATCGGCATCGCCGCGAAGGGCGGCGCCGCCGGGGACGTACTGTCCCGGCAGGGAGCGAACGCCAAGAAGCTCCTGGACGCATTCCAGAAGACCAGGGGAGGACGCCGGGTGACGACCCCGGACCCGGAGGGCCAGTACAAGGCGCTCGAGAAGTTCGGCACCGACTTCACCGCCGCCGCGCGCGACGGCAAGCTGGACCCGGTCATCGGCCGGGACCAGGAGATCCGCCGCGTGGTGCAGGTGCTCTCCCGCCGCACGAAGAACAACCCGGTGCTGATCGGTGAGCCCGGCGTCGGCAAGACCGCCGTCGTGGAGGGGCTCGCCCAGCGGATCGTGAAGGGCGACGTGCCCGAGTCCCTGAAGGACAAGCGGCTGGTCGCGCTGGACCTCGGCGCCATGGTCGCGGGTGCCAAGTACCGCGGCGAGTTCGAGGAGCGCCTGAAGACGGTCCTCGCCGAGATCAAGGACTCCGACGGCCAGATCATCACCTTCATCGACGAACTGCACACCGTCGTGGGCACCGGCGCCGGCGGCGACTCCGCCATGGACGCCGGCAACATGCTCAAGCCGATGCTGGCCCGCGGTGAGCTGCGCATGGTCGGTGCCACGACCCTGGACGAGTACCGCGAGCGGATCGAGAAGGACCCCGCGCTGGAGCGGCGCTTCCAGCAGGTGCTGGTCGCCGAGCCGACCGTCGAGGACACCATCGCGATTCTGCGCGGGCTCAAGGGCCGGTACGAGGCGCACCACAAGGTGCAGATCGCGGACAGCGCGCTGGTCGCGGCCGCCACCCTCTCGGATCGGTACATCACCTCCCGCTTCCTGCCCGACAAGGCCATCGACCTGGTCGACGAGTCGGCCTCGCGGCTGCGTATGGAGATCGACTCGTCCCCGGTCGAGATCGACGAGCTCCAGCGCGCCGTGGACCGGCTGCGCATGGAGGAGCTGGCCCTGAGCAAGGAGACCGACCAGGCCTCCAAGGAGCGGCTGGAGAAGCTGCGCCGCGACCTCGCCGACAAGGAGGAGGAGCTGCGCGGCCTGACCGCCCGCTGGGAGAAGGAGAAGCAGTCCCTCAACCGCGTCGGTGAGCTGAAGGAGAAGCTCGACGAGCTGCGCGGCCAGGCCGAAAGGGCCCAGCGCGACGGCGACTTCGACAGCGCGTCCAAGCTGCTGTACGGCGAGATCCCGGCCGTCGAGAAGGAGCTGGAGGCGGCCTCGGAGGCCGAGGAGGAGGCGTCCAAGGGCACGATGGTCAAGGACGAGGTCGGCCCCGACGACATCGCGGACGTCGTGGCCTCCTGGACCGGTATCCCCGCCGGACGGCTCCTCGAGGGCGAGACGCAGAAGCTGCTGCGCATGGAGGACGAGATCGGCAAGCGGCTCATCGGCCAGGGCGAGGCCGTGCGCGCGGTGTCGGACGCAGTGCGTCGCAGCCGGGCCGGTATCGCCGACCCGGACCGCCCGACCGGCTCGTTCCTCTTCCTCGGCCCCACCGGTGTCGGCAAGACCGAACTGGCCAAGGCGCTGGCCGACTTCCTCTTCGACGACGAGCGGGCGATGGTCCGCATCGACATGTCGGAGTACGGCGAGAAGCACAGCGTCGCCCGGCTGGTCGGCGCGCCCCCCGGGTACGTCGGCTACGAGGAGGGCGGACAGCTCACCGAGGCCGTGCGCCGGCGCCCGTACAGCGTGGTGCTGCTGGACGAGGTGGAGAAGGCCCACCCCGAGGTCTTCGACATCCTTCTCCAGGTACTGGACGACGGCCGTCTGACGGATGGTCAGGGACGCACGGTCGACTTCCGTAACACCATCCTGGTGCTGACCTCCAACCTCGGCAGCCAGTTCCTGGTGGACCCGCTGACCAGCGAGGAGGAGAAGAAGGAGCAGGTCCTCGAGGTGGTCCGGGCCTCCTTCAAGCCCGAGTTCCTCAACCGGCTCGACGACTTCGTGGTCTTCTCGGCGCTGTCGAAGGCCGAGCTGAGCCGGATCGCCCAGCTCCAGATCGACCGCCTGGCCAAGCGCCTGGCCGAGCGGCGCCTGACGCTGGAGATCACGCCCGAGGCGCTGGCCTGGCTGGCGGACGAGGGCAACGACCCGGCGTACGGCGCCCGCCCGCTGCGCCGCCTGGTCCAGACGGCTATCGGCGATCGGCTGGCCAAGGAGATCCTGGCCGGCGAGATCAAGGACGGCGACACGGTCCGGGTGGACACCTTCGGCGACGGGCTGATCGTGGGCCCGGCGTCCGGCAAGACGCTCTGAGCGTGGGCGCCGGACCCCGGCGCGGGCCTGTGGACGGACGAGGGCGGTGCCTCCGCCCTCGTCCGTCCGACGTGATCTCCCACCTCGCCGACGTGGGGCAAGGCGTCGGGAACGGGTCGTCCCGGTCCTCCGTGCACGCGTACACGGAGGATGACCACAGCGGACACACCGTCGCGAAAGCCGCGCACAGCCGCCGACGGATCGTGCGGACATGCTCCGCCTCCACACCGCCGGGCGGCGGCGAGCGGTCGGATCCTGTCCGCCCCCGGCGGACACACCGTGCCCGGGGTTGCCACCCCCCTCCCCGCATGGGGGAGGATGGCGGAATCCGTACGAAGGGAAGAACACGGTGAGCATCGACCCGTCCTCGATTCCGAACTTCGGGGGCCAGCCCGAACCGCAGCCGCAAGGACCGGCGGGCCCCGTGGTTCCGGATCAGGACCTCGTGAAGCAGCTCCTGGACCAGATGGAGCTCAAGCACCTCGTCGACGAAGAGGGAGACCTCGTCGCGCCGTGGGAGCAGTTCCGGACATACTTCATGTTCCGCGGCGAGGCCGACCAGCAGGTCTTCTCGGTACGCACGTTCTACGACCGGCCGCACAAGATCGATGAGAAGCCGCAGCTGCTGGAGTCCATCGACGACTGGAACCGGCGCACCCTGTGGCCCAAGGTCTACACCCACACGCACGACGACGGCACCGTCCGCCTCATCGGTGAGGCGCAGATGCTGATCGGCACGGGCGTCAGCCTCGAGCACTTCGTCTCGTCGACCGTCAGCTGGGTGCGGGCCGCCATCGAGTTCGACCGGTGGCTCGTCGAGCAGCTCGGTCTTGCGGAGGACGTCGACGACTCGGAGAAGCCCGAGGACGACGAGGAGTAGATCCGGCCGGCAGACCAGACCCGGCTAGAGGGGCGACCGGGCCAGCACCACGACATACGCCCCATAGATGAACGAGAGCCCGGCCAGGGCGCTCGCCACCACGGTGGCGTGCCACGGCCGGGCTCTCGCCGTCCGCACCAGTGCCCGCGCCACCACGATCAGCAGCGGGAACGCCGGCAGCAGGAAACGCGGCTTGCACTCGAAGAACCCGGAACCGCCGAGCGCGACGACCAGCAGCACGCCGCTGTAGACGACCAGTGGCAGCGGGGCCCGGTCGGCGAGGAGCAGCGCGAACAGCACCGCGCTCACGGCGGCGATCGCCAGCGCCATCGGGAAGAGCACACGGCTGCCGTGCAGCATCATGTGCTCGGCGAACCGCAGCGATCCCTGGCCGAAGTCGAAGCGCGACCCCCACAGTCGCTGCACGGTGAAGTAGCCGCCGAACAGGTCGTGCCTGCGGTGGCCCACCCACAGCACATAGCCGGCCCAGCCGAGGGGTGCGAGCGCCGCGCCCATCCACAGCCTGTGGGAAACTCCCCGCCCGCGTCTGAGCCACACCTCCTGGGCGGCCGCCGCGAGGACCGCCGCCGCGACCGCGAAACCGTTGGGCCGGGACAGCCCGGCGAGCGCCGCGAGCGTCCCCGCCCAGATCCAGCGGCCGGTGAGGGCCGAGTACAGCGACCAGGCGGCGAACGCGGTCAGCAACGGCTCCGTGTAGGCCATCGACAGCACCACGGAGTGCGGGAGGAGCCCCCAGAGGGCGACGAGGACGATGGCCACGGCGGGGCCGTACAGCCGCAGGCCGAGCTGGTGGATGCCGTACGCGGCGACCGCGGCGGCCGTCCAGGACACCAGAAGTCCGGCCGTGATCCGGTCGAGCAGGCCGAGCGTGGTCAGGGCGCGGATCAGCGCCGGGTACAACGGGAAGAACGCCAGGTCGCTGTGGATGCCGTGGCGGGTGTGCTGGGTGAGCCCGTAGCCGTGCGTCGCGATGTGCAGGTACCAGACGGAGTCCCAGGAGCGTCCGAACAGGAGCAGGGGCCGCTTGCCCGCGGCCCGGGCGACGACCACGAGCACGAGGCCGCCGCACAGCCGGGCGGCCACGAAGAGCCCCAGGGCGGTGAGGGCCGAGGCCGGTACTCGCCGCTGTCTCCGCTCGGCCGGCCGGACACGGTCGCGGTTGTCCGTGCCCCTTACGGAAGGGGCCGGAATGGTGCTGGCGTGGGTCACACCCGCACCATGCGTCGGTCACGACCGTTTTGCGAACCTTGCACGGCCGTGCGGACGGGAAATCCCACGCCTGGGGGTGCACTCGGTTGACGGCCAGGGGTGCCACGGGCTACGGGGCGGCGAGCCGGGTATCCGGCATGCGGCCGGCGGTCTCAGCCGGCGAGGGCCTTGAGCCGCTGGGCGGCCTCCTCCAGGACCTCCACGCGCTTGCAGAAGGCGAAGCGGACGAACGGGGCCCCGGCCTCGCGGTGGTCGTAGAAGACCGCGTTGGGGATGGCGACGACGCCCGCCCGCTCCGGCAGGGTGCGGCAGAAGGCGAAGCCGTCGCTCTCGCCGAGGGGCCGGATGTCGGTGGTGACGAAATACGTGCCGGCCGTCCTGAAGACGTGGAAGCCCGCCTCCGCGAGCCCGGCGGCGAGCAGGTCCCGCTTGGCCCGCATGTCCTCCCGGAAGTTCTCGAAGTAGGTCTCGGGCAGGGCGAGGGCCTCGGCGACGGCGTACTGGAACGGGCCGGACGACACATAGGTCAGGAACTGCTTGGCCGAGCGCACCGCCGTGACGAGCCCGGGCGCGGCGGTCACCCAGCCGACCTTCCAGCCCGTGAAGGAGAAGGTCTTCCCGGCCGAGCCGATCGTGACGGTCCGCTCGCGCATGCCCGGGAACGTGGCGAGCGGCACGTGCTCGGCGTCGTCGAAGACCAGGTGCTCGTACACCTCGTCGGTGATCACGAGCAGATCGCGTTCGACGGCGAGGGCGGCGATCGCGCGCAGTTCCTCGCGGGTGAGCACGGTGCCGGTCGGGTTGTGCGGAGTGTTGATCAGCAGCAGGCGGGTGCAGTCGGTGACGGCGTCGCGCAGTTCGTCGAGGTCGAGCCGGAAGCCGCCACCCTCCTCGTGGTGCGGCCGCAGGGTGACCGGTACGCGCCTGCCTCCCGCCATCGCGATGCAGGCGGCGTAGGAGTCGTAGTACGGCTCCAGGGCGATCACCTCGTCGCCGGGCTCCAGGAGCGCCAGCAGGGTCGCCGCGATGGCCTCGGTGGCGCCCGCGGTGACCAGCACCTCGGTGCCGGGGTCGTACGACAGGCCGTAGCGGCGCTGCTGGTGCGCGGCGATCGCCTCGCGCAGTTCGGGGATGCCGGGGCCCGGCGGGTACTGGTTGCCGCGCCCGTCGCGCAGCGCCCGTACGGCGGCCTCGCGGACCTCCTCGGGGCCGTCGGTGTCGGGGAAGCCCTGTCCGAGGTTGATGGACCCCGTGCTCACCGCGAGGGCCGACATCTCGGCGAAGATCGTCGTCCCGAACTCGGCGAGCCGGCGGTTGAGGAGGGGGCGTGCGCTCGAGGTCATGGCCGCCATCCTGCGCCCAAGCTCTGGATTTCCTCAACTCACCTTCACGGACGGCCGTCCGCGCCGGAACCCGAAGCACCGCCTCCGAGGAGGGGAGAGTCGTCGTGGGCTGCCGTCATCCGCCGTCGCCGGCCACCCCCCGGACGGCCCACAGCCGGCCTGGCGCGCACACGTCTACGGAGGCCGGTGCCGGGGTGCTGTACTCCGCTCCTGTACCGCAGGCCACCGTCAACCGTTTTCTGCGGTTCCCCGTCGTCGCCACTCGTCGCAGGGCGGTCAGACGCACCCCTCACCGAGAAATCGCCACAAAATGCGCGAACATAAGGGAAGAGGCTGTTTCGGTATGTGCCAGGGAGCCACTGGATGGACGCCTCGGACGAACTTCTTCACAGGGATGACCCGTCGGCTCTCTTGACGATGGGCGGTGCCATCCACAGCCTCAACGCGGCGATGGCCACGGCGCTGGGCAGGCCGGCGGAGCAGTGCCTGGGACGCGACTTCGGCGATCTGTGTCCCGCGAGCCAGCGGATGTCGGCCGGGATTCTCGTGGCGACCGCCGCCAGGACGGAGACGGTCGCGATGCGGGTGCTGGAGTTCCCCGGGCCGGGCGGAGCATCCGTCGCCTGCTTGCTCCAGGCGCAGCCGGTGAAGGATCCCTCCACTGACGAGCATCTGGTCTGGGTGCATGCCCTGGACGCGCGCAACGACCTGGCCAGCCTGCTGATCCCGTTCCGGCTGGCCACCGAGGCCTGCGACCTCGGCCTGTGGATGTACTCGCCCGGCGAGCAGCAGATGGAGTGGCTCAGTGGCCTGCCCGCCCTGGTCGCGCTCTACCCGGATCCCACCGCGCCGCTCTCCCGAGTGATCTCGGCGGTGCACGCCGACGACCGGGAGGACTTCCGGCAGCTGCTGCGCTCGGCCCCCGCCCAGCCCCTTTGGGTGAGGCTGTGGTATCTCACCCCGCACGACGGCTGGCACCACCTGGCCGTTCAGACCCGCCGGATCCAGCTGGGGTACGGCGGCCCTGAACGGATCTTCGGGTTGATCCGCGACGACACCAAGCAGGAGGAGCGCAAGAAGAAGGCGCAGGCCGCACTGACCGCCGAGCGGCAGCGCGCCAAGGAGGTCGCGGACTTCTCCTCCGCCTTGATCACCGCGGCCACGGAGCAGGAACTGCGGCAGGTCGTCCTGACCCGGCTCGCCGCGACCTTCGCCGCCAGGGGTGCCCTGCTCGCACTCGTCGACGACGGCCGCCTGAACGTCTCCTCCGACGCCGGGATATCCATGCGGGAAGCCCAGGCCCGGCAGGGCATGCCGCTGGACCATCCCAGCGCGCTGCCCGAGGCGATCCGCACCGGCAAGCAGCTCTTCATCACCGGGCGTGAGGACTACATCCGCCGCTGGCCGCACGGGGTCGGATATCCGCGGCTCGGCCGGCTCGGCTCCGACTACACGGTCTCCGTCACGCCCCTCAGCGAGACCGGCGATCCGCCACTGGGGGCGTGGATGGTGTTCTACGGCAGCGGACACCGCCCCTCGCTTGAGGAGCGGACCCTCATGGACACGCTGGCCGACCTGGCAGGCCAGGCGCTGCGGCGCATCAGACTGCAGCAGACACGCGTCGAGCTGGCCACGGCCTTGCAGCAGACCATGCTTCCCATGCTGCCCGAGCACCTCCCGGGCCTGGAGGTCGCCGCCGGCTACCGGCCGAGCCGGGACGGGCTGGACATCGGCGGGGACTGGTACGACGCCTTTGTCATGCCCGACGGCGCGATCGCGCTGGAGATCGGCGATGTCCAGGGGCACGACGTGGACGCCGCCGCCTTCATGGGGCAGGTCCGTTTGTCCATCCGTGCGATCGCCGCCCAGGAACCGGATCCGGCAGCCGTGCTGACCCGTACCAACAAGCTGCTGACCACGATGGATCCCACACGATTCGCCAGCTGCACCATGCTGCAGGTCGATCCGCACGACGGACGGGTCACCGGCACCAGCGCGGGCCATGTGCCGGTGCTGTGCGCGCACAGGGACGGCAGCCACGAGGTCCGTGAGCTGCCGGGCGGGCCGGTCCTGGGAGTCGTGCCCGGTACCGAGTACCGCGAGGGGACCTTCACCCTGGGCGAGGACAGTGCGCTGGTCATGGTCACCGACGGGGTGGTCGAGGGACCGGGCCTGACGCTGGAGGCCGGACTGGAGCGAGCCGGAACACTGGCCGCCCAGGCCGTCCACGAAGGGCTGAGCGTCGAGGAGACCGCCGACCGCATCCTCGACGCGGCGGTCGCGGTCGACCACCTCGACGATGTGGCCGTGCTGGTCATCCGACGCACATGACGACGCCCGCGTCTTCACGCACCCTCTCTGCGGACCCCTCTGCAAGGTCCCTTCTTCGGTGCAGGTCAGGGGCCTTTTTCGCGTCGTGACCCTCAGAATTTCCTCAACTCTGCTTTGGCGTGGGGAGCGTGGGGGCATCCCCCGTGCACCCAGGAACACACAGGGGCCCACGGGGGGCCGGTCCGGGGGTTCGAAAGGGGGACGGTGCCATGGTCTTCGGTATCGGTCTGGCGATCATCTGCATCGCTTTGGTCGCGCTCATCGTGGCCGGCCGCAGGAACGGGAAGGCCCGTTCGTCGCGCGGGGCGCGGGGGGCGTCCTGGCGCCGCGGCGGCAGCGACAGCAGCTGGTGGGCGGCCGGGGCGGCCTCGGCGGGCAGCGAGTCCTCCTCGGGCGGACACCACTCGGGCGGCCATCACTCCTGCGGCGGTGGCCACTCTTCGTGCGGCGGCCACTCGTCCTGCGGGTCGTCGTGCGGCGGGGGCGGATGCGGCGGAGGCAGCTGACACGGGGCAGCCCGGCTCCGCGGGGGAGACGCGTCCGCGGTATGCCGAGTGCCCGCCGGGGCTAGTGCGGCGGGCACTCGGCATATCACCCGACCAGGGGGCGTGACGGCGCACGTCATCGGCGCTTTGTCTTGGGCGCGCGCTCACGGCCTCCCGGCGGAAACGCCTCCGACCTGCGGATCAACGCTCCAGGCGCACGCCATAGTTGAACAATTGCGCTGCTGAGCCCCCGGTGGGATGGAAACCCTACGAACTTGGGTAAAAACGCTGTTGCGGCGCCACAGTTCATGATTCCCTTTCAACTATCAACGCAGCCCCTGGACGCCCGTCCTGAAGGCGTTCTGCCCGTCCGGGCCGACCCGGACGGCGCGCCGACCGGCTGAGCCGGCCGAACCTCCGGTGCCGACCGGGGAGCGCCGGCACCCCTCCCCGTTTTTTTGCGTGCTAGCGGAGCCGATCCATGCTCACGACCCTGAACACCTCCTACACCGACACGCGCGCGGCCGACCTCGCCTGGACCCTGGGGCGCGAGCCGCTCCCGGCGCTGGCCACGCTCGACCTGGAACTCGAGGACACACAGCTTCAGTTGAGACTGCTCGGCGCGTCCCACCAGGTACTTCTGGAGGAGGAGCGTGGCACGTGCTCGGAGACGGTGGCGTGCATCGCGGGCTCCAGCACACCCCTGCCCCTGGGCGTCGCCAAGCGGCTCGGCGACTGGGAGTACGAGTTCGCGGCACGGGTCGAGGTGCTGTCTCCCGGCTCCTTCGCGGGCCGCGCCCAGGAGCTGCTGGCCCTGGTCTCCGACCATCCCCACGGCCTGGCAGGCGTCTTCCCGGGCAGCCCGCACGCGTTCACGGCGATGCTGGCCCAGCACCACGAGGGCCAGGTCCACTGGCGCACCTGGCACGCGTACCCGCAGGACGGGCAGTTGGTGGCGACGCGGACCCGGGTCGGGGTGAAGGTGCCGGCCCGGCCGGGTCCCACCCGGTCCCGGCTGAGCCCCTCCGGAGTGTGAGGAGAGGTCACGTCGTGCCGGGCATTTCCACACGTGTGGGTGACGAGGCCCAGCGCAGGTGTGACGTAGCGTTCCGACCGTGATCGAACCGCACGCGCCCGCACCCCTCGGGGTGCCACGGCCCAGGGGCGAGGGCGGCCAGAACCGGTCGCGGCTGCCCGTACGCCCCGGCACCGGACGGTTCCTGGTGCTCGCCGGCGTGTTCGTCTGTGCGGCCTGCGGTCTCGTGTACGAACTCGAACTGGTCGCCCTGGCCTCGTACTTGATCGGGGACTCGGTCACCCAGGCCTCGGTCGTGCTCTCGGTGATGGTCTTCGCGATGGGCGTCGGCTCACTGGCCGCGAAACGGCTCCGCTGTCGTGCCGCGGCCGGCTTCGGCGCGGTGGAGGCGGCGCTCGCCCTCGTCGGCGGCTGCAGTGCGATGGCCCTGTACGCGGTCTTCGCCTGGACCGGCGACTGGGGTGGCGTCTGGTCCGGCGGGCCGCGCTGCCTGCTGGTCGCCTTCTCGCTGGCCATCGGCCTGCTCATCGGTGCCGAGGTCCCCCTGCTGATGGAGCTGATCCAGCGGATCCGCCGCCAGGACGCGGGCGGGGCGGTGGCCGATCTGTTCGCGGCGGACTACGTGGGGGCGCTGGTCGGCGGGCTCGCCTTCCCCTTGCTGCTGCTCCCGCAGCTCGGTCAGCTGACCGGCGCCCTGCTCACCGGCGCGATCAACGCGGTCGCGGGCGGCGCCCTCGTCCTCGGCCTGTTCCGCCGCGACCTCTCCCGCCGCGGCCGCAGGCTGCTCCTGGTCGTCAACCTCGTGGTGCTGGGCGTGCTCGCCGCGGCGGCCGTCCTGGTCGACGACTTCGAACGAGCGGCCCGTCAGGCGGTGTACGGCGGCCATGTGCGGGTCGCGGTGCACAGCGGCCTGCACGAGGTGGTGCTGAGCGGTGGCACCCACGGCCGCCCGCTGGCCCTGTTCCTCGACGGACGGCTGCGGGTGAGCGGCCTTGACGAGCGCCTCTACCACGAGGCGCTGGTGCACCCGGCGATGAGCGGCGGCCCGCAGGCGCGCGTGCTCGTCCTCGGCGGCGGCGACGGCCTCGCGGCGCGCGAGGTGCTGCGCCATCCGGGAGTCTCACGGGTCGACGTGATCGAGCCCGATCCGGCGGTGGTCCGGCTCGCCCGCCGCGACCCGGCGCTGTCCGCGCTGAACGGTCACGCCCTCGCCGACCCGCGTGTCCATGTGTGCACGGCGGACGTGTTCCGCTGGCTCAGACATACCCGGCGCACCTACGACGTGGTGATCGCCGACCTCCCCGACCCGGGCAGCACGGCGAGCACGAAGCTGTACTCGCAGGAGTTCTACGGCCTGTCCCTCCGCGTGCTCGCGCCCGGTGGCCGGCTGGTGGTGCACGCGGGCCCGGTGACCTCCCGCCCACGCGTCTTCTGGACGGTCGAGGCGACGATACGGGCGGCCGGGCTGCGCACGGCCCCGTACCGCGTCGGCGGACGCGCCTCCGGTCCTACGAAGGACCCCGGCCGCTCGCCCGGCGCGGCCGCCGCACCGGGCGACTGGGGCTTCGTGCTCGCCGCCCGTACCCGTCCCGTCCTGGGCCTCGACCCGGACGCCCCCCGCCCGCGCACGCTGACCGAGGCGTCCCTGCGGGCGGACGCACGGGGGGCGGCCCGTACCCGGGTGCCGGGACTGCCCCCGTCGACGCTGGTGCATCCCAGGTACGCCGGCTGAGCCCGCCCGGTTCCCCGGCCGGGACAAAACCCGTGATGCAGGGGTGCGGTTCGGGCCCTGCTGGGTAGGCTCGGCTGGTATGGAGTACGAGGTGTTCGTTCCGGTTCCTGCCGAGCGGCTCAGTGAGGCGCTGGCCGATCCCGCGCGGCTGGCCCGTGGGATCCCCGGGCTCCAGCGGGACGCGGACACCGGGCGGGTCGCGGGCCGGCTGAAGGTGCGCGTCGCCGGCCACACGATCACCTACCGCGGCGCTCTGCGGGTCACCGGACAGGACGACGGCTCGTACGCCGTGGAGGCCGAGGCGACGGAGGCCCGGGGCACCGGCACGGTGAAGCTGTCCCTGACCGTGCGCCTGCTCCCGGCCGAGGGCGGCACGACCGTCGCGTTCTCGGGCACGGCGGCCGCCGACGGCCGGATCACGGAACTGCCCGGCGATGCGGTGGCCTCCGCGGGGGCCCGGCTGCTGGGGCGGTTCGCGGAGGGCCTGGCGGCGGAGCAGGCCGATACGGCCGCGGAGTCCGCCGGGGGCAAGGAAACTGACGGGCCGTCGGAGAAGCCGGTGGCCGAGGGGCCGCAGGACACAGCGGGTCAGGCGCCCGCCGGGAAACCGGAGGCCGCGTCGCGGGAGACGCCCCCCGCCTCGCAGGACACCCCGGAGGCGGCCGTGGAACCCCCTGCCGTCGCCCCGTCGGTCCACGACGCCGAGATCCCCCCGTCGTCCCTCGATCCCTTCGCCGACGACGACTTCGCCGACGAGGACGACTTCGTGGACGAGGACGAGCCCGAGGAGGGGCTCGTGGTCGACGGCTTCGACGTGGAGGGCGAGCCGCCCGCGGAGGCGGCACACGCCCGGCGCACCATGATCGGCCGTAGCGCGGAAGAGGTCGACCACGCGCCCCCGCGTGGCCGCTATGCCCCCGTCCCCGCCCCCGAGGCCATGTCGGCCGGTACGACCCTGCGCTGGGCGGCCCCGGCGGCGGCCCTGATCGTGGCCTCCGCCATCGTGGCCGGCCGGATGCTCCGGCGCCGCCGCTGACCCGCGGGCCACGGCACACCGGCGCCGTCGCACGCGCTCTTGATCGGCCCAGTAGGGTCGCCTCGTGAGTAACGACGAGATCACGTTGACCGCGGGAGACGCGGAGGTCGCGCTGGCACCCGGGAACGGCGGACGCGTGCGGAGTCTGCGCGTCGGCGGTACGGAACTGCTGCGGCAGGGCGAGCGGTTCGGGTGCTTCCCCATGGTCCCCTGGTGCGGCCGGATCCGGGACGGCATGTTCCGCGACGGCGGCACGGTCCACCGGATGCCCCTCAACTCGCCGCCGCACGCCATCCACGGCACCGCGCGCGACGGCGCCTGGCGCGTGGCGCGCGCCGACCCCGCCGAGGCCGTCCTCACCTACGACCTGGTCGCCCCCTGGCCCTATCCGGGCCGCGTCACCCAGCTCGTCACGCTCGCCGAGGACTCACTCACGCTCACCATGTCCGTGGAGACGTACGACTCCTCGTTCCCGGCCCAGATCGGCTGGCACCCCTGGTTCAACCGCACCCTCGACGGCCAGGACGCGCGCATCGACTTCAGCCCCGCCTGGCAGGAGGAGCGCGGTGAGGACCATCTGCCCACCGGCAACCGCATCGACCCGCGGCCCGGCCCCTGGGACGACTGCTTCGGGATGCCCGGCGGCGTCGACGTCACCCTCACCTGGCCGGAGCGGCTGGAACTGAGGGTCACCAGCCGTGAGGAGTGGGTGGTGGTCTACGACGAGCAGTCCGAGGCGGTGTGCGTGGAGCCGCAGACGGGTCCGCCGAACGGTCTCAACACCCTTCCGCGGCTGGTCACCCCCATCGAGCCGCTGGAGGCCACGACGACGTGGACCTGGCGCCGTCCGTAGGCTCGGGGGAGTCCGGGGGGGTCGGGGGCGCGCTTAAGCTGACTCGTATGAGTGATGTCTACGCAGGAACGCCGTCAGGTGCGCGCACCGCGCTGCTGCAGCAGATCAAGGACAAGGCCGTGGTGCACGGCAAGGTGACCCTCTCCTCGGGCCTGGAAGCCGACTACTACGTCGACCTGCGCCGCATCACCCTCGACGGCGAGGCCGCCCCGCTGGTGGGCCAGGTGCTGCTGGACCTGACCGCCGACCTGGACTTCGACGCGGTGGGCGGGCTGACCATGGGCGCGGACCCGGTCGCGGCAGCCATGCTGCACGCGGCGGCAGCACGCGGCCGGAAGCTGGACGCCTTCGTCGTGCGCAAGGCCGCCAAGGCCCACGGGCTGCAGCGGCGGGTGGAGGGCCCGGAGATCGAGGGGCGCCGCGTCCTGGTCGTCGAGGACACCTCCACCACCGGCGGGTCCCCGCTCACCGCGGTGGAGGCGGTGCGCGAGGCGGGGGCCGAGGTGGTCGCCGTCGCGACGATCGTCGACCGGGCCACGGGCGCGGCCGAGAAGATCGAGGCGGGAGCCGGGGTCCCGTACCGGTTCGCGTACTCGAAGGACGAACTGGGGCTGGACTGACGACGAGGTCATCCACAGGCTGGACAGGGTGTCCGAAGCATCCGGTCCCGTCTGGGAAGATGGGCCCGACGATGACGTCGCACCCTAGGTCAGGGCCGTAAGTACGCAGAACGCACCCGCACATACAAGGAGCGGACCATGCCCATCGCAACCCCCGAGGTCTACAACGAGATGCTCGACCGGGCGAAGGCAGGCAAGTTCGCCTACCCGGCCATCAACGTGACCTCGTCCCAGACCCTGCACGCTGCTCTGCGCGGCTTCGCGGAGGCCGAGAGCGACGGCATCGTCCAGATCTCGACGGGCGGCGCCGAGTTCCTGGGCGGCCAGTACCAGAAGGACATGGTCACCGGCGCCGTGGCCCTGGCCGAGTTCGCGCACATCGTTGCCGAGAAGTACCCGGTCAACATCGCCCTGCACACGGACCACTGCCCGAAGGACAAGCTCGACGGGTACGTACGTCCGCTGCTCGCGATCTCCGAGGAGCGCGTCGCCCGCGGCGAGAACCCGCTCTTCCAGTCCCACATGTGGGACGGATCGGCGGAGACCCTCTCCGACAACCTGAAGATCGCTCAGGAGCTGCTGGAGCGCGCCCGCGCCGCCAAGATCATCCTCGAGGTCGAGATCACCCCCACCGGCGGTGAGGAGGACGGCGTCTCGCACGAGATCAACGACTCCCTCTACACCACGGCCGAGGACGCGATCCGCACAGCGGAGGCGCTGGGCCTCGGCGACAAGGGCCGCTACCTGCTGGCCGCCTCGTTCGGCAATGTCCACGGCGTGTACAAGCCGGGCAACGTGGTGCTGCGCCCCGACCTGCTGAAGGAGCTGACCGACGGCGTGGTCGCCAAGTTCGGCCTGCCGGCCGAGAGCAAGCCGTTCAACTTCGTCTTCCACGGCGGTTCGGGCTCCAGCAAGGAGGAGATCCTGACGGCGCTGGAGAACGGCGTGGTCAAGATGAACATCGACACGGACACCCAGTACGCCTTCACGCGTCCGGTCGCCGACCACATGCTGAAGAACTACGACGGCGTCCTGAAGGTCGACGGCGAGGTCGGCTCCAAGAAGGCCTATGACCCGCGTACCTGGGGCAAGCTGGCGGAGGTGTCGATGTCCAAGCGCGTCATCGAGGCCTGCGACAACCTCCGTTCCGCGGGCACGAAGATCAAGTAAGACCGATCGCCCGGGTGCGCGCCCGGCGGCCCTCCGCCGCCGCCGGGTCGCGCGCCCGTCCCGTGGCCGCCGCCGGAGCGGGTCTGGTCCGGCGGCAGCGGACGCGGGATGATCCGAACATGGCCACCACCGCACAGCAGGTACCCGCCATAAGGATCGGCTCCGCGCAGGGGAAATGGATTCTCCTGACGACCGTCCTCGGCTCCAGCATGGCCCTGCTGGACTCCACCGTCGTCAATGTCGCCCTGCCCCGCATCGGCAAGGATCTCCATACGAACCTCGCCGCCCTGCAGTGGACCGTCAACGCGTACCTGGTCACGCTCGCGGGTCTGATCCTGCTGGGCGGGGCCCTCGGAGACCGCTTCGGCCGCCGCAAGGTCTTCGTCGTCGGAGTCGTCTGGTTCGCGAGCGCCTCCCTCCTGTGCGGCCTCGCCCCCCATCCGGGTGTCCTCATCGCCGCCCGCGCCCTGCAGGGCATCGGCGGCGCCCTTCTGACCCCCGGCTCGCTCGCGCTGATCCAAGGCTCCTTCCACCCCGACGACCGCGCACGCGCGGTGGGACTGTGGTCCGGGTTCGGCGGTATCGGCGCCGCCGTCGGTCCCTTCCTCGGCGGCTGGCTCGTCGACGGGCCGGGCTGGCGCTGGGTCTTCCTCCTCAACGTCCCGCTCGCACTGCTCTGCGCGCCCATCGCCGTCAAGCACGTACCGGAATCCGCGGATCCGCGCGCCCACGGCCGTTTCGACGTCCTCGGTGCCGCCCTCGGCGCCCTGGCCCTCGCCCTCGTCACCTACGCCCTGATCGAGGCCCGCGGCGGCTCCGTGGCCGTGCCCCTCACGGCGATCGCGGGCGTGGCCGCCGGAGTCGCCTTCGTGTACGTCGAAAGGCACCGTGCCAATCCGATGATGCCGCTCGACATCTTCGCGTCCCGCCAGTTCACGGCCGTCAACCTGGTCACCTTCTGCGTCTATGCGGCGTTCGGCGGCTTCTTCTTCCTCACCGCGCTCCAGCTCCAGGTGGTGGCGGGCTACTCGCCGCTGCGGGCCGGTACGGCCCTGCTGCCCACGACCGTGCTGATGCTGCTCCTCTCCTCCCGCTCGGGCGCCCTCGCCGAGCGCATCGGGCCGCGTATCCCGCTCACCGTCGGTCCCCTGCTCTGCGCGGGCGGCATGCTGCTCATGCTGCGCGTCGGCAAGGACGCCTCGTACGTCGCCGACGTACTGCCCGCCGTGCTCGTCATGGGCGCGGGCATGGTCACGCTGGTCGCCCCGCTCACCGCCACCGTGCTCGCCTCCGTGGACACCGGCCGGGCGGGCCTGGCCAGCGGCATCAACAACGCGGCGGCCCGCGCGGCCGGTCTGATCGCCGTGGCCGCGTTGCCGCTCCTGACCGGAATGGGCCCGGAGGCGTACCGCTCGGCGGACGCGTTCGACGCCGCCTTCCGCCGGGCCATGCCGCTGTGCGCGGGCGTCCTGGCGGCCGGCACGGTCCTCGCCTTCGCGACCGTCCGCCGCCCGGTGCCGCACTGCTGCCGACCCGAATGCCACACCCACGGCTCCGTGACGGCGCCGCCGCTGGAGCCGCAGCACAGGGCCACGGACCCCGGCGAGAAGCCGGCTTGATCGTCCGCCCGCCTCACCCGGTGCACCGTGGGCGGCGGCGCGGGGGCGACGACGCCGGCCGGCGGCCGGACGGCGCACCGTCTGCGGCACCTCCCGGACCTGGCGGAACCTTCCGTTCCTGAGGGACCTGCGCAACCGGCACCGATCAAGGCCGATGCCTCACACTGGACCCCATGACCGTTCACGAGAACCTCCTCGGGGGTCCGCCCCCGACCCACCTGCCGGACGACCCGGGGCCGCGCGAGCTCCTTGCGAGCGGCACGGCGCCCGCCGACGTCGCCGCCAAGCACCCCTCCTCCTCGCTCGCCTGGGCCCAGCTGGCCGACGACGCGTTCGAGCGGGGCTCGGTCGTCGAGTCGTACGCCTACGCGCGTACGGGCTACCACCGCGGCCTGGACGCCCTGCGCCGCAACGGCTGGAAGGGCCATGGCCCCGTGCCCTGGGAGCACGAGCCGAACCGCGGCTTCCTGCGCGCCCTGCACGCCCTCGCGCGCGCCGCGCAGACGATCGGCGAGCAGGAGGAGTACGAGCGCTGCACGCAGTTCCTGAAGGACTCCTCCCCGACGGCGGCCCAGACGCTCGGCTAGCCCCGAAGAGTGCCAAGGCCCGCCTGTGACCAGGCGGGCCTTGCGATGTCCGGGTGTGTTGCGCAGGATGCGGGTGGGGACCGGGGCCCCCGTGCCGGCATCGGCAGGGGCGGACCGCTACCCAGAGCACACATCAGGAGACAGGGATGTCCCACAAGGCTCATCAGTCCGAGGAGACTCAGGAGCCCGAGACCCCGCATCTCGACTTCCAGGGCACGACTCCGTACGAGGACTACGTCAAGGCGGATGTGCTCACCCATCTCCAGCACACCCTCTCCGAAGATCCCGGGGAGATGGTCTTCCTGGTCACGACCCAGGTGATGGAGCTGTGGTTCACGGTCATCGTCCACGAGTGGGAGACCGCGGCGCGGGCTCTGCGCGAGGACCGGGTGCCGGTGGCGATCGACGCGCTGAAGAGGTCCGTGCGGGAGCTGGAGGCGCTGAACGCGTCCTGGCGGCCGCTCGGCCAGTTGACCCCGGCCCAGTTCAACTCCTACCGCTCCGCCCTCGGCGAGGGCTCAGGCTTCCAGTCCGCCATGTACCGCCGTATGGAGTTCCTGCTCGGCGAGAAGTCCGCCTCCATGCTGGTCCCGCACCGGGGCGCGCCGCGTGTCCACGCGGAGCTGGAGAAGGCCCTGCACGAGCCGAGCCTGTACGACGAGGTGCTGCGGCTGCTCGCACGGCGCGGACACGCGATCCCGGACACCGTGCTGCGCCGTGACGTCTCCCAGCGCTACGAGCCGTCGGCCGAGGTCGAGGCGGCGTGGGTCGCCCTCTACTCCGGGGATCCGATGGACGAGCTCGCGCGGCTGGGCGAGACGATGACCGATGTGGCCGAGCTGGTCTGGCGCTGGCGCAACGACCACCTGGTGGCCACCCGCCGCGCGATGGGCGCCAAGTCCGGCACGGGCGGTTCGGCCGGCGTGGCCTGGCTGGAGAAGCGGACGCAGAAGAACGTGTTCCCCGAGCTGTGGACGGCGCGGTCGTATGTCTGAATCCATCCTGAGAGCGCAGAAGCTGGACGCGGCCGACGAACTGGCCGCACTGCGCACCAAGTTCGTGCTCGACGAGACCGTCTACCTGGACGGGAACTCGCTGGGCGCGCTGCCGGCCGCCGTGCCGGAGCGCATGCAGGATGTGGTCCGCAGGCAGTGGGGGTCACTGCGGATCCGGTCCTGGGACGAGAGCGGCTGGTGGACGGCGCCGGAGCGGATCGGCGACCTGATCGCGCCGCTGGTCGGAGCGGCGCCCGGGCAGATCGTGGTGGGCGACTCGACCAGCGTCAACGTCTTCAAGGCACTGGTGGCGGCCGTACGGCTGGCCGCGGAGGGCGGCGAGGGCCGGGACGAGATCGTGGTCGACGCGACCACGTTCCCCACGGACGGGTACATCGCCGAGTCGGCGGCCCGGATGACCGGCTGCACCCTGCGCCCGGTGCCCCCGGCCGAGGTGCCCGGAGCCCTCACCGGACGTACGGCGGCGGTGCTGCTCAACCACGTCGACTACCGCACGGGCCGGCTGCACGACCTGCCCGGGCTGACGGCCGCCGTGCACGCGGCGGGCGCCGTCGCGGTCTGGGACCTGTGCCACAGCGCGGGTGCGCTGCCGGTGGGCCTGGACGAGCACGGGGTCGACCTGGCGGTCGGCTGCACCTACAAGTACCTGAACGGGGGCCCCGGCTCGCCCGCGTACCTGTATGTACGGCAGGACCTGCAGGAACGCTTCGACTCCCCGCTGCCGGGCTGGAACTCGCACGCGGAACCCTTCGGCATGCGGCCGGCCTACGCACCGGTGGCGGGCGCCCTGCGCGGTCGTGTCGGCACCCCGGACATCCTGTCCATGCTCGCCCTGGAGGCGGCGCTGGAGGTGTGGGACGGCGTCTCGATCGACGCGGTGCGCGCCAAGTCGCTGGCGCTCACGGACTTCTTCCTGGAGTGCGTGGCGGCCTACGTTCCCGAGGGCGCGGTGGAGTCACTGACCCCGGCCGGGCACGCTGAGCGGGGCAGTCAGGTGGCGCTGCGGTGCCGGGACGCCGGGACCGTGATGAAGCGGCTGATCGACAACGGCGTGGTCGGCGACTTCCGGCCGCCGGACGTGCTGCGCTTCGGTTTCACGCCGCTGTACGTGGGATTCGCGGACGCCGAGCGTGCGGCCAGGATCCTGGCGGAGACACTGTCCTGAGAGAGGGACGGGTCCGCCGGGCCTGTCCTGCTGACCCTGAGGGGGCGTGTCCTGACTGCGGGGCGCGCCCGTCCTCACAGACGGCGTCGTCCGTGATCGGCCCTCCCGGCTGCCCAGTGGTACGCCGGGGAGGCCGTGCGGCGGAGTTCGGTGGCGTCAGGCGTGACAGTCGGGCGGGCGGGGGCGAGCATGGAGGCACCGGCGGGTCTCCGCCGGGGGCCGGTCGGCGTGTGGTCTCGGCATCCGTGCCTGGCAGGGGAGCGGGCCCGGCGGATCCGTGTGGTTCCGGCATCCGTGCTGGGCGTGGGAGCGTGTTCGGCGGATCCGTGGGGTCTCGGTACCCGTGCCTGGCAGGGGAGCGGGGCCCGGCGGATCCGTGTGGTTCCGGCATCCGTGCTGGGCGTGGGAGCGTGTTCGGCGGATCCGTGGGGTCTCGGCACCCGTGCCTGGCAGGGGAGCGGGGCCCGGCGGATCCGTGGGGTCTCGGCACCCGTGGCCTGGCATGGCAACGGGCCCCCAGATCCGCAGGGTCTCGGCACCCGTGCCGACTCCGCAGATGTCACGCGGAGATCGCAGAAGCGTGTGCTCCTCACCGAGCGTGACCACCCCCCGCCGGTGCACGCCGGACGCCTGATACCGTCCCCGCCAACGGCCGATCACCTTCCGGCCACCGCGCACGAATCTCGTTTCGCCGCTGAGAGGTTGGAGCATGTCCGACGCCGCCCCCCGCGATGCCGCAGAACCGGACGACGCGTCCACCGGAGCCGGCGCGACCGCAGGGGACGCGACCGGCCGGGGAGACGCCCTGGACGGGCAGGCCGCCGCGCGTGCCGCCGCAGCCCGGGACGCCGCGGCACGCGACGCCGCCGAGGAGGCGTCCGCCTTCTCCCATCCGCCGGTGGAGCCGGACGCCACCGCCGCCTACGGCGCCCATCCCGACCAAGTGATCGACTTCTACGCACCGCGCGGGACGGAGCCGGGCGGGGCGCCGGACCAGGCCCCCCTCGTCGTCGTTCTGCACGGCGGCGCGTGGCGGTCGGCCTACGACCGGCGGCACATCACCCCCTTCGCGGACTTCCTGGCCCGCCGGGGCTTCGCCGTGGCCAACGTCGAGTACCGCAGGGGCGCGCTCATCCCGTCCCAGACCGACGGGTCGTCGGCCCCGGACGCGGGCGCGGGCGGTGCCACGGGAGCGGTCGCGGGCCGCTGGCCCGACACGCTCGACGATGTCGCGGCCGCCTTCGACGCGCTTCCGGCGCTGGTCCGCGAGGCGCTGCCGCAGGCCGATCCGCGCCGCATGGTGATCACCGGGCACTCGGCGGGCGGCCACCTCGCGCTGTGGGCGGCGGCCCGCCATGTCCTCCCGTCCGGCTCCCCGTGGCGCACGGACCGTCCGGCACCGCTGCGCGGTGTGGTGGCGCTGGCCCCGATCGCGGACTTCCACGCCGCCGAGAAGCTGGACGTGTGCGGCGGGGCGGTGACCCAGTTCCTGGGCGGCCAGGCGCAGTTCGCGGAGCGGCGTCCGCATGTGGACCCGGCGTTGCTGCTGCCCACCGGTATCGCCACCACCCTCGTCCAGGGACGCGCGGATGTCGTGGTCCCGCATGTGGTCGCCGAGGCGTACGCGGATGCGGCGGCGAAGGCGGGCGAGGTCGTCGGCTTCACGCTGCTCGAGGACGTCGGTCACTTCCCGCTGATCGACCCGGCGGCGGACGCGTGCGCCGTGGTGGCGGAGGAGATCGCCCAGTTGGCGTGGTAGCTCCCGAGCCGGCGATGAAAGAGGCGGGTCGAGGGTCGCCCGGGAGTCCCCGGTCAGACCCGTAGTACCTGGGAGCCACCCCGGATGTGAGCTCCACAGTGTGACGCCGACGACGTGTGAGGCTCCGTAACTTCCCGTGACGGTCCGATGTGCGGGCCGAGCGGGAGGGAAGGACACCATGGGGTTGCGGCGGAGGCACGAGGCCGCGGTCACGGACGCGGACGGGCGGACCGGAGGCGGCCGCAGCGCCGGGGACGTCCAGCGGCACCGGCAGGACGCCGGGGCGCGGGGCGCTCCCGGGAGCGAGGGAGACGATCGGGCCGAAGGCGGGGAGCCTCGGCGTCGGAGGCGGTCCGCCGAGGACCTGGTGGTGCGGGAGCGCCGGCGCCCAGGGTCTGGCGAACGCGGACATCGCCGGACGGCTCGTGGTGGCCGAGCTGACCGTGAAGACCCATGTGGGCCGCATCCTGGTGAAGCTGGGGCTGCGGGACCGGACGCAGGCGGCGGTGTTCGCCTACGAGTCGGGGCTGGTCCGGCCGGCGGGGTACTGAGCCCGGCGGGGAGACCCCGGCCCGTAGTACTTGAGACGGATGCCCAAGGCCCCCTCACTGGTGACGACCCCCGGCCCCGCCTCCGCCTACCGTGTCAAGCGTGACCGAGACGACCCAGAGGCAGACGGCACCGGACGGTGCGTCCGGCCCGTACATACCGCGCAGCCCGGAGTACCGGGCGGCCGTGGAGGCCCTGCGCGGGCTGCGACAGGACCTCTTCCACGACGCGTTCGCCTACCGTCCGCTGCCTCGCAGGAGCGTCGACGGCGTGCTGAGCCGGCGGATGTCCGGCCGCGCGCGGGAGTACGCGGCCTGGTGGCCGCACGCCCTGGTGGTCGCGGCCGGACTGCTGGCGATGTTCGCCGGCTGGGCCGGTGAGGGCAGCGGCCCCGCGGCCTCGGTGTCCGGCCTGCTGGCCCTGGTGCCGGTGCTGCTCACCCTGGTCCGCCCGGTCGGGGCCTTCTGGGTGTCCCTGATGGCGACCGCGGCCTCCTCGGTGGTCGCCGGCGTCTTCGGCGACTGGCCCTGGCAGCCCGGCAGCTTCATCGCGCATCTGACGGTGCTCACCGTGGTGGCGATACGCACCCGGCCGCGCACGGCGGCCTGGATGTGGGTGATCACCGCGGTCTACGCCTTCGTCGTCGAGGCCGCGTTCGGCTACCACTTCAGCAACAACTCGGCGCCCATGCTCGTCCTGTCCGCCCTGGCGCTGCTGGCCGTCACCATCTGGCACACCCGCCGCAGCGCCGAGCAGGAGATGACCGCCCAGCAGACGGTGACCGCGCACGAGCGCTCCCGGCGCACGCTGCTCGAGGAGCGCACCACGATCGCCCGCGAGTTGCACGACGTGGTCGCCCACCACATGTCGGTGGTCGCCATCCAGGCGGAGGCCGCTCCCTACCGAGTGGAGAACCCGCCGCCGGAGCTGGAGAAGGCGTTCGCCACGATCCGGGAGAACGCGGTGGCGGCCCTGACCGAGCTCCGCCGGGTGCTCGGTGTCGTACGGGCGGAGGACTACGAGTCCCCGGACGCCCCGCAGCCCACCCTCGCCGACCTGGACGCCCTGCTGGCGAACGTGCGTGAGGCGGGCCTGGACGTGGAAAAGGTGGTCACGGGCGCGGTGCGGGAACTTCCGCAGGGCGTCGAGCTGTCGGCGTACCGCATCGTCCAGGAGGCCCTCAGCAATGCGCTGCGGCACGCCCCGGGGGCGCCTGCCCGCGTGGAGATCGGCTATGTGCTCGGCGGGCTCGGCCTGCGCGTGGTCAACGGACCGGCGCCGCAGGACACCCTGAAGAAGTCGACGCACGGTGCGGGACACGGCATCACGGGCATGCGCGAGCGGGTCGCGATGCTGAACGGGGAGATGACGGCGGGGCGGACGGACGACGGAGGGTATGAGGTGACGGTGTACCTGCCGGTGGCCACGGCGGAGGACTCCGCGTGACGACGGGCGCCATCCGCGTACTGATCGCCGACGACCAGATGATGGTCCGGGAGGGCTTCTCGGTGCTCCTCGGGGCGATGCCGGACATCGAGGTCGTCGGGGAGGCGGTCAACGGCAGGGAAGCGGTCGAGCGGGTCCGTGAACTGTCCCCGGACGTCGTGCTGATGGACATCCGCATGCCGGAGATGAACGGCATCGAGGCGACCCGGGAGATCGTCGCCGCGGACGGGTCGGCGAAGGTGCTGGTGCTGACGACGTTCGACCTCGACGAGTACGTGTACCAGGCGCTGCGGGCGGGGGCCTCGGGCTTTCTGCTCAAGGACGCCTCCGCACGGCAGCTGGCCGACGGAGTGCGGATCGTGGCGGCCGGCGAGGCGCTGCTCGCCCCCTCGGTCACGAAGCGGCTGATCACGGAGTTCTCCAAGCTGTCCGAGGGCCCGCGCCTCGCTCCCTCCGCGCACGCGGCGTACGGGGAGCTGACCGAGCGGGAGACGGAGGTGCTGGTCCTCATCGCGCAGGGTCTGTCGAACTTGGAGATCGCCGGGCGCCTGGTGGTCGCCGAGTCGACGATCAAGACGCATGTGAGCCGGATCCTGGTGAAGCTGGGGCTGCGGGACCGGACGCAGGCGGCGGTGTTCGCGTACGAGGCACGTCTGGTGACGCCTGGCTGACCCCGCGCCGGTGCCTCGGCCGGTGGAACGCCTCTGGTCAGAGAGGGGCAGACCGGGCTAGCGTCCGGACATGGCAGCCCGATCCGACCTCACGTTCGACCCCTGGGACCCGGCGTTCGTCGCCGACCCCTACCCCGCCTACGCCGAGCTGCGCGCCCGGGGGCGGGTGCACTACTACGAGCCCACCGACCAGTGGCTGGTCCCGCACCACGCGGATGTGTCGGCGCTGCTGCGCGACCGGCGTCTGGGCCGGACGTACCAGCACCGGTTCACCCATGAGGACTTCGGCCGGACGGCGCCGCCGCCCGAGCACGAGCCGTTCCACACGCTCAACGACCACGGCATGCTCGACCTGGAGCCGCCGGACCACACCCGTATCCGGCGGCTGGTGTCGAAGGCGTTCACACCGCGCACGGTGGAGCGGCTCAAGCCCTATGTGCACGGGCTGGCCGGCGACCTGGTGTCCCGGCTGGTGGAGGCGGGCGGGGGCGACCTGCTGAGGGACGTCGCCGAGCCGCTGCCGGTCGCGGTGATCGCCGAGATGCTGGGCATCCCGGAGGCGGACCGCGGGCAGCTGCGGCCCTGGTCGGCAGACATCTGCGGGATGTACGAGCTGGGTCCTTCGGAGGAGACGGCGCGGAAGGCGGTACGGGCGTCGGTCGAGTTCTCGGACTACCTCCGGGAGCTGATCGCGACGCGTCGCAAGGAGCCCGGGGAGGACCTGATCTCGGGTCTGATCGCGGCGTACGACGAGGGCGACCGGCTCACCGAGCAGGAGATGATCTCGACCTGCGTGCTGCTGCTGAACGCGGGGCACGAGGCGACGGTGAACGCGACGGTCAACGGCTGGTGGGCGCTGTTCCGCAACCCGGACCAGCTGGCCGCTCTCCGCGCCGACCACTCACTCGTCCCGTCCGCCGTCGAGGAGCTGATGCGCTACGACACCCCGCTCCAGCTTTTCGAGCGCTGGGTGCTGGACGAGATCGAGATCGACGGCACGACCGTCCCCCGGGGCGCGGAGATCGCCATGCTGTTCGGCTCGGCCAACCACGACCCGGCGGTCTTCACCGCCCCCGAGAAGCTGGACCTGACCCGCGAGGAGAACCCGCACATCTCCTTCGGCGCGGGCATCCACTACTGCATCGGCGCCCCGCTCGCCCGCATCGAACTGGCGGCGTCGATGACGGCTCTGCTGGAGAAGGCGCCGACGCTGCGGGCTGCGGCGGAGCCGGAGCGCAAGCCGAACTTCGTGATCCGGGGGCTGGAAGGGCTGAGCGTGGAGATCGGCTGATCACCCGTTTGGATGATCACGCAGTTGATCCGGGCCGGTGGTCATCGCCGGCTCGGCAAGCTGGTGTGTGCCTGTGGAGGGAGGCACCATCCTTCTTATTCGGAGGAAGTACCCGCCCTTATTCGGAGGAAGTACCCGCCTTCAGGCGGGGAGGGAATCCGATCCTGACCGCTGCAGAATGCTGCCGTGTTCAGGTGGGGCGCTTCTGGCTCTCGATGGAGTCCTTGACCACCTGGAGTGGTGCGCCCCCACATGATCCGGCGAAGTAGGAGCCGGACCAGAAGCGTCCGTGCATGGTGGCCCGGTTCACGCGGCCGGTGAACTCGGTGCGCAGGTACCGCGAGCTGACGCCCTTGAGGCTGTTCACGAGGCTGGACAGGGCGACCTTGGGTGGATACTGCACCAACAGATGCACGTGATCCTCTTCGCCGTTGAAGTCGATCAGGTCGGCGCCGAAGTCAGTGCAGACGTTGCGCATGATCTCTTCGCAGCGCGTCAGCATCTCGTCGTTGAAGACATTCCCTCGGTACGTAGTGACAAACACCAAATGTGCATGGAGGTCGTAGACGACATGACGACCGCGCCGTACGTCAGGGTCTGGCTCCCAGCGGGGTGACATAAACCAAGAGTAGGATGCTCATCTTGGGCAACGTGGGAGGGGGTGGGCCGAATGATCCGTGCGTACAAGTTCTTGATGCGGCCCACCGTGGGCCAGCAGGTCGCGCTCGCGGAGATGCTGCGTGATCACTGCTCGCTCTACAACGGCGCGTTACAGGAACGTCGCGACGCCTACCGGCACGCCTCCCAGACCACTGCCAGGGTGTACGCAGAGGCGGGTATCCCCGTCTACTTGCTGATCGACCGGGAAAACCTCTCGACCCTCGTGCACACCGACCCTGACCCTGAGGATGGCTACCGAGACATCCATGTGATCAGGCTCGGCGGCAAGGTTGCCCTCCCTAACCCCGTCGGCATCGAACTCGACACCGAGGAACTGAAGCAGTACGCCGACTGACAGGCGGCCCACCGTCAGGTGCTCACGTCCCGCCTCCGCAACCCCACCAGCCCCCCGGCCACCAGCACCACCGCGAGCCCCGTCAGGATGAGCACCGGCGGCCAGTCCATCTCCCCGCCCGGCAGCTTCGGCAGATGCCCGAAGGGCGACAGGTCCAGCACCACCTGAGGAAGGTTCAGCGCCGGTCCCACCCAGCCGATGAGCAGTGCCGCGCCCGCCACGCCCCACGCCGCCATCGCACCCTGCGGCAGCAGCCCGTACAGCAGGACCGCCAGGCCGCCGATCACCCACACCGCCGGGAGCTGCACCAGACAGGCACCCAGGATCGGGCCGATCTCCTTGCCGTAGCCCGCCGCGAAGCCGAGGCCCGCCAGGAGCATGATCAGCGCGGCTCCGCCGAAGGCGATCACCAGATGGCCGGCGGCCCAGCGCAGCCGTCCCACCGCGTTCGCCAGCACCGGTTCCGCCCGCCCCGAGGACTCCTCGCCGCCCAGACGCAGGACCGACGCGACGATGTACAGGGCGGCGACCAGGCCCATGACGCCGACCATCGCGGAGAGGAACGTGTCCGTCAGCCCGGACTGCCCGCCCATCCGCTCGAAGATCTCCCGGGCCTTGTCGTTGTCGCTGACGAGCTTCGTCGCGCCGTCCGTCATCCCGCCGTAGACGACCCCGGCGAGGAAGAAGCCGAGGCTCCAGCCGAGCACACCGCCGCGCTGCAGCCGCCAGGCCAGCGCGCCCGCCGAGCCCAGACGGCCGGTGGCGGGTCCGGGCCGGGTGGGCAGGAAGCTCATGCCGATGTCGCGCCGTCCGGCGAGCGCGTACGCCACCGCTCCCTGGACGAGCGCCGCCGCAGCGAACGGCAGCAGCACCCACCAGCGTTCACCGGCGTACGGGCGCTCGTTCTCCAGCCAGCCGAGCGGGGAGAGCCAGGTCAGCACGGACGAGCCGTCGTTCGCCCCGGCGTCGCCCGCCGCGCGCAGCACGAAGGCGGCGCCCAGCACCGCGCCCGTGAGTCCGCGCGCCAGCCGTGCGCTCTCCGTCAGCTGTGCGACGATCGCCGCCATCGTGGCGAAGACCATCCCGACCCCGCCGATGCCCAGGCCCAGCGCCAGTGACCCCGCGGCGCCCTGCCCGGCCAGACCGACCGTGATCACCAGCGCCAGTACGGCGTTCGCGACCGCGGCAGCGAGCAGCGCCGCCGTCAGCGGGGCGCGCCGCCCCACCATCGCCGAGGAGATCAGCTCCTGCCGTCCGCTCTCCTCCTCGTCGCGGGTGTGCCGTACGACGACGAGCAGGCTCATCACGGCGGCCAGCAGTCCGGCGTAGACGCCGATGCGCCAGGCGGTGAGCGCGCCGAGCGACTCGCCGAAGACCGGGCCGACCATCGCGCGCAGTGAGGTGTTGGTGGCCATCTGGTCGGCCAGGTCCGCGCGTTGGGCCGCCGTGCCGTACAGGCCCTTGAGCGTGCCCGGCATGGACAGCACCATCAGGGCGTTGACCGCGATCCAGAGGGGGATCACCAGCCGGTCCCGGCGCAGTGCGAACCGCAACAGCGTCCCGGTGCCGGCGAGTTGACGAGACCCCCCGGTCCGTACGGTCAAGGCCGGTGCCGCGGCGGTCATCGGGTCCCCTCTTCCTGGTAGTGCCGCAGGAACAGCTCCTCCAGCGTGGGCGGCGTCGACGTCAGCGACCGCACCCCCGACTCGCTCAGCGACCTGAGCACCGCGTTCAGCTTGTCGGTGTCGACCTGGAGCCTGACCCGCCGGCCCTGTATGTCGAGGTCGTGCACGCCGGGCAGGCCGGCCAGCCCGTTGGGCGCCCCGGCGAGTTCGGCGGTGACGCTCGTCCGGGTCAGATGGCGCAGTTCGGCGAGCGAGCCGCTCTCGACCGTCCGCCCCTTGCGGATGATGCTGACCCGGTCGCAGAGCTCCTCGACCTCGCTCAGGATGTGCGAGGACAGCAGGATCGTCCGGCCGCGCTCCCGCTCCTCCTCGACGCAGCGCTGGAAGACCTCCTCCATCAGCGGGTCGAGCCCGGACGTCGGCTCGTCGAGGATCAGCAGGTCGACGTCCGATGAGAAGGCGGCGACGAGGGCGACCTTCTGCCGGTTGCCCTTCGAGTACGTCCGCCCCTTCTTGGTCGGGTCCAGTTCGAACCGCTCGATCAGCTCCGCCCGGCGCGCCCGGTCGAGGCCACCGCGCAGCCGGCCGTACAGGTCGATGACCTCGCCTCCGGACAGGTTGCGCCACAGGGTGACGTCGCCGGGGACGTACGCGACCCGGCGGTGGAGTTCCACCGCGTCCGACCACGGATCGCGGCCGAGCACCTGCGTGGTCCCCGAGTCGGCGCGCAGCAGGCCCAGCAGGACCCGGATGGTGGTGGACTTGCCGGCGCCGTTCGGGCCCAGGAACCCGTGGACCTCACCGGCCTCGACGTGCAGGTCGAGTCCGTCCAGCGCATGCGTCCTGCCGAACGACTTGTGCAGTCCGGAAACCTCGATGGCGGGGTTGGCCTTCGTCATGATTCGGAAGGTACGCTGTTTTCAGAAAATTGTGAAGTTAAGGAAGCGTAGAAAACGTGGGTAGACTCGACGTGGTGTCTGACCAGGGGAGATGATCCAGGGATGACGGAGCCGCAGGCCGCAGAGCGGGATCCGGAGTCGGTCTCGCGGTTCGTGGAACACTTCGCCGCACAGCTTGTCGAGGCGGGCGTGCCGCGCATGCCGGCCCGGGTCTTCGGTGCGCTGCTCGCCTCCGACACCGGCACTCTCACCTCCGCCGAACTGGGCGAGCAGTTGCAGATCAGCCCGGCCGCGGTGTCCGGGGCGGTGCGCTATCTGGCGCAGGTGCACCTGGTGTCACGGGAGCGGGAGCCGGGGTCGCGCCGGGAGCGCTACCGGGTGCACAGCGACCAGTGGTACGAGGCGCTCACCAATCGCGAGGCGATCATCAAGCGGTGGGAGGAAGCCCTGCGGGAAGGGGTCACCAGCCTGGGCGCCGACACCCCGGCGGGCCGCAGGCTCGAGGAGACCCTCGCCTTCTTCGAGTTCGTCGAGGGTGAGGTCGTGGCCATGATGGAGCGCTGGCGCGTGCACCGGGACAGGACGTTCCGCCAGGGCTGAGCATCCCGTCCGGAAGCCGGTGGCACCACAGGCTTCCGGGCTCCGGAGTCACAAGCTATGGCGAAGCCGGCACCGTGAGCCCCCAGGCCCCCGCCCACACCGTCCACGTCCGGCTGCGCACCGGTCCGGCCACCACCGCGTCCGCCCGGTACCGGAAGTCCGCTCCGCTCACGGTCACGGCCCGTCCGCGCGCCTCCAGCGGCGACGCCTCCGCCCCCACCGACACCGGCCGCACCTCCACGACCGCCGTACCGGAGGAACCCGGCGTCACCGACACCCCTTGAACGGGCTCGTCCAGGTCCACCAGCAGCACCCCGTCCACCTCCACCCGCAGCCGGGAGGGTCCGGGCGGGGGCGGCGTCGTGAGCCGGGGCGGGCGCACCGCCAGCGTCCGCACCAGGGACCGCCCCACCCGCAGCCAGGGCCGTCCCGAAGAGATCCGCTCGTCGTCCGGCGTCCCGTCCCGCTGGGCCGGCACGGCCGGTACCGACGGGATCCGCAGATCGCCGAGGACCACACCGTCACTGTCGTCCACCAGCAGATCCAGCCGCCGTTCCACCCCGTCCAGTACGGCTCTGGCCGCCGCCACCGCCCCCTCGGGCACCCCCAGCGAGCGCGCCAGGGACTGCGCGGTGCCCACCGGCACCAGCGACAGCGCCGTCGTCTGCAGCTCACGTCTGCGGTGCAGCAGGGTCACCGCACGGAGCAGGGCCCGGTCGTCGCCCACGACCACGGGGCGCCGTGCCCCTCGGCGGTCCAGTGCCCGGGCGAATTCCTCCGGGTTCTCCGGGAGGCACACCTTGGTCGCCGCACCCGCGCTGAGCACGTCTTTTGCAATCAGTACCGACTCACCGTCACTGTGACGGGCAACCGGGTCGATCACCACGAGGAGCTGGTCGGAAGTCGCCACCTCGGTCCTGCCTCGCTTCCTCGGGTAGCATCTTTGTGCAAGAGCCCCTTGCGCTATTGCGCCAGGGGCTTCGTCTATTCCGGGGCATCCGGTCCGACGGTTTGCGGCCAATGACGGCCGCGGTGCACGCGGCGGTGGAACCGCCGCGTACGCCCCCGACCCTGGACATGCCCCGCCCGGAAGGGGTGTACGCGCGTGCCAGCACTTGTGCTGCTCGGTGCTCAGTGGGGTGACGAGGGCAAGGGAAAGGCCACCGACCTGCTCGGTGGCTCCGTGGACTATGTGGTGCGCTACCAGGGCGGCAACAACGCCGGTCACACGGTGGTCGTGGGTGACCAGAAGTATGCCCTCCACCTCCTCCCTTCCGGAATCCTCTCGCCCGGATGCACGCCCGTCATCGGCAACGGAGTCGTCGTCGACCCCTCGGTCCTGCTCTCCGAGCTGAGCGGTCTGAACGAGCGCGGCGTCGACACGTCGAAGCTGATGATCAGCGGGAACGCGCACATCATCACGCCGTACAACGTCACCATGGACAAGGTGACGGAGCGCTTCCTCGGCAAGCGCAAGATCGGCACCACCGGCCGCGGCATCGGCCCGACCTACTCCGACAAGATCAACCGCGTCGGCATCCGGGTCCAGGACCTGTACGACGAGTCGATCCTGACCCAGAAGGTCGAGGCGGCCCTCGACGTCAAGAACCAGATCCTCACCAAGCTGTACAACCGGCGCGCGATCGTCGTCGACCAGGTGGTCGAGGAACTGCTGGGCTACGCCGAGAAGATCGAGCCGTATGTCGCCGACACCGTCCTGGTCCTCAACCAGGCGCTCGACGACGACAAGGTCGTCCTCTTCGAGGGCGGCCAGGGCACGCTCCTCGACATCGACCACGGGACGTACCCCTTCGTCACCTCGTCGAACCCGACCGCGGGCGGCGCCTGCACCGGCTCCGGTGTCGGTCCCACGAAGATCAGCCGCGTCATCGGCATCCTGAAGGCGTACACGACCCGCGTCGGCTCCGGTCCCTTCCCGACCGAGCTGTTCGACGAGGACGGCGAGGCGCTGCGCCGCATCGGCGGCGAGCGGGGCGTGACCACCGGACGTGACCGCCGCTGCGGCTGGTTCGACGCGGTGATCGCCCGTTACGCGACCCGGGTCAACGGGCTGACGGACTTCTTCCTCACCAAGCTCGACGTGCTGGACGGCTGGGAGCAGATCCCGGTCTGCGTCGCCTACGAGATCGACGGCAAGCGGGTCGAGGAACTCCCCTACTCCCAGACCGACTTCCACCACGCGAAGCCGATCTACGAGTACCTGCCGGGCTGGCAGGAGGACATCACGAAGGCGAAGACCTTCAGCGATCTCCCCAAGAACGCCCAGAACTACGTCAAGGCCCTGGAGGAGATGTCGGGTGCGCCGATCTCGGCGATCGGCGTCGGCCCTGGCCGCGACGAGACGATCGAGATCAACTCGTTCCTGTAGTCCGCTAGTCCGCGGTTTCCCCCTCTCTCACGCCCTCGGTGAGGCTCCGGCCGACCCGGGGGCGTGGTCGTTTCATGGGCCATCCTTGACCTGTACATGAACCATTGGAGGTTCCGTACGCAACTGGAGTGACGCAACCTTCTACGCGTGTAGTCCCCGTACTGCCCGCTCAGCAAGCGCAGTTGACCTCCGTCACCTCAGCTCCAGGAGCCTCGAATGCCCGTCAGTCCCATGAACCGCCGGGAGTTCATGCAGAAGTCGGCCGTCACCGGAGCGGCCGTGGCAGCGGCGGGAAGCGTCGCCGCCGCGCCCGCCGAGGCGGCCGGCCGCACGCCCGAACACGCGCCCCGCACCTGGTCGTTCTCCATCCTGGGCACCACCGACCTGCACAGCCACGTCTTCGACTGGGACTACTACCTGGACGCGGCCTACAGCGACAAGGCAGGCAACTCCGTCGGTGTCGCGCGCGTCGCCACGCTCATCAAGCAGCAGCGGGAGGCGAAGGGCGAGGAGCGCGTCCTGCTGGTCGACGCGGGCGACATCATCCAGGGGACCTCGCTCGCGTACTACTACGCCCGCGTCGACCCGATCACGGGCAAGGACGCCCCCAAGCACCCCATGGCCGTCGCCATGAACCACATGCGCTACGACGCCGCCGCGCTCGGCAACCACGAGTTCAACTACGGCATCGACGTGCTGCGCAAGTTCGAGAGCCAGTGCCGCTTCCCGCTGCTCGGCGCCAACGCCCTCGACGCCAGGACGCTGCGCCCCGCCTTCCAGCCGTACACGGTGAAGCGCATCTGCGTGCCGGGCGCGCCCGACATCAAGGTCGGCGTCCTCGGACTCACCAACCCCGGTATCGCGCTGTGGGACAAGGACAACGTCAGCGGCAAGATGGTCTTCCCCGGGCTGGTGGAGCAGGCGAAGAAGTACGTGCCGCGACTGCGCGCCCTCGGCTGCGACATCGTCTTCCTGACCGACCACTCCGGCCTCGACGGCTCGTCCTCGTACGGCAGTGAACTCCCGTACGTCGAGAACGCCTCCAACCTCGTCGCCGAGCAGGTCCCCGGCATCGACGCCATCCTCGTCGGCCACACCCACGTCGAGGTCCCCTCCTACACCGTCAAGAACGAGGAGACCGGCGAGGACGTCCTGCTGTCCGAGCCGTACTGCTGGGGCATGCGGCTGACCGTCTTCGACTTCGAGGTCGAACTGCACCACGGCCAGTGGAAGGTCACGAGCAAGAAGGCCCAGACCCTCAACCCCAACGGCGTCGAGGAGGACCCGGAGATCACCCGGCTCCTCAAGGCCGACCACGACCTCGTCGTGAAGTACGTCAACACACCCGTCGGCACCTGTACCCAGGACCTCTCGGCGGCCGAGTCCTGCTGGCAGGACGTCCCCATCATGGACTTCATCCACCAGGTCCAGATGGCGGCGGTCGCCACCGGCCTCTCCACCGCCGACGCCGCCCTCCCGCTCATCTCGGTCGCCGCGCCCTTCAGCCGCACCGCCGACATCCCGGCCGGGAATGTGACGATCAAGGACATCGCCGGGCTCTACATCTACGACAACACCCTGTACGGCAAGAAGCTCACCGGCGCCCAGCTCAAGGACTACCTGGAGTACGCGGCGAAGTACTACCACCAGGTCCCGTCCGGCACGAAGGTCGACACCGCGACCCTCACCAACGCCAACAACTTCTGGGACTACATGTACGACACCGCCGCCGGCGTCGACTACGAGATCGACATCGCCCAGCCCGAGGGCTCGCGGATCAAGAACCTCACCTACAAGGGCGCCGCGGTCGCCGACGACCAGGTCTTCGTCGTCGCCGTGAACAACTACCGCGCCAACGGCGGCAGCGGCTACCCGCACATCGCCGCCGCGGACATCGCGTACAGCTCCACCAACGAGATCCGCCAGCTGATGATCGACTACGTCACGTCGAAGGGCACCCTGAACCCGGCGGACTTCGCGGTCACCAACTGGAAGCTGACCCAGAACGGCACGCCCGTCTTCTAGACGACCGCTTTCCCCGGGGCGCCCTCCAGCCGTTCCGCCAGGAAGTCCTCCCAGGTCCGGGTGCCCGTCTCGGCCCCTTCGAGGGTCAGGTTGGCCCCGGCCCGGTAGGCGCGGCCCGCCTTGCCGGGCATACGGACCGGCAGCATCGGGCGGCGCCTGCCGCGTGCGGTCAGGTAGGTGCGGAGCAGGTCCGCCAGGCCGTACACCGTCGGCCCGGCCAGATCGGGGACCAGGCCGGCCGGCTCGCCGAGCGTCAGCTCCACGAGCCGGGCGGCCACGTCCCGCGCGTCGACCGGCTGCAGCCGCAGGCCGCCCGGGACCGGGACGACCGGCAGCTTCGCCATCTTCTCAGCCATCAGCAGCGCCAGGTCGTGGAACTGGGCGGCCCGCAGCGTCGTCCACGGCAGGCCCGACGCGGCGACGGCCCGCTCGGCCTCCAGCTTGGAGCGCAGCCAGGCCAGCGGGACCCGGTCCGCACCGATGACCGAGATGTACAGCAGGTGCCGCACCCCGGCCGCCTGCGCGGCCCGCACCAGATTCCGGGTCGCCTCGTCGTCGCCCTTGGGGCCGCCCGCGAGGTGCAGCACGGTCCCGGCGCCCGCCACCGCCGCGTCGAGACCCTCACCCGTGCGCAGGTCGACGGCCACGTGAGTGACGCCGGCCGCGGGCTCGTGCGCGTGCCTGCTCAGCATCCGCACCTCGCGGCCCGCCTCCCGCAGGAGCGGTACGACGTGGCGGCCGAGCGTGCCGGTGCCGCCGGTGACGAGGACGGGCGCGGTCGTCGAGTTCATGATCTTCCTCCCAAGCGGTCGGTTCTCACCCGTGCGGGTGATCTACTGGGACGACCCGCCGTCCGGAAGGAATGTGACACGGTGTCCGAACGCCAGCTGATGACCGAGCGGTTCGAGGAGCAGCGGCCCAGGCTGCGGGCGGTGGCCCACCGGATGCTCGGCTCGCTCAGCGAGGCCGACGACGCCCTCCAGGACGCGTGGCTGCGCGTCGACCGCGCCGACACTAAGGACATCCAGAACCCGGCCGCGTGGCTGACCACGGTGGTGGCCCGGGTGTGCCTGAACATGCTGCGCTCGCGCGAGACGCGGCGCGAGGAGCCGCTGGAGGCGGGCGGGAGCCCGGTCGCGGACACGGTGGTCGACCCCGAGGAGGAGGCGCTGCTGGCCGAATCGGTCGGGCTCGCGCTGCTGGTCGTCCTCGACACGCTGACGCCCGCCGAGCGGCTCGCCTTCGTGCTGCACGACATGTTCGCCGTGCCGTTCGACGAGATCGGCCCGATGATCGACAAGACCCCGGCCGCGACCCGCCAGCTGGCGAGCCGGGCGCGCCGCCGGGTACGGGGGACCGCGGCGCCCGAGGCCGATCCGCCCCGCCGGCGCCGGGTCGTGGACGCGTACCTGGCCGCGACGCGCGGCGGAGACTTCGAGGCGCTCCTCGCCCTGCTCCATCCGGATGTGGTGCTCCGGGCCGACCGGGCGGTCGTCCCGACCCCCGAGCCCTTCCGCATCACCGGCGCCCACCCGGTGGCCAAGGGCGCGATGGCCTCCATGGGCCGGGCCTGGTTCACCACGCGCGTCCTGGTCGACGGCCGGGCCGGCCTGGCGATGCTCCGGGCCGGCCGGCTGCGCCTGGTGCTGAGCTTCACCCTCTCCGACACCGACGGCCTGATCACCGCGATCGACGTGATCGCCGACCCGGAGCGCCTGCGAGAGGTGGAGGTCGCGGTGCCCGACGACCGGGCCTAGCGGTCCCCCACCTGCCGCCTCAGCTGAAGATGATCATCGATCCCTGGGCCAGGCTCCGCGTCGCCGCCGAGTGCAGGCCGAGCCACACGTGCCGCTCGCGGGCGAAGGGGCTCGGGTCGTACGGGGCCGGGAGCGCCGGTTCCTCCAACGCCGTGGGCGCGAGCGGGGGATCCGGCGCGGCGGGCGGGTTCGCCGGGTCGATGCCGATCGCCTGCCCCACCGCCTCCAGCTCCCGCAGCAGGGCCTGGGAGGACCCCAGCGGACCGCCGCCCGCGAGGAGTTCGTCGTTCGACAGCGGCTGCGGGAAGTCCACCGGGACGTACGCGCCCGCGTGGTCGTAGTGCCACACCAGATGCGACTGCTGGGCCGTCGACTCGAACATCTCGAGCAGCTGCTCGTAGTCGCCGCCCAGCTCGTCGACCGGCGTCACCGCCAGACCGCACACCTGGAGCAGATAGGCGCGGCGCAGGAAGTGCAGCGCGTCGTAGTCGAAGCCCGCGACCGGCGCCACCTCACCCGTCAGCCCCGGCATGTACTGGTACACCGGCACCGGCGGCAGTCCTGCCTCGCCCAGCACCTTGTCGTAGAGGGCGAGTTCTTCCGCGAACGGATTGTCGGGTGTGTGGCACAACACGTCGACGAGCGGGACCAGCCACAGGTCACAGGCCAACAGTAAGCTCCTCGGGTTATCGGAGTGGTGCAGGCAGCGTAATGGGCGCGAAGCCGGGGTGTCTCAACCGTGCAGGTCCCATACCCATACGCCGCCCACCCACTTACCCGGCCGCCCCACGAGCGCGTCCACGGCCTGGCGCAGCTGGTCCTGGTACGGCTGCGGGGCCAGCACCAGAGCACCCGCCTTCCAGTACGCGAAGTCGACGCGCGCCTGTGCCCGCCAGTTCTTGCCGATGGTGGGGGCCACTCCGGTGAAGCTGACGTCCCGCAGCATGCTGGACGTGTAGCGGGGCTGCGCGGTGTAGATGCCGATGCGGTCGCTGCCGTAGGGGCCGTTGAAGTAGCCGCCCGGCACACTGAACTTCAGGCCGGTCGCGGTCTGCCAGTGCAGGGCCTCCGCGTTGCCCGAGTCCGGCAGCGGGATCGGCACGAGCGTCTCGTCCTTGCCGACGTAGGACTTCCACGTCCCGTCCGCGATGAACGCCGGCACCTCGGCGCGCTCCACCGTCTTCAGCGGGGCGGGCAGGATCGGGATGAGCGCCGCCGCGACCGCGGTCAGACCGATGAACTGGTTCGCGATGTTCGGCGTGCGCAGCAGCCGCTCGATCGCCACGGCCAGCAGCATGCCCAGTGCCGGCGCGCAGATCATCGCGACCCGGCCCTCGATGACCGATTCGAACAGAGGCTTGTCCGCGAGCAGGGCCCAGGGGCCCGGGAGAGTGGTCTGGCTGAGCGGGATCCGGAATCTGGGACCCAGGGACAGGAAGGCGGCGGCCAGCGCCGTGAACGCGAGCGCCTTGACGAGGGGGCGGTCCCACAGCCGAACGGTGATCGCGAAGGCGAGGGCCACCAGCGGCCAGCCGTAGAAGGCGTTCTGCTCCGTGGGGTTCAGCGACAGGGCGTTCGCGGTCACCTCGTTGCCCGCGACCAGCGAGCGCTCGGCGAAGGAGAGCAGGGCGAGCGGACTGTTGCCCGCGTTGTCGCCGTGCAGAACGCTCTTGTAGCTCTGCGGACCGAAGAACTGCCAGTACAGAGGGAGCGCCACCAGGGGCAGGCACACCGCCGCGCCGATCGCCAGCCCCTTCAGCAGCGGCTGCCAGGCCTTCTTCGCCACGTCCCGGCGTACGACCCCGTACGCGGCGGCGAACAGCGCCATGCCGAGGGACGCCAGCAGCAGCGGCTCCTCGCCGAGGAAGACCTGATACGCCGCCATCAGCCCGAGGACGACCCCGTCCCGGACGACTCTTGTACCCGAACACAGGCGCAGGGCGCGCTCGATGAGCAGCGGGATCATGAACAGGACGGTGAAGTTCGGGTGCGCGTTGGCGTGGCTGACCATCGGGGGCGCGAAGGCCGCGAGCGCCGCACCGGTGAAGGCGGCACCCCGGTGCCGCACGACCCGTTTCACGATCAGCCGGTACCAGCCGAAGGCCGTCGCGGCGAGGCCCAGCGTCATCACCAGCGCGAGCGTGACCGCGGGGCCGAGGAACAGCGTGACCGGCGTCAGGGGGACGGTCAGGCCCAGCATCACCGTGTTGGCCATGAGGTTCACGCCGTCGGGGAAGCCCTGCAGCGTGGTGAAGAGGGGGTTGCGGAGATGGGCCACGTTGTCGGCCGTCACCGCGAAGAACCACTCCCACTGGTTCTGGTCCTGGAGCGAGTCCGGGAGGTAGCGGTGGCCCGGGTCGGCCCAGCGGCCCGAGTACAGGCCCACCGACATCAACAGGAACACGGCGACGGCGAGGAGGTCCGCGGGGCGCACGGAGCGGATCTTCAGGCCGGCCAGTTCGGCCAGCACACGGAGGTAGTCGAGGGGGCGGACCTTGGAACCCGGCTGGTGGGCCCAGCGCACCGGCACCTCGGTGACCGGCCAGCCCGAGCGCCGGAAGTGCTGGAGTATCTCGACGTCGATGCCCCAGCCGCTGAGGCGGGACCCGGTGAACGCCTCACGGGCGCGGTCGCCGTCGAAGAGTTTGAAGCCGCACTGGGTGTCGCGTATGCCCGGCACGGCGATCCCGCGTATCAGGAGATTGCCCGCGCGCCCGAGCAGTTCACGCAGATGGCTCTGGTGCCGCTCTATGGTCGCCCCCGGTGCCGAACGGGAGCCGATCGCCGCCGAGTGCCCGTCGGCCAGCGCCTTCTCCAGGGCCTCCAGCTCCTCGATCGGTGCCGCCAGGTCGGCGTCCGTGATCAGGACCCGGCGGCCGTAGGAGGCGAGGACGCCCAGGCGCAGGGCGTGGCCCTTGCCGCGGTTGCGGGGGCTGGTGAGGAGCTGCACGCGCCGGTCGCGGGCCGTGACCGCGGCGACGATGTCCCGTGTGCCGTCGGTGGACCCGTCGTCGACGACGACGACCTCCCACTCGCCGAAGCGGCCCTCGTGCTCGCGCAGATACCCCACGATCGCGTCGAGGGTGGGTCCGAGGCGTTCCTCCTCGTTGTAGGCGGGGACGACGACGGACAGGTCGATGGAGATGGCCTGCATGTCCTGTATGACGTCGGTGGCCTGCGTCGCGCTCATCCGGCGGCGCGTCTTTCGAGCAGCGCGAGGGAGTGCGCGTTGTACGCGGCGACCACGGACTGCGCCGTGGCGGGGTCGCGGCGCGCCAGCGCGTCCACGAGCTCGGTGTGCCCGGCCCAGAGCCGGCCCCTGAGGTCGGTGGCCTTGCGCAGGTGCTGGACCGTGCAGACCCAGGTCTGCACGCGCAGCCGGTGCAGGAAGTCGCCGAGGTAGGAATTGCCGTACAGGGAGCTGAGCTCCCGCCAGAAGCGCAGGTCGTAGCCGATCAGGATGTTCAGTTCGCCGGCCGCGGCGGCGCGCTGGGCCTCCTCGCCGCGCCTCCGCACCGCCCCGAGGGCGGCCGGCAGGCCCGGGAGGTCCACCGCGATGCGCCCGCCGCCCTCGATGAGGTGGCGGAAGATTCCGTCGGTCACGAGGCTGCGGGCCTCGATCATCTCGCGGTAGTCGTCGAGGGAGTAGGCGTGCACCTCGAAACCGCGGTGCTGCACGGCGTCCAGGAGGCCCTGGGCCGACAGGTCGACCAGCGCCTCGCGGACGGGGGTCGCGGAGACGCCGTACTGCTCGGCGATCTCCTTCACCGTGAACTCCTGGCCCGGCTGCAGCCGGCCGGCCAGCACCTCGTCGCGGAGCGCGTCCGCGATCTGCTGCCGCAGGGTGCTACGGGTAACGGTGCCATTGCCGGGCATCGTGGTCTGGATCCCCCATCCGCGTACGGTTCCGTGTTCCTCATCGAGCACGTCACCTTACGCGGTGGGGGTTGCACGAGTGCCGTATGCGGCGCCTGTGGCGGGGGCCGGCGCGATGGGTCCCGCCGTACCGGCTACGCGGTGTACTCGTCCGCGACGGCCAGCGCCGCGTCCAGGGCCGCGAGGCCCTCCTTGGCCTCCGCCTCCGTGACGGTGCAGGGCGGAACGACGTGCGTGCGGTTCATGTTCACGAAGGGCCACAGACCGTTGGCCTTCGCGGCGGCGGCGAACGCGGCCATCGGCGCGTTCGCCTCACCGGCCGCGTTGTACGGCACGAGCGGCTCGCGGGTCTCCCGGTTCCGCACCAGTTCCAGGGCCCAGAACATGCCCACACCGCGCACGTCGCCCACCGACGGGTGCCGTTCGGCCAGTTCGCGCAGCCCGGGTTCGATGACCTGCGCACCGACGACCGCCGCGTTCGCGACGACGCCCTCCTCGGCCATCACGTTGATCGTGGCCACGGCCGCGGCACAGGCCAGTGGGTGCCCGGAGTACGTCAGACCGCCCGGATAGGGCCGCTTGCCGAAGGTCTCCGCGATCTTGCCGGAGATGGCGACGCCGCCGAGCGGCACATAGCCGGAGTTCACGCCCTTCGCGAAGGTCATCAGGTCCGGGGTCACCTCGAAGAGGTCAGCGGCGAACCACTCGCCGGTGCGCCCGAACCCGGCCATGACCTCGTCGAGGACGAAGACGATGCCGTACTTGTCGCACAGATCGCGGACGCCCGTGAGATAGCCGCGCGGCGGGACCATGATCCCGGCCGTCCCGGGGATGGTCTCCAGGACGATGGCGGCGATGGTCCCCGGGCCCTCGAATGCGATGGTCGTCTCCAGGTGCTCGAGCGCCCGCTCGCACTCCTGCTGCTCGGTCTCGGCGTAGAAGCGCGAGCGGTACAGGAACGGCGCCCAGAAGTGCACCACCCCGGCGGAGCCGCTGTCGGAGGCCCAGCGGCGCGGGTCGCCGGTGATGTTCACGGCCTGCTGGGTGCCACCGTGGTACGAGCGGTAGGCGGACAGCACCTTGGGCCGGCCGGTGTGCAGGCGCGCCATGCGCACCGCGTGCTCGTTCGCGTCGGCACCGCCGTTGGTGAAGAAGATCTTGTCGAGGTCGCCGGGGGTGCGTTCGGCGATCAGTCGGGCGGCCTCCGAGCGGGCCTCGACGGCGAAGGCAGGCGCGAACGTGGTCAGGGTGGCGGCCTGCTCCTGTATCGCGGCGACGACCTTCGGGTGCTGGTAGCCGATGTTCGTGAAGACGAGGCCGCTGGTGAAGTCCAGGTAGCGGTTGCCGTCGTAGTCCCAGAAGTACGACCCCTCCGCACCGGCGACGGCGAGCGGGTCGATGAGATCCTGCGCTGACCAGGAGTGGAAGACGTGCGCACGGTCCGCGGCCTTGACGGCGGCACCGGCCTGAGGGTCGGTCTGAGGGGTCATGCGCCGAAGCGTAGGTGTCCGCGGTGCGGGCGCGACATCGGCGTCCTGTCTGCGGTCGGGGACTTTCCGCGACAGGTTGTCGTATGGATGCCGCCCGAGGGCCGGCCTGCCCCGCGCCGGGTACCGGATCCGGGCGGGCCACGCCCCGCACTGCCCGCCACCAGGTGTTCGCCGAGGTCCCGCGTGTACGGGGCGCCTTCCGGGGACCGGAAGCCGTCCGCCCGGCCTGTTACGGAACCGTAGACACCACCCTGACAGACTCCCCGTACGGCGGCATTATCCTCGGGCTGTCGCACGCAGGGGGGTAATCAGGGGGGTAGGTGACACGGCGATGGACAAGCCGAAGGCGGGGGATCCGGTGGGGACGGCTCCCGGAACGGACCTCCGGGGGAGTGCCGGGTCCTATCGGCTGCTCAGGCGGCTCGGGACCGGCGGTATGGGGAACGTGTATCTGGCCCGCTCCGACCGGGGCCGCACCGTCGCGGTGAAGCTCGTCCGGCGGGAGCTGGCCGAGCAGGAGGAGTTCCGGGCGCGTTTCCGGCACGAGGTGCAGGTCGCCCGGCGGGTCGGCGGGCACTGGACGGCGCCCGTCCTGGACGCCGACACCGAGGCCGACATCCCCTGGGTCGCCACCGGGTACGTGGCGGGCCCGACCCTGCACACCGTCGTCTCGCAGGACCACGGCACCCTGCCGGAGCGCTCCGTGCGCGTGCTGGCCGCCGGTCTCGCCCACGCCCTTCAGGACATCCACGCGGCGGGGCTGATCCACCGCGACCTCAAGCCCTCCAACGTCCTCGTCACCATCGACGGGCCGCGGGTCATCGACTTCGGCATCGCCCGCGCCATGGAGACGCTCACCGGCGCCTGGCTCACGCGTACCGGGGCGCTCGTCGGATCGCCCGGGTTCATGTCGCCGGAGCAGGTGCGCGGCGACCGCATCACACCCGCGTGCGACGTCTTCTGCCTCGGGTCCGTCCTCACCTACGCCGCCACGGGCGCCTTTCCCTTCGGCACCGTCGACAGCGGCGTGCACGCCCTGATGTTCCGCATCGCGCAGCAGGAACCGGAACTGGGCGGCATGCCCGAGGAGTTCGCCGCTCTCGTACGGGACTGTCTGCGCAAGGACCCGGCCGCCCGGCCCACGCCCGCGCAGATCCTGGAGCGGATCGGCGCGGAGGACACGGTCTCGGACGGCCGGAGCCGGGAACCCTGGCTGCCCGGTTCCCTGGTCGCCCAGCTCGGCCGTCATGCCGTGCGGCTGCTGGACGCGGAGGATCCGCAGGACGCGGTGAAGGCCGCCCTTCCGGGGCCCAGGACGGGCGATTCCGGTGCCCCGCAGGACCCCGTCGACCTGACCAAGCGGCTCCCGGACCCGCAGGTCGCTCCCGAGCACGCCGCCGCGGCGGACGCGGCGCCCGCGCCGGGTGCGCCCGCCGTCCCCGACCGGCTGCCCGTCCAGGCCGCCGGTCCCGGCCACACGCCCGCGCCGGGTGCCCCGCCCGCCTACGGTCACCCGCAGCAGCACCCTCAGCCCCCGGTGCACGGCGACCCGCAGAACGCCGGCGGCTGGACCGGTACGCCGGCCCGCGGTCCGGTCCCGCCGTACGGGTCTGTGCCGTACGGCGCCCTGCCCTACGGCGACCTGGAACCGCAGTCCCGGCGCGGGAACCGCCGCTCCACCGCCGTGCTGGTCGCCGTCGCCCTGGTCGTCGCGCTCGGCGCGGGCGGCTCGGTGTACGCGCTGATGCGGGGCGACGGGCACGGTACGAAGGGCGCCGCGGGCCCCTCGCACACCGCCGGGGCGCCCACGGCCCAGCACCCGACCACGCCGGCGCCCTCGGCCTCGAAGAGCGCGAGCTCCGGCTCGCAGTCACCGGCCGCCGGCACCGTCCCCTCGGCCTACCTCGGCACCTGGAACGCCGCCATCGACAACGCCGGTGGGCACAGCACCCGCCAACTGGTCGTCCAGCAGGGCAAGGTGGGCGACACGGTGCTCTCCCTGACGGCGGACGGCCCGCCCGGCAGCGGCACGTACCACTGCGTCTTCCAGGCGAAGCTGGCCGAAAAGCCCACCGCAGGGAGCCCGTTGGAGATCGGCCCGTCCACGGTCACGGTCGGCAGACCGGCTTCGTCCTGCACCCCGGGCCAGGCCACCGAGCTGACGATCCTCCCGGACGGCCGCCTCAAACGCCTGAACACCAGCACCGGAGAGTCCCTGACGTACACGAAGGGGGACTGAACTCCCCACGTACGCCCACCCGTTGAACGTCACATGAACTTCGGCGGAGGGCCCCTGCGTGTTTTCGCCGACGGGCCGTACGGTGACCGCACGATCGGCTCCGGTGAGTAGCGGGGGACCCACGGTGGAGTGGTTGAGCGCAGAGAACGTCGTGGCCGTGGGGACCGCGGTGCTCGGCATCGTCGCTTCCGGTGTCATGGTCTGGTACGAACGCCGGGTGCCGCGCCGCAAGCGCATCGGCTACCGCGTCCAGATGGACAACCCGATAGGCGACGACGTCCGCTCGGGCCGTGCGAACAGACGCCTCGGCCTCTTCGACGATGACCCGGGCATGGTGGACGCGACGCTCGTCCTCCTGCGCATCGAGAACGACGGCTCGCAGGGCATCGACCGCGACGACTACACCGGCCCCGAAATCCACGGTCTGACCGCGGTGTTCACCGACCGCACCATCCGCGGTGTCTCGGTCACGCAGCCGACCGACGCCGACCACCTCATGGACCACTTCATCCCGGATCGCGGCTTCGGGTACGAGGGCAACACGCTGCGCATCCCGCGGGTCCCGCTCAACCGCGGCGACCACTTCAAGCTGCTCGTGCTGCTGTCGGGCGGCGATGTGGGCCGCGAGATACGGCTCATCGGCGGCATCCGGGAAGGCGAGGTGCACCCGAACCGCAGCGCCACCCCGGACGAGAAGCCGCCGCTGTTCAGCCGCGCCGCCCGGCTGATCAGCATCACGCTCACGCTCAGCGTCGTCACGCTCGCCGGCATCGTCGTCGCCCGGGACGACAACCCGCCCCCCATCGAATGTGCCCGCGGCTCCCTGGCGATCACGGGCTCGACGGCCTTCGCCCCCGTGGCACGGGAAGTGGCGAAGCAGTACGAGAAGAAGTGCGAGGGCTCCGACATCAAAGTGGACGCGCGGGGCAGCGAGGCGGGTGTGGGTGAACTCGCCGCCCGGGGCGCCCAGTCGAAGAGGTCCCCGTCCATGATCGCGTTCTCCGACGGGCCCACCGCCGACGAGTCCCGTGACCTCGAGGGGAACAGGGTCGCGGTGCTGGCCTTCACCCTGGTCGTCAACCAGGGCCTCGATCTCGGGCGCGGGCTGTCGCTGACCGACGTACGCCGCATCTACCGCGGGCAGATCACCCGCTGGAGGCAACTCGACCCGCATCTGCCGAATCTGCCCGTGGTGCTCGTCAGTCGCAACGCCGACTCCGGCACGCGTCAGATCTTCCAGCGGCGGGTGCTGGGCAGCTGGGAGCGGGCCCCCAGCACGTCGCTGGACTGCCTCCACAAGGACGACGGGACAGCGCCGGTCATGCGCTGTGAACTCGACTCCACGCAGGAGGTGCTGGACAAGGTGGCCGCGATCCCCGGCGCCATCGGCTACAGCGAGCTCAACTTCGCCCTGGGCCACAAGGGGCTGCGCCGGGTGCCCCTGGGCGGCGCCGTGGCCTCCGTCCAGGACATCGAGTACGGCAGGAGCGACTACCCGTACCGCGGGGTCGAGTACGCCTACACCTACGGTCACCCGCCCGCCGGTTCCCTGGCCGCCGGCTTCCTCGCCTATCTCGGCCAGAGCGTCGGCGAGACCGTGATCCGCAGCCACGGCAACCTGCCGTGCTCCGCGCCGGCCGTGCTGCCGCTGTGCGACGACGACGGCGGAAGCTGACCCGTACGAGGGACTGCGCCAGAGGGTTGCCGGGCCGATGCGGAGGTGTTTTGCCGGTGGGCGTCGGGCCTCTGCGGTACGCGCCTGGTTCTGGTGGGGCGCTGGGCCCGTGCCGGCGCGCTCACCTCGGCTCGGGTGGCCGCTGCCGGGGCATGTTCGGGCGGGTCCCGTTCGGCGGCGCCAACCTCCCCAGCGCCAGTACGTCCCCCCGCGGCGCGGCCGCCCCCACCGACTGGATGCCCAGGGGGCCCGACCTCGTCCGGAATTCCACCATCCAGTCCGCCGTCTCCGCCCGTACCAGTTCCGTCAGGTCCTCCGAGAACCGCCGCAGGACCGACAGGCACCGCTCCGCCGCCTCCCCGGCGGTCCCCTCCGTCGGCCCCAGCACCTCCCGCACGCTCTCGGTCGCCCAGTCGAACTGCAGGGCCTGGAGCCGCCGTTGCACGGCCTGAGCGGTCGCCACGTCCCTTATCCAGCCGGACGTCACCCCGAAGAACCGGTCCCCGGCCACACAGGACACCCCGAGCAGCAGCGACAGATAGGCCCAGGGTGCGACCCCGTCGACCGCCCCGGTCAGCTCGAGCAGCGGCAGCGCGGCCCCGCACACGGCACCGGACGCCGCACCCACTCGCAGCGCGAGCGCCCCCCGCCGCTTCCACACCCGGTTCGCGAGATACCAGGCCACCGTCTCCAGCGCCCGGTCCTCCACCCACCGGTACAGCTCGTCGAGCCGCTGCGCGGGCTCCCCCCAGTCGCCGTGCGGGAACGGCCCTCCCGTGAGGTCGTCCGGCCGCAGCCCCGCCGCACCCTCGCCCCGCCCGTCCTGGAGCGGACTCTCGGGCTGCATCTCCGGCTGGCTCACCCGACACTCCCTACATACGGCCATGACTTCCGCGATGCACCCTCCGCGGTGCGCGCGTCCCCCGCTCCGTGCACGCTCCGCCCTGCTCAGGTGACGCATGGTGCTGAAGCGGACCCTTCCTACCGCCCAATGGGGGGCGGGCACCCGGGTTTCAGCGCTTTTCCGCCCGGAAGTGGGTCCTGGGTAGGTAGGGGACGGCTGACAATCTCACTCGAAAGAGTGGCGCCACGGTCCAGGTCAGGGTCCGGTCGGACTACCGGAGCGCGCGTGACGGTGACCACGTAGGCTCGTGCCAGGCGGCAAAAACCCGCCCGGAAAGCCGTACGAAACCCTGACAGCCGTACCGTACGAGACCAGGAGCTGATCGTGATTCCCGGTGGTGGCCAGCCCAACATGCAGCAGTTGCTCCAGCAGGCCCAGAAGATGCAGCAGGACCTCGCGCAGGCGCAGGAGGAGCTGGCTCGGACCGAGGTCGAGGGCCAGGCGGGCGGTGGTCTGGTGAAGGCCACGGTCACCGGCGCCGGCGAACTGCGGGCCCTGGCCATCGATCCCAAGGCGGTGGACCCGGAGGACACGGAGACCCTCGCCGACCTGATCGTCGCGGCCGTCCAGGCGGCCAACGAGAACGCGCAGGCCCTCCAGCAGCAGAAGCTCGGCCCGCTGGCCCAGGGGCTGGGCGGCGGCATCCCCGGCTTGCCGTTCTGAGTCCACCGGCCCGTCCCTTCTAAGTGGGGCAAGGGCCAACTACCGTACGTACCAAGAAACCGAGCCCGGCTACGGTACGTACCGAAGCTCTCCAGGAAAGGCAGTCCGTTGTACGAAGGCGTGGTTCAGGACCTCATCGACGAGCTGGGGCGGCTGCCCGGCGTCGGTCCCAAGAGCGCGCAGCGGATCGCCTTCCACATCCTCCAGGCCGAGCCGACGGATGTGCGTCGGCTCGCCCAGGCACTGCTCGAGGTGAAGGCCAAGGTCCGCTTCTGCGCGACCTGCGGCAACGTCGCACAGGAGGAGTTGTGCGGTATCTGCCGTGACGCCCGCCGCGACCCGTCGGTGATCTGTGTGGTGGAGGAGCCGAAGGATGTCGTCGCGGTCGAGCGGACCCGTGAGTTCCGGGGCCGCTACCACGTTCTGGGCGGAGCGATCAGCCCGATCGAGGGCGTGGGCCCGGACGACCTGAGGATCAGGGAACTGCTCGCGAGGCTGGCCGACGGCACGGTCACCGAGCTCATCCTGGCCACGGATCCCAACCTGGAGGGCGAGGCCACGGCCACGTACCTCGCCCGGATGATCAAGCCCATGGGCCTCAAGGTCACCCGCCTGGCCAGCGGCCTCCCGGTGGGTGGCGACCTGGAATACGCGGACGAGGTCACCCTCGGCCGCGCCTTCGAGGGGAGACGACTCCTAGATGTCTGACGCCACGCTGCACTCCACGACGATGGACCCCGACGACTTCGCGGTGCAGATCGCGGACCAGATCGAGAGTTTCCTGGTCGCCGTCACGGAGGTCGCGAAGGGTGACGAGCCGGACTCCGCTATTCCGTTCCTCTTGCTGGAGGTCTCCCAGCTGCTCCTCGCGGGCGGCCGCCTCGGCGCACACGAGGACATCGTGCCGGACGAGCGCTACGAGCCGGACTCGGGCCCGGACGCGGACGCGGACGAGCTGCGCGAACGCCTTGCCACCATGCTGGACCCGGTCGACGTGTACTCGGAGGTCTTCGACCCGTACGAGCCGCGCAAGGCGCCGGTTCCGGCCCGTATCTCCGACGACCTGGCGGACGTCATCACGGACCTGCGCCACGGCATGGCCCACTACCGGGCCGGCCGCACCACGGAAGCCCTGTGGTGGTGGCAGTTCTCGTACTTCTCCAACTGGGGTTCGACGGCGTCCGCGACCCTCCGCGCGCTCCAGTCGCTGGTCGCCCATGTGCGACTGAACCAGCCGCTGGAGGAGCTCGACGGCCTCGACACCGACCAGGGCCTCGGCGACGAGGTCCTCGCCGAGGAGGCGGGCCGGGTCATGGCCCGGGAGATCGCCCGGCCGCTGGGGCTGCGACCGGTCAAGTAGGCCCGGTCACCCCTTTCCCTGGCGGATCGGGGACCGGTCCCCGACTCGTCCTGAACGTGTGCACGGCCCGCGTCCGCATGCCCGGAACCCGGTGCACACCGGTCTCCTGTGACACGCGGCACTTTTCGAGTACCTCTCGTCGCACCGGGGCAGATGCGCTCCTGGAGCGGCCGGGTCGCACGCTGGAAACCTTCGGTGAAAACCGTCGTACGCCTGTCGTACGTACGAAGAAAACCGGGGTGATCCCGGCGTGAGCGGGACATCTCACCATGCGATATCCCGGAAGGGAAATTCGGTCGCTCGATAGACTGAGCCGACCGCACGTGCAGATACGCGGGTGCGGAAAGAGACGGACTGAGCGAGGAGCGCACGTGGGCCTTGTCGTGCAGAAGTACGGAGGCTCCTCCGTAGCCGATGCCGAGGGCATCAAGCGCGTCGCCAAGCGGATCGTGGAAGCCAAGAAGAACGGCAACCAGGTGGTTGTCGTGGTCTCCGCGATGGGCGACACGACGGACGAGTTGATCGATCTCGCCGAGCAGGTTTCCCCCATGCCTGCCGGGCGTGAGTTCGACATGCTGCTGACCGCCGGAGAGCGGATCTCCATGGCCCTGCTGGCCATGGCGATCAAAAACCTGGGTCACGAGGCTCAGAGTTTCACCGGCAGCCAGGCAGGCGTCATCACCGACTCGGTCCACAACAAAGCCCGGATCATCGACGTCACGCCGGGCCGCATCCGCACCGCGCTGGACGAGGGCAACATCGCCATCGTCGCCGGTTTCCAGGGCGTCAGCCAGGACAAGAAGGACATCACGACCCTGGGTCGCGGTGGTTCCGACACGACCGCGGTCGCGCTGGCCGCGGCCCTCGACGCCGAGGTGTGCGAGATCTACACCGACGTCGACGGCGTGTTCACCGCCGACCCGCGTGTGGTGAAGAAGGCCCGGAAGATCGACTGGATCTCCTTCGAGGACATGCTGGAACTGGCCGCGTCCGGGTCCAAGGTGCTGCTCCACCGCTGTGTGGAGTACGCACGCCGTTACAACATCCCGATCCACGTCCGCTCATCCTTCAGCGGACTGCAGGGCACGTGGGTCAGCAGCGAGCCGATTCAGCAAGGGGACGTGAAGGTGGAGCAGGCCATCATCTCCGGTGTCGCGCACGACACCTCCGAGGCCAAGATCACGGTCGTCGGCGTGCCGGACAAGCCGGGCGAGGCCGCCTCGATCTTCCGTGCCATCGCCGACGCCGAGATCAACATCGACATGGTCGTGCAGAACGTGTCCGCCGCGGCGACCGGTCTCACGGACATCTCCTTCACCCTTCCGAAGACCGAGGGGCGCAAGGCGATCGACGCCCTGGAGAAGGGCAGGACCGCGATCGGCTTCGACTCGCTGCGCTACGACGACCAGATCGGCAAGATCTCGCTGGTCGGCGCGGGCATGAAGACGAACCCGGGTGTCACGGCGGCCTTCTTCGAGGCGCTGAGCGACGCCGGTGTGAACATCGAGCTGATCTCGACCTCCGAGATCCGTATCTCGGTGGTCACACGTGCGGACGACGTGGCGGAGGCCGTCCGCGCGGTGCACAGCGCGTTCGGCCTGGACTCCGAGACCGATGAGGCCGTTGTCTACGGAGGCACCGGGCGATGACCGGCCTCCCCCGCGGGGGCACGGGCCGTATGGGGCGTCGATGACAACGCGAACCGAGAAGCCGACGCTCGCGGTCGTGGGCGCGACCGGAGCCGTCGGCAGGGTCATGCTCCAGATCCTGTCCCAGCACGCGGACATCTGGGGCGAGATCCGTCTGATCGCCTCGCCGCGCTCCGCCGGCCGCAAGCTGGCCGTGCGCGGCGAGGAGGTCGAGGTCATGGCGCTCGGCGAGGAAGCGCTGGCCGGCGTCGACGTGGCGATGTTCGACGTCCCGGACGAGATCGCCGCGCAGTGGGCACCGATCGCCGCGAGCCTGGGCGCGGTCGTGGTGGACAACTCGGGCGCGTTCCGGATGGACCCCGAGGTCCCCCTGGTCGTGCCGGAGGTCAATCCGCATGCCGCCCGGCTGCGTCCGCGCGGCATCATCGCCAACCCCAACTGCACGACCCTCTCGATGATCGTGGCGCTCGGCGCGCTGCACGCCGAGTTCGGGCTGCGGGAGCTGGTCGTCTCCTCGTACCAGGCCGTCAGCGGCGCCGGCCGCGCGGGCATCGACACCCTGCGGCAGCAGCTGTCGCTGGTCGCCGGCACGGAGCTGGGGACCAACCCGGGTGACGTACGGCGCGCGGTGGGCGACAGCACGGGGCCCTTCCCGGAGCCGGTCGCGCTCAATGTGGTGCCGTGGGCCGGGTCGCTGCGCGAGGACGGGTGGTCCTCGGAGGAGATGAAGGTCCGCGACGAGTCCCGCAAGATCCTCGGGCTGCCGGAACTGCGGGTGGCCGTCACCTGTGTCCGCGTACCCGTGGTCACGGTGCATTCGCTGACGGTCCACGCCCGCTTCGAGGGCGATGTGACGGTCGACCACGCCCGCGAGATCCTCGACACGGCGCCCGGCGTGGTCCTCTTCGACAACCCGGCGGCGGGTGAATTCCCCACGCCCGCGGACGTGGTGGGCACGGACCCGACCTGGGTGGGCCGGGTGCGCCGCGCCCTGGACGATCCGACCGCGCTGGAACTGTTCGTGTGCGGTGACAACCTGCGCAAGGGCGCGGCGCTGAACACGGCGCAGATCGCGGAGCTGGTGGCGGCGGAACTCGGGGCGTCCTAGGGCGGCCGCGAAGGCCGGGGTCGCCGGACCCCGGCCGGCACAGACGCCGGGGACCGGCGTTCGCGCGTGGTCGACGGGGTGCCGCCCGGTGCGTTCGGTGCCCGTGCGCGTACGTTTTCCGGTGCCGGCTGTCCGATGGCCGGAATCCCTCACTGGCCGCTGGCTGAATCGTTTGTAGGATCTCTTTCGGTTCAGCGGGTCGGCCTGTGGTCCAAACCACTTGAATCGAAGCCTCTCGGCGTTCGAAGATTTCCCCTCCCGCCCTGCAACCGCGCACAGGGCCAGGAGCGTCTTTGCGGTCGCCCTCTGGGGGGCCGGGCACGACACACACGGGGCATAGGGGAAGAGCTGGTACGCATGAGGGCACTTGACGCACGGTCCGGTGTGCTGGGGGGCACATGGCAGGACGTGCAGACGGATGCGAAGCCTGTCGCAAAAGTGATGCCTGTCGCGTACAACCCTGGCGCGTGGAGACGTGTCCAACTGACGTGGCAGAGGTACTCGAATTCACCGCGGTACGGACGAGGGGCGCGGCCCTGCGTCCACCCAGTCGTCCCCGCTTGCCCGGCGGCATGCCGGTGATCGCCCCCATGCCCACAGCGCGGCCTACCCGCATCCCCAATCAGCGCGAGAGCGCGGACGAGTCGGCGGTGGCCGGCACCACGGTCGACCATCTCACCGAGACCTACCGCGCCCACTACCGCTCCCTCCTCGGCCTGGCGGCGCTCCTCCTCGACGACACCGCGTCCTGCGAGGACGTCGTCCAGGAGGCGTTCATCCGCGTCCACTCGGCACGCAAGCGCGTCCGTGACCCGGAGAAGACGCTCGCGTACCTGCGTCAGACCGTGGTCAATCTGTCGCGTTCGGCACTGCGCCGCCGCATCATCGGTCTCAAGCTGCTCTCCAAGCCCATGCCGGACATGGCGAGCGCCGAGGAAGGCGCGTACGACCAGCTGGAGCGGGACTCGCTGATCAAGGCGATGAAGGGCCTCCAGCGCCGTCAGCGCGAGGTCCTGGTGCTGCGCTACTTCGCGGACATGACCGAGGCCCAGGTCGCGGCGACACTGGGGATCTCGCTGGGGTCGGTGAAGGCCTACGGCTCGCGCGGCATAGCGGCGCTCCGTATCGCCATGGGGGCACCGGCATGAGCGGCCACGAGGAGCGTCGCGCCGCCTCCTGGGGCAGCGACGCCCATCAGCAACACGAGCCCTATGAGTGGCATGAGCCGACAGACCGGCCCGAGCTCCCCGAGGACGAACACAAGCAGCATGCTGGGAACGGAACTGTGAGCCACCGACCCGACGACCAAGGCCAGTACGAAGCCGGACCGGACCACGTCGCCCCCGACGCGACCGAACCCGACCGCTTCGCACGGGGACGAGGTGACGTCGAGGACCGGGGCGACTCGGGTGCCGGTTCTGGCGCTGCGGGAGGCTTCGGCGCCGGGGCGGACCCGGACGACGGGCGTGGTCCTTTCGGCGACGCCGTCGAGGGCCTGGGCGCGGGGCGGGACCGGCTCATGGCGGCGCTCGCAGGACTCGACCGCGGTGACTCCCCGACCGAGGGGAGCGCGGCCGGTCCCGACGAGCCGGAAGCGGCACCCGAGGATCTCGGTTCGGACGAGCTGGCGCTGCGCCGGATGCTGCATCAGGCAGTGCTCGAGATCGAGCCGCGCGACGGCGCTCTGGAGCATCTGCGGCGCGCGGTTCCGGCCCGCCGTGCGCGGAAGCGGCAGGCGCTGGTGGGCATGGCGGCCGCCGCCCTGTTCATCGGTACGGCGATCCCCGCTCTCGTGCACGTCTCGAATGCCACCGGCTCCGACGTCGACCCCTCCATGGCCGCGAAGGCCTCACAGGCCCAGGGCGACACCAACCAGGGCAAGGGCCCGGACGGTGGATCCAACGGCGCCGTCGGCTCCTCGGACACCACCAAGGGCACGGGCGGCAAGGAAGGCGACAAGGGCAAGGACGACAAGGGCAAGGGCGTCGGCAGCGGGTCCACCGACGGGGTCGGGCCGACCGCCTCGACGGAGAGCGCACCCACCTGCACGGCGGTACAGCTCGGCGGCGCGACCGGCACCGCGGGCGCCCCGGACGCCACCGGTGTGGTCTACGGCACCTTCCGCGTGACCAACATCTCCACCACGACCTGTACCGTCTCCGGCGCCGGCAACGTGTCCACCGCCGCCCAGGGTGCCGCGGACGCGTCCAAGATCAGCGTGGTGAACCACACCGCGGGCGACCCGGCCACCGGACTGCCCGCCCCGTCCCAGGAAGTCACCTCCCTGGTGCTCAAGCCCGGGGCGGCGTACGAGGTCAAGTTCGCCTGGGTCCCGTCCGAGACCTGTCCCACCACGGGCGGCAACACCGGCGGCCCGACCCTGGACCCGTCCCCCTCGACCAGCGCGCCGAGCGGCAGCACGGGCTCGGGCAGCAGCGGCACAGCACCACAGTTGATGCTGGAGGACGGCGTGGCCGACGGCAGTGTGGTGGTCTCCCACACGCCGGAGATCGGCTCCGCCTCGGCCACGGCGACGGTCACCAACGCGTGCGCCGGCACGGTTTACCGCACGGGAATGCTTTCGCCGACGCCCTGAAGCCTGGGCACGGCCCGGCTGTTCTGTCCCATTACGGTCCGTCCCATTACGGGGGGGGCGAGCCGCCTCGGGCCGGGGGGCCGGGGGACGGGCACATTCCTTGCGCGAGGGCTGAGCGGGGCTCGGGTGTGGGCGTGCGCGTGCGGTGGAGCGGGTGCCGGTCGTGGCGTGCGGGGCTGGGAGCGGGTGCCGGTGTCGTGGCCGGGTGCCAGTGTCGTGGCGTACGGGGGCTCAGCAGGGCCGGTAGCGGCGTGAGGGCGCGTGCCAGCGGTGGTGTAGGGCCGGACAGGCCAGGGCCGCGGTGTGAGCTTGGGGCGGGCGCCAGCCGTGGCCGTGGGGCCAGGCGAGTCCCGTGTGGCGTCAGCGTCCTCTGGAGGGTTCAGGCCGTCGCGGTGGGGGCCTGGCTCTCGGCGGTGGCTTCTTCGCCCTCGGCCGTCTTGCCTCCGGTCTCCTCGGCCCCGGTCCGCCCCGCAGGGCCGTCCTCCGGACTGTCGTCCCCGGCGGTCTCCGTCCCGGAGCCCGTCCCTTCCGTTCCCTCCGCCACGAGCCCCAGCTCAGCGTCCCGGGCGTACTCGACCTCGCGTCGCAACAGCCTGAACCACATGAAGACCGTGAAGCCCGCGAAGACGAACCACTCGCCGGTGTAGCCCAGGTTCTGGAACGCCTTCAGATCAAGTCCGGACCCCTGGGGTGCCGTCGCCGGCACGGCCTTCATACCGCTGTCCGCCTTGTCGAGGGTGATCCAGGCGTCGTAGAGGTCGTACGGCACCAGATTGACCAGCGAGGCCGCGCTGATCGCCGCGGTCTGGCCGGTGGGCAGCCCGCCGGCCGCGCCAACCCCGTTCGCGCCGGGGCTCTCGGACGCCTGCAGGGCTCCCGTGACCGTGACCTCGCCGGTAGGCGCGGCCGGCGCCTTGGCGGGGTTCGCGTCACCCGGCAGCCAGCCCCGTACGACCGGCAGCGCCTTGCCCGAGTCGGTCTGCAGCATGGTCAGCACGTAGAAGCCGCGCCTGCCGTCCAGCTCACGCTCCGGTACCAGCAGCTGCTTCCCGTACCGCCCCTTGGCCGTGGCCTTCATCCCGGATGTCCGCTGGTCCACCGGCAGCAGCTCGCCGAGCGGCCGGGCCGCCTCCTTCTGGTCCGCGGCGGCCCGCTCTGTCTGGGTCCTGTGGTCCTGGACCCGGGCCTCGAACCGGCTCAGCTGCCATGACCCCATGAAGATGCAGAAGGGGATGGCCAGCAGCACGAAGACGTTGATCCCCCACCAGCGGGACGTCAGCAGAAACCGGTACACGCCTTAAACGGTACGGGGCCGCCCCGGCGGATCACCCCGTGGGGGGTCTGTGGCCCGCCGGTGTGCCCCGTTGGACGAGGCGCCGGAGGGCGGAGGTCGGCCTGTCTGCACGAGGTGGCTACGTGGCTACGGTGCACGCGCGCATGCCCCGTACTCCCCGCTCGGCCACACCTACCCGTTCGCCACCTGGCCGGCCGACCGCCGCCCTCGGACAGGTGACGTCGAGGCGTCACCTGTCCGACGGGTCACTTCCCGGTCACCGCACTCCGGCGTCACACCGCCCTGTGCCGTCCGCCCCTAGGCCACGGTCGCCGCTCCCTTCACCTCCTCCGCTGCCGTCCCCAGGTGCCGCGCGGCGAAGTCCAGCTCCAGCCGTACCTGCTTGATCCGCTCGTCCACCACCAGCGAGCCGTGCCCGGCGTCGTACCTGTAGACCTCGTGCACCGCATCGCGTGCCGTCAGCCGGTCCACATAGTTCTCGACCTGGCGGATCGGGCACCGCGGGTCGTTCACCCCGGCAGAGATGTACACCGGTGCCTTCACCGCGTCGACGTACGTCAGCGGCGACGAGGCCTCGAACCGCTCCGGCACCTCCTCGGGCGTGCCCCCGAGCAGTGTCCGGTCCATCGCCTTCAGCGCCTCCATCTCGTCGTGGTACGCCGTGACGTAGTCCGCGACCGGGACCGCCGCGATACCGATGGTCCACGCGTCCGGCCGTGTACCGAGCCCGAGCAGCGTCAGATACCCGCCCCACGAACCACCCGTCAGGATGAGCCGCTCCGGATCCGCGAGCCCGGACGACACCGCCCACTCCCGGACCGCCGCGATGTCCTCCAGCTCGATCAGCCCGACCCGGTGCTTGAGCGCGTCCGTCCACTCACGCCCGTATCCCGTCGAGCCGCGGTAGTTGACCCGCACGACCGCATACCCGTGATCCACCCAGGCCGCCGGACCCGCCGCGAACGAGTCGCTGTCGTGCCACGTCGGGCCGCCGTGGATGTCGAACACCGTCGGCAGCGGCCCGCTCGCCCCGGCCGGTCTCTGCACCAGCGCGTGGATACGGCCGCCCGGCCCTTCCACCCACACGTCCTCGACGGGCACCGACTCCGGTGACTTCATCCCCGGCGGATCCAGCACGACGTCGCCCGACGTCGACCGCACCACCGGCGGCTCGGCCGCCGACGACCACAGGTACTCCACGCTCCCGTCGGGACGCGCGGTGGCCCCCGACACCGAGCCCGGGGGAGTCGGCACCCGCGTCAGCTCCCGTGCCGCCAGGTCGTAGCGGAACAGCTCGCTGCGCGCCTCGAAGCTGTGCACGATCAGCAGCGCCGAGCCGTCGGGATACCACTCCGCGGCCACGTCACCCGGCAGCTCGAGCGCCAGGTCCGTCTCCTCGCCCGAGGCGACGTCCCACACCATCGGCTCCCACCGGCCGCGCCGCTGGTGCCCGACCAGCAGCCGTGTGTCGCCGTCGACCGGTGCGAAGCCCAGCACCTCCAGGCCCAGCTCGGCCGTACCACCCTTGGTGTCGTCCAGCTCCGCCACCGTCGAACCGTCCGGCCGCAGCACGCGCAGGGCGGAGTGCATCGCGTCGCCGTGCTCGGTGTGCTCGAGGGCGATCAGCGAGCCGTCCCGCGAGAAGTCGCCCACGCCGGCCGACTCCCGGTGCCGGTAGATCTCCACCGGGTCCCCGTCGTTTCGCACGAGGTGGATCGTGGACCCGTCCTGGTCGGTCGAGCGACCCACGACCGCCGTCCACCCGTCGCGCCCGATCGCGAGCCCGGCCGGGTACGAGGGCTCGAGCCCGGGAGCCGCCGGCTCGTCGGTCCCGGAGTCCTTGCCGGATGCGCCGGGCGCGAACCGCTGGCGTCTCCAGATCCCGAACTCGTCGCCGTCCGTGTCGTCGAACCACCAGATCCACTCGCCGTCCGGCGAGAGCAGGCCGTCCGTCGTGCCGTTCGGCCGGTCCGTGACCTGGCGCTGCGCGCCCGTGACCCGGTCCCACGCGTACAGCTCGTACGTCCCCGTCGCGTTGGAGACGAACAGCGAGCGGTGCGGCGCGTCCTCCGCCCAGTCGGGCAGCGACACCCTCGGCGCCCGGAAGCGCTTCTCCCAGTCCGGCATGTCCGCGTCGCGCTTCGGCGAGCTGGACCCGTTGCTCTCAGTCATGGCCCCATAGTGCCTGGCCCCGCCGATTTTCCGCGGGCAAGGTCCCGAGCCTGTGGACAACTTCCCGGCAAACCGCCTTGACCAGGCGTGATCACGGAGTCCGTAAAGACTGGCGACGTGCGTGGCCCATGTGGCGTGGTTCGGCGTGCGTGACGGTGTTCGGCGTCCGCGGTGTGGCCTCCGCGGCGCACTCGGCATCCGAGGCGCTCGTCTCTTTGGCTCGTGTGCCTTGCGTCACCTGAGGCGCTCGCCACTGCAGCGTGCGTGGCTTGCGCGGGTTCCGTGGCCTGGGTGGCTTGCGCGGGTTCCGTGGCCTGGGTGGCTTGCGCGCCCCGCGTGAGGAGGGCCGTCCGCGTGGCAGGGGTGTGGACGACTCGGGCCCGAGGCCCGCACCCGACGGCTCCGCAACCCCGCCGAGATCCGATGTGCGCAGGTCCGAACCGATTGTCAGTGGCGGGATGCACACTCGCGACATGACCTCGATGACCGATCTGCGCAAGACCGTGGAGAGCTTCTGGGCCGCCGCGGAGGCCCGTGAATGGGACGCGTTCGCTGCCACGCTGGCCGAGGACGTCGTCTACACCCTGCCGCAGACGCGCGAGCGCATCCGCGGGCGGGAGAGGTACGTCCAGTTCAACCGCGAGTACCCGGGCGACTGGCACCTGCGCGTCGAGCGCGTCGTCGCCGAGCCCGACCAGGTCGTCACCTGGCTGCACGTCACGGTGGGCCTGGACGAGATGTACGGCATCACGTTCTTCACGGCCGACCGGGAGGGACATATAGCCACGGTGACGGACTTCTGGCCCGAGCCGTACGAGCCGCCGACGGGCCGCGAGCACTTGGCCGAGCGTTTCTGACGGCCGCGGGGCGACTGCTCCCCCTTGGTCGCGCGCTCCGTTTCCTACGCGCCGGCCGGCTCGCGGCGCCTGCGGCCGAGGAGTTCGGCCAGGCCACGGCGGGTCGCCGCCAGGACCACCCGGTCCTCGGGGCGCAGGACATAGGTGGCCGGCAGGTCCCAGACCAGACCCGAGGCCTGGGTGGGGGAGTCCGTCTCGGGGTCCGGCGTCTGGTTCCATTCATCGGGCGCCGCGGTGTCCAGGGCCAGCACACGCCACGCTCCCGCACGGAACGCCTCGGCGACCGTCTGTCCCTCCAACTGCGGATGGCCGCCCACGTCCACGGAGGCGAACAGCAGCACCCGCCGCTCCACCGGGATCGCACCGAGGATCTGCCGCCCCAGCATGGCTCCGGCGAACGCGGGCGCGGCCAGGTGGGACACGCTGCGGCTGCGGGTCACCGCGTGCGGGTACGCGACACGCAACGTGCGGTAGACCGCGGTCGCGAAGTCGTCGTCGTACAGACGCAGGACCACCTGCAGGTCGGGGCGTACGGACCGTGCGTACAGAACGGCCTCGAGGTTCGTGGTGTCGGCGCTGGTCAGCGCGAGCAGCGCATGGGCTCGATGGATCTTGGCGGCTTCCAGGACGCCTTCCTGCGTCACGTCCCCGAGTACGACGGGCACCCCCAGCCGGCGTGCTGTGGCGAGTCCGCGTGCCTCCGGATCGCCCTCGACGCACACCACGGGAATCCTCAGTTCGCGCAGCCGGGTCATGACCCGTGTGCCGATCTTTCCGACGCCGAGCAGCACGACGTGCCCGGACAGGCCGCGTGCCGGTTTCCGCAGCGCGGACCCGCTGCGGAACGTGCCGAGCGCCTCAAGCACGGCGGCCAGCAACACGGGCAGCAGCAACAACCCCATCAGCCCGGACAGCAACTGCAGAATCTGCCGTCCGAGAGGTTCACCGATGGCCGGGTTGTTGATGGCGAACAGGTCGAGCAGCGTCAAGTACGTGGCTTGCAGCGGGGGTTCGCCCGTCACGGCCATCGACGCGACGGCGAGTGCGACGACACACCCCACGACACCGGCGACCGACCAGCGCAGCCGCCGCGACAGCAGCGAGGCGAGCGGGACGACGCTGCGCCCGGCCGGCAGTGCGGGTCCCGCGTAGGAGACGGTCTCCAGGACGATGGTGCCGCGTCCGGTGGCCGCCGCGACCGCCCTTTCGTCGGGCAGGAGTTGGGGCCCCTGCTCACCGCTGCCCTCCGGGCCGTAGGCTCCGGCCGGATCGTTGGTCGTCGCGGACAGCAGCGCCAGTGTGCACAGTCCTGGGTCGGCGACCTGGTCCGGCCCCGGTGGCGGTCGCTCGGCGGCCCGCAGGATCAGTCCGTCGGTCTGTACGACCTTGGTGGTGCCGGCGACGGCGGTCGCGGCCAGTGCGGGCGCCGCGGTATCGGCGTCGGACAGGACGGTCGTGGAGGCGTCGAAGCCCTCGGACTCCACGTCGGGCCCGCCGGAGGCCAGCGCGGCGGCCTGGTCGAGGAGCGCCTCGATGTGCTGCCCGAGACGCCGGTTGTACAGGCGCAGGACAAGCCGGAGTCGCGGGTTGAGGCGACGGGCGGTGAGCGCGGCGCGGATGTTGGTCTCGTCGTCGTCATAGACGAGCGCCAGCGCCGTCGCCCGTTCCACTCCTGCCTCGGCGAGGACGGCCTCGGACGCTTCGAAAGCCTCCAACGTCGTTATGTCGGAAGGCGTTCCGGCGGTGCGGCTCGTCGCTCCCGTCGTGCGGCTCCCCGCCCCCGGGACGCGTCCGTCCGCACCGCTGCCGTGACCGTTTCCCCCGTTGCCGTTGCCTGCCGCCCGTGTGACCGCGGCGGAGACCCGGTCCAGCAGCCCCGAGGCGCGGGCGCGGCCCACCACCGGCTGCCGTGCGAGCCGTTGGGAGGGCGGCACGACGAGCGTCACCTGCTCGTCGTACACCCCGCGCAACTCGGCGGCGAGCCGGTGCGCGAGCCCGTCGTCGCCGCACACCACCATGTGCGCGACGGGGTCGCTCGAACCATTCTGTTGCGGAACGCCTGCCACGGGGAGAAAGACTGCCTTACTGATGGCGCTGGTTCCATAGGGGTGCGGGGCGTGACGGGCGCCGGGGCGGGACCGGCCGCAGGGCACCGTGGGTGCCGCCGCCCGCCGGCTGAGAGCGTCCGGCCCACAGCGGGACTTGTGGGTCGCTCACCACCGGGAGAGACTTCCACAGCCTTGTGGATCCACACACCTGTCCTGGGAGCAAGCCTGATGTTCGGCATGAGTGAGCTGGCCGTGATCCTCCTGGTGGTGGTCGTGGTCCTCGAGATCAAGAAGCTGCCGGAACTGGCGCGTTCGGCGGGAAAGGCGACGCGGATCTTCAAGGGCGAGGCGAAAGCCCTGAGGGATCAGGACGCCGGAGCGCCCGGCGAGGGCCGTGTCATCCAGGGCACAGTGGTGGGTCGGGAGGACCCGGCAAAGCGCCCCTGAACGGCTCGCCTTCCTGAGCCGAGCGGTCGACTCGCCCATACGGCGCAGGAGCCCGTTCGGTGAAGCGCGCGGCTGCATGCCGTGAGCCATACTCGTGTGTATGCCTCGACCGCGGCCACGGATGGGAGCGCACGTCCCAGATCCGGCACCTGGCTCGGAATGCGGAGGTCGTTCCATTCGAATAGTCAGGCCCGGACGAGTGGCATCGGCTTGCCCCGCCACAAGGAGCGAGGCGGCCGGATCGCGGAGTGCTCGGCGAGGGGAGGGGCCGCCGCCGCTGGCCGGATTAGTCCCTTAGGGGGCCTTTCATGGCTGTGGAAAATCCGCCCTTGGTAAGACCCTCACGTCTCAGGAGCCGAGGTGGCCTCTTCGGTGAATGCCTCGCAGAATTCCTGGGCACGTTCGTGCTCGTCTCCTTCGGGTGCGGCTCGGTGGCCACGGCGGTTGCGGCACTGCCGGGATCGGGCCGGACCGCGGGACCCACCACCATCTTCGTCGCCGCCGGTGACTGGCTCCTCATCACCTGGGGCTGGGCCCTGGCCGTGGCCTTCGGCATCTACGTGGCCGGCGGGGTCAGCGGCGCACACCTGAATCCGGCGGTCACGCTCGCTTTCGCGGTGCGTCGCCGATTCCCCTGGTCCAAGGTCCCGTCGTACATGTTGTCGCAGCTGGTGGGTGCGTTCGCCGGGGCTGCGCTGGTGTATGCCGTGTACCACGACGCGATCAACACTTTCGACCGTGCCATGACGGGGCCGAAGACGAACGGTCACACCCTCGCCACCTTCTCGATCTTCGGAACCTTCCCCGCGCAGTACTTCCACGGCGGCGTCTGGGGACCGCTGGTGGATCAGATCGTCGGCACGGCGTTCCTGGTCATGTTCGTGGTGGCGGTGGTCGATCTGCGCAACACGGCGGTGAAGGCCAACCTCGGGCCACTGGTGATCGGCTTCGTCGTCGCGGCCGTGGGGATGTCGTACGGCGCGAACGCCGGCTACGCCATCAACCCGGCCCGCGACTTCGGGCCGCGTCTGTTCACCTGGCTGGCGGGGTGGCAGGAACTTGCGCTGCCTGGCACGCTGGCCGGTTCCTTCCACGACTACTTCTGGATCCCCATCGTCGGACCTCTTGTCGGCGGCGTGATCGGCGTTCTGGTCTATGACCTGTTCATCGGTGACGTCCTGCACATCCGGGCGCAGTCGAACGCGCCCCCCGAGCCCGGCCGGGCCGATCCCGTGCGGACCTCGGACGAGGAGTGACCGGAGGGGTCAGGCGTGTTCGGCGAGTCGCTCAGGGACGCGTCCGGTGTAGTGGCTCGATGCGGCTTCGGAGCTGGTCGATGCGGCATCGAAGCTGGTCAGCGGCCTGTTGTGGACCCGGCCGAAAACAGCTGCCGCAGGTAAAGTGGAACAAGTCCGGCAGCCGCTCAGGCGCAAGCGGCTGCGCGCTGGGAACGCGACGGTACTGGATGGCGGGCATGGGTGCTCCCTTGAGAACTCGTTCCACAGCAGCGGACACCCCTTTGGGCACCTCGACCGCCGTGGCCGTGGCCGACGGCGCGGGGGTGGTACGGGGATGGAGCGAGGGAGCTGCGAAACTTCTCGGCCACTCGATCCCGGAGGCGCTGGGCAGACCCCTGTCGGACCTGATCCGGCCGGTGGAAAGTGCGGCGCATCAGGCGGACACCCCTGACCTTGCGGCGCGACTCGGATCACCACAGGGCTGGGAGGGCCGGCAGATCGTACGCCATCGGGACGGCCATCATCTCGACCTGGAGATCAAGGTCCTGCCCCTCCAGGACTCCGGCGACTGCTCACTACGCCTTGTCCTCGCCTCCGACGCGACTCGGACCTGGTGGTGGAGCGCCAGCCGGTCCCTGCTGGAAGGGGTCACCCATACCGCGCCGGTAGGCATGATCATGCTCGACACCGAACTGCGGCCCACCTGGGTGAACGACGCCATGGAGCACCTGTGCGGCATCCCCCGTGAGCGTTTCCTCGGGCGGCGCCTGGGAGACGTCCTGCCAGGCCTGGACATAGAGCACACCGAAGCGGAGATACGCCAGGTTCTGGAGACCGGCCGCCCCTCGATGGGCTGTGAATACTTCGGCCACGTCCTGTCCGATCCGGACCAGGTCAGCTACTCCACCTCGTGCTTCCGCCTGGAGAGCGAGGACGGCGAGCCGCTGGGCGCCTGCTACATCGTCCTCTCCACCACCGAGCACTACCGCGCCCGGAAGAAGCTCACCCTCCTGAACGAGGCACGCAAGCGCATGGGCGGCACGCTGGACATCCCCCGCACAGCACAGGAACTGGCCGACGCCGCCGTCCCCGGACTCGCCGACCACGTCACGGTCGACCTCCTCGACTCGGTGCTCCGCGGCGAAGAGCCCCCACCCGGCCCCGCCGACGCCACCACCGCGGCCTCCCTCCGCTGTGCCGGACATCGCTCCCTCCGGAGAGGCGCCTCGCCGCCCGTCCCGTTGGGTGAGCCATGCGGCTACCCTCCGTCATCGCCCATCGCGCGAGCTCTGATCGACGGCGCCGCCGCACTGATCCCGGCACTGGACCCCATGGACCGCCACCTGGTCGCCGAGGACCCCGCCCGCAGCGCCCACCTGCGCGACCTCGACCTCGGCACCCACTCCCTGATGGTCGTGCCCATCCGCGCACGCGGCACCACCCTCGGAGCGGTCACCATCGGCCGCTGGCAGCCCAAAGGGCCGTTCCAGCCCGACGACCTGGTCCTCGCGGAAGAGCTGGTCGGACACGCCGCGGTCTGCATCGACAACGCCCGCCGCTACACCCATGAGCACGCTGCCGCACTGGCCCTCCAGCGCAGCCTCCTGCCCCGGGAACTGCCCGAACAGAACGCGGTCGACGCCGCCTACCGCTACCTGCCGGCCGACATGGAAGCCGGCGTGGGCGGCGACTGGTTCGACGTCATCCCGCTCTCCGGAGCCCGCGTCGCCCTGGTCGTCGGCGACGTCGTCGGACACGGCATCCACGCCGCCGCCACCATGGGACGCTTCCGCGCGGCCGTACAGACCCTTGCCGACATCGACCTCGCCCCCGACGAAGTACTGGCCCACCTGGACGACATGGTCAGCCGGATCGCCGAGGAGGCCGGCGACGAATCCGGCGTGACCGGAGCGACCTGCCTCTACGCGGTCTACGACCCGGTGAGCCGCCTGTGCACCCTCGCCCGCGCGGGCCACCCCTCGCCGGTACTCGTCACTCCCTCCGGCGCCGCCCGGCTCATGGACCTTCCGAGCGGCCCTCCCTTGGGCCTCGGCGGTCTGCCGTTCGAATCCACTCAGATGACGGTCCCCGAAGACAGCATCCTCGTCCTCTACACCGACGGCCTCATCCACAGCTCTTCCCTGGACGCCGACCAAGGTGTCCAGCAGCTACTGGACGCCCTGTCCGCGCCACAGACCCGGCTGGAGGACGTCTGCGACGCCGCGGTGGGAAAGCTCTGGGCCAACCGGCCGGGAGACGACGCGGCGCTGCTCCTGGCGCGCACCCACGCCCTGGGCGAGGACAACGTCGCCTCCTGGGACATCCCCAAGGATTCCGTCGCCGTCGCTCCGGCCCGCACCGAGGCAGACCGGCAACTCGCGGCCTGGGGGCTGGAGGACCTCGCCTTCACCACGGAACTGGTGGTCAGCGAACTCGTCACCAACGCCATCCGCTACGCCTCGGAACCCATCCGGCTGCGCATGATCCGCGACCGCACCCTCATCTGCGAGGTCTCCGACGGCAGCAGCACCTCACCTCACCTGCGGCACGCCCGGACGACCGACGAGGGCGGCCGCGGCCTCTTCCTGATCGCCCAATTCGCCCAGCGCTGGGGCACCAGATACGACAGGAACGGCAAGACCATCTGGTCCGAACAACCCCTCCAGCCCACCGGGCTCGCATACGACTCCAGCTTCGACGCTTTCGCGGACCTCGACGCTCTCGGAGACCTCGGCGCCCACGACGTCGAGGACACAGGTCGAGAAAGCCGGCAAGATAAACCGGCGGAAACCAGACCCATCTGATGAGATTCAGCCACGCCGCGCTACGACTGGGCGCCGACGCCCGACGGCGGCTGTCCCTTCGTCCAGATCGGCCGGACCACCACGCGGCTGAAGCGCCAGCCGTCGGGGGTGCGGCGGAGATCAGCCTCGAAGCGGCCGCCCACTGTGAACAGAGGGTCGGCGTCACCGCCGCGCTCCTGGAGCGTGGCGTCATGATGGACGTGGGTCATCAGGGCATTCCACGAGGCGGTGGCCCGCTCCGCCCCGGTGTCTGCATCGGTGATGATCCCGGAGGCGATGTGCTGAGTGCGGTCGTAGCGCTCGAGCGCTTCCTCTGCGGCGCGGATGGCCTCGGCACCCTGGGACGTCCCCAAGGGTGTTTCCATACGCGCGTCGTCCGTGAGGAAGTCGCGGGTCCAGTCCGCCGCGAACTTCCGTTCGTCCAGAACCCGGAAGAACCGGTCGACGAGCATGCTGATCTCCGCGTGATCCGTCTGCGTAGTCATGATCAGAGCCTCTTACCTCAAGGGGACTTGAGGTCAAGCTCGCCTGTGGCCGATTCGCAGGTGGAGTATCCGCGCGGTGGTACGGAGCCGCGGAACGACACTTGCGAGTTCGAGCAGCGACCGGGCCGGGGTTCGCCGGATCCGCGTACACAACCTCCGTGATTCCAGGGCCCCATCCGGCGGCTCTTCCTGTTTGCGTTTGCCCTCCTTGCCGCCGATCAGGTAGGCCGACGAGAATCAGAGGTCGCTGTAGTCCGCTTCTGTACAGCAACTCCCGCCGTCGGCGTGCAACTTGCGAAGATCGAACGAGCGGTGCTTCCCCAGCCGACGTCGACACCAGACGGATGCCCGCACAGGTGGCATTAGACTCCCGGCCGACGTCGAACGCGGCCGAGTCGGCCGAGGGGTTTCCAGGGGGGCGCATGGTCTGGTCACTGCTGCGCCGGCGTCGGGAGCGGCCTACGCCCAAGCTCCCGCTGCCCGGCCCATGCTGGCAACGGCGGCACACTCTGTACATGGAGCGCCTCCTCTTCTACACCCCGGAGACGTCGCTGGACCTTGCCGCCGCCGCGGCCGCCGGCTCGGACTCTGAGGCCCAGCGATGGCTCGGGTGGGACAAAGGCATCGTGACCGACGCGCACGTCCGCGAGGCAGTGCTCCAGCTACGTCCCGGTGACACCAACTCCCTTCGTTCGTCCCCGGTGGCCCAGCGCCTGCTGGCCCATCCCTTCGAACCCCGTCCCGACCAGGGAGAGATACTGATCGGCGTGCGCCTGGACGATGGCAGATACGCCGGGGTCACGGGGCTGGATGTCAGCACCGGGGAGATCGGCGGGTGGCTGGCCCCCCATGCGCGTGGCCAGGGGTTCGGCGCGGAGTTGTTCGGGGCCGCTGTGATCCTCGGCCATGCTCACCTGGGACTTCAGACGGCGCGGGCAGGACACGAGACGACGAACACCGCGTCCGCGCGGGCGCTGGCGGGCGCCGGCTTCGTCGCGGACGACGGGCCGCCACGCCACACCCTGGCGGACGGCCGCGAGATCGACTCCCGCTGGCTGCGGCATACGGCCGCGGAGCCGACCTCCCGCTGCCGCGGCGCCGTACCCGCAGCACCGAGCGAACCCGCGGGCCGTTCGGCCACCTAGGGGCCCGCGGTTACCAGGAAGTGATCTCCGGTACTCCTGATGGGCCTGGGGTTGCTGCTGCCCTCATGCCGCCTTGCACGGGGGGACAGCCGGGGGGCTGGGCATTCTCACAGCACCGTTGCGCGCACGCGGGAGATGAGCGAGGACCTGTTGGCGGACCTCACCGCCGAGAGGAAAGCGATGCCCGCCCAGCCCACTCCCGAGTCGGAGCACGTCGGATGAGCCCCTCGATTCCCCACACCGCTGCCTTCGACGCGGCGATCCTGCTGGATCTGAGCGTCGAGTTGATACTGCCGTCCGTCATGCTGCTGGAGGTCGTGGCGTTCGTCTCGGAGAGGGTCCGCGAGAGGCTCGCGACCCGGGCTGGACCGGTGGCCGCCACCTTCCTGGCACTTGGACCGGCTGCCGCCTATGTGGCATACCGACTCATCGCCCTGACCGGGTGACCAACCGACCGCAACCTCTGAGGCGCACACCCTTCCCACACCGAGGTTCGCGACTTCACTGCGCTCGGTGTCCGTGCTCGCGCAGGGGACCGACCTGCCAACCGTGAGCCTGGCACGTGTCGAGGATGCGGGGCAGTGCCTGCAGGGTGGTGCGCCAGGAGCCGGTGGCGGAAGTGCAGTCGGAGTCGTGCAGCAGGATGGTGCCGCCGCCGCGCAGGTCCCTCAGGACGGTGTCCTCGACGGAACGGGGGGTGGCCCGCTTGCGCCAGTCCTCGCCCCAGCAGGTCCACAGCACAGGGGTCAAGCCGAGGCGGCGGCAGGCCAGATGGGCGGCGGTGGTCATCACCCCGTACGGCGGCCGGAAGAGCACCGGTGGCCGGCCGGTGACGTCGGCTACCGCGTCGCGGGCGCGGGCGAGGTCGTCGTAGGTGGTACGGGGGCCGCGCACCAGCAGGGGGCGGTGGTGCCAGCCGTGGACGGCGATTTCGTGCCCGGCGGCGGCCATCTCCTTCGCGAGCCCGGGAGAGCGGGCGAGCATCGAGCCGAGCAGGAAGAAGGTGGCATGGATCCCGCGTGCTTCGAGGAAGCGGAGGAAGAGCGGGGTGGACAGGTGGTCGGGGCCGTCGTCGAAGGTGAGGGCGACGTGGTCCGGGCGGCCCTGGCCGGCCAGACGCGGCATGGCCGTGTTGCGGAGCGGACCGAACGTGGAGATCACGGGTGCGGCGTGCAGGGCGGCGAGCGCGGGCAGAGCCGCGGCAGCGGCGAACAGGGCAGGGCGTGCCTGGGTCATCGCCTGTCTCCGTGCAGGTAGTGGGTGACGGCGATGAAGCGGGTGGGGGCTTCGGCGTAGGCATAGGCCAGCGGGGCGCCGACAGCCAGCGACACGGTCGCCGCCGCGATGGTGGCGGTCAGAGCCAGCCGCCGCCTGCCGGTGTGACGAACCGCTGGGGACGGTGCGGTTGGTGTGAGCCCATGTCCGGTTCGTCCAGTGATGGCGGGCACCGGGCCGGGGGCGGATTCGTGCAGGGCGATCCCCGCCGCGCGTTGGGCCTGGCCGCGCGGCCCGTGCAGGAGTTCGGTGAGCACGGGGCCGAGTCGTGCCGGTTCGCGGATCCAGGCCGCGAGACCCGCCTCCTCCAGCGCTTGGGCGTTGGTCTGGCCATGGCCGGGGATGCAGCGGTAGCTGGCCACCGGCAGACCAGCGGCCAACGCCTCCAGTGAGGTCAGCCCGCCGGCATTCTGGACCAGCACGTCGCAGGCGTGCATCAAGCCCGGCATGTCGTCGACCCAGCCGAAGGCGTGCTCGATGCCGTCCCGTCGCAACTGCTCGGCGAGGGCCTGGTTTCGTCCGCACACCACCACCGGGACGGCGACGCCCGTCTTTTGTATCTCGACGGCCGCCTGCCTCACCGGGCCGACGCCCCAAGAGCCCGCGACCAGCAAGGCCAGCGGCGCGGGCGCCGGAAGACCGAACCGGGTACGTGCGGCGGGCCGTTGCTCCGCGGTGGCGGGAGTGAAGCACGGGTCGGTGACGGGACCGGCGACCGTGACGCCGGCCGCACCTTGTGCGTGGGCCTGGGCTGCCGGAACCGGGTGCACGGCCAAATGCGCGTCGACGCCGGGGGCGACCCACATGGCATGAACGGAGAAGTCGGTCAGGTAGGTGAAGGCGGGCACCCTCAGCAGGCCGCGCCGCCGCAGTGCGCCGAGGACCTGGCCGGCCCCCGGGTACGTCGAGATCACCGCGCACGTGTCCGGTGGCAGTACCGCGAGGGTGCGGTGTTCGGCGCTGCGGAACAGCGCCCGCCAGAGCGCGCCGGGGCGTGAGGCCTGATCGGTGGCCTTGTAGAGGCGCTGGTAACTCTCCGGCGCCCAGGTCAGCAGGCGGTGGTAGCCGCTGCACAGCAACCTGCCGGCCCGCGCGGGCAGGAGGTCGAGGAAGTCGTGACGGTCGACCACAAACCCGTGCGCGGTCAGCCGGTCGGCGAGCCCGGTGGCGGCCCCGTCGTGTCCTGCGCCGACACTCGCGGAGATGAGGACGATCCGCCTGGGGCCCGAGCCCAGCTGGAGCGCAGAGAGTGCCGGCTGGGACGCCAGGTCATCACGGTGGGGCACGTTTGTTCAGCCTCCTGACGGAACAGCGCACGGCCGGAGATGCTCGAAGCCTCGACGGTGCCGTGCGCAGGGCGGGGCGCACACCTTCACGGCCGAGTGCGGCTACTCGGTCTCGGCGGACATCGAAGGCCGAAGCTACTACATGATGTAGAAATTTGGCAGCCATAGCACGAACTCATCGGGACCTTGCGTCGCCCACCCCGCCGCACGAATCGCCACTGGGGCCAAGGCATACAGGGCCAGCGTGAACAGATAACCAGCACAGCCGAACTGGCGGCGCACTCTGGCCGAACTCATGGCGGCGGTGGCCAGGAGCGCGACGAGCGGGGTGAGCACAGCGACGACCTGCACTCCGACCTCAATGGCGACGGTAAATGTGCACAGGAGGGCGGCGATCACAGGGGCGGGCTCCAACGGTACGGCCGACGGAGGGCTGGATACCGGCAAAACTACTACATGATGTAGAAGCGTGGTGAGGGTGTGCCGAAGAGAGGCGGAGGGCCCGTCAGTGACACGGCACCACCCCGCTTCTGCAGGCTGCCGCGGCGACGCGTGGCAGGCCCGGGCGCCGGAATGCGCACAAGGGCCCTCAAGGCATTCACGGATGGATGCCGGCAGTGATCCGGCGACGGAGTCGCTCGGGCTGCGGACCACAAAGTTCTACAACATGTAGTAGTTTGGCTTTACGGCCACCACTGATTCACCGTGATGTCACCAGCATGCCATCGCGGGCGTGGAGATCGGCCGACGGCGCCGGGCCGTTCCACGGCGCCTCCTGCTCACATGGAAGGACGTGCCCATGACCGCGGCCGCCACCGCGCAGCTGGCCTTCGACGGATCCGGCATCGACGGTTCGTTGTTCACCACCGTCACCGACTTCGCCCGCGACACCAAGTGGCTCAACACCCCGATGGAGGTATGGACCAACCTCGGCCTGGGCGTCTTCGCGGTCCTCATGGTCATGGGCTGGTGGCATGCGCGCCGCCGCGGCACACAGGCGATGACTGTCGCGCTTGCCGCACCGGTCGCGGTGGTGATTGCCTTCGCGGCCGCCGAGGTGGTCAAGAAGATCGTTGCCGAGGTACGGCCCTGCCGGTCGATGCCCCACGCCTACCTGGTCGACTCCTGCCCGGCACCGTCGGACTACGCCTTTCCCAGCGGCCACTCCACCGTGGCCGCCGCGACCGTGGCCGCGCTGTTCCTGCTGGACCGCCGCCTGAGCGCCATCGCCGCGGTGTTCGCCGTCGTGGAGGGCTTCTCCCGGGTCTACGTCGGCGCCCACTACCTCCACGACGTCCTCGGTTCCGCGATCCTCGCCCTTCCTGTCGCCTACCTCACCAGCCTCGCGCTGCGCCGCTGGGCCACCCCACTGGTCGCGGCCCTGAACCGCGGCGCGCTCCGTCCGGTGCTGACCGCCGAACCCCCTGCCGTCGCTCAGCACGCACAGTGATCGGCGCCCGAAGGGGACCCGCGCCGAGCACTCCTCAACTGCCCGGAGCCTGCACCGACCTTCCGGCTGTCCTGGACCAGCCGCTCAGGCCATCCGGCGCTCCGAGCCCTACCAGTCCGCGCTGACGGACATCGCGATCGCCGTCGCTTCCACGCCCCGGCCTTCCGTGGACACTGGCTGGAACGCGGACGGTTTCCCTCAGCGACGGCCGACCCGCTCCTCGGCGCCGATCTCGGTCCGGTAGGCGCTCAGTGTGCGGGACGAAGCCGACCAGGACTGTGAGAAGGGGCGAAGCCTTCGCCAGTCGTACGGAGGATGTCCGAGCTTCGGACGGCGCCGGTCGTAGCCGTTGATCAGCATCCAGCCCGCGACACACGCCATGATCAGCACGCGCCCGGCGACATCGCTCAGACGCGCACCGGGCGCCAGCAGGCCACCCACGCCGGCCCTCCACAGCCAGTACCCGAGCAGCGGATAGACCACCAACTGGTGCCAGATCTTGGTCGGCGCCATCGCCTGCTCACGGGTGAAGAATCCTGCCCGCAGCTCTCCCCACCACTGCACCAGGCCGAAGCACAGCCAGACCCCGCCGCAGGCCAGTTTTCACCACCGCCCCGCCGGCCCGCCCGGCGCCGCCGCCCCCATTCGCCACACGCCCAGCGCGACGGCCACGGCCAGCAGCGGATCGCCGAGCAGCACCGCCATGAACCCGGTACGAACACCCATCAGCCGGCGCTCCAGCACGAGCGCCAACAACCACAGACCACCCGGCGTGACAGCGAAGGCCGCTAACGCGGCGACCCGGGGGCCGTGCTGCAACGGCACGCCCAGCCACGGTAGATAGCGTCCGCTCACATCGGACACGATCCCCCGGCAGGCCGGCACTCATGCCCGACCGCCGGGAGTCTGGTGCCGAGGGCCCCTGGGAGAGCGGTCAGCGCGTGCGCAGCTGCGCTGCGGTGGCGTGAGCGTGCATCGCGGCCTCGAACAACCGCTCTGTGTCGTGTGCCGTGACGGCCAGGCTTGCGCAGCAGGTCCCCATCAGGACGACGAACGCCGCCATCATCATGTTGGAGCGGCGGAGCGGCGGAGCGGCGGAGCCAGCAGCGCCTGGACACGTTGGGGCACCGGCCCGCCGGTCGCGGACAGCGCCGCCTGCTTGGCCCGGCTCGATGCCAGTGCTGCCCGCGCGATGGCCCTCGCGACCAGCCGCCGGTCGCCCACCACAGCCCCGGCCTCCTCATCCGCCCAGCGCTCCACGGCAAACGCCCCTGCCCGCTCCGAGGGCCGCAACAGCGGGTTCACCACCGCTGTCAGATGCAGCACCAGCGAAAACAGATGGTGCCGATGCCGCAGATGCGCCCGTTCATGGGCGAGCAGAGCGCGCCGCTCCAGGCCGTCCAGCAGCCGCAGCATCCCGGAGGAGACGACCACCCGCCCCGGCATGCCGAGCACAGCGAACGCCGCCGGCATCGGATCGTCGAGCACGGCCAAATCCCCGCCTGCCGCGATGTGCCGACATTCCCGCCAGGCATCGACCAAGGCACGTCCACGACGCCAGGACGCCACGGTCAGGCTCACCACTACGAGCAGGACCACCCCGGCACACACCGCGGCCATCTTCCGGCTCACCGGATCCTCCGCCGCCAGCACACTCACCGACCACGGCCCCTGTTCCGCCACCAGCGGCACCTGGCCCACCGCGGTGAAGGCCAGAATCGCCAGCTCGGTCACCCAGGTTCCGGCCACCACTACTGCCGCGCACAACATCGCCCACGCGCCCACGCGCGGGGGCATCCGGCGCCCCACCCATGGCGCAACCAGCGCCAGCGCCGCGCTCACCAGCAACGGCAGATACATCGGCACCGGCCAGAACACGACTCACCCCCGGTCAGGAAAATCGCCGTGCAACAACTGCTCCAGCAGTTGCTCGTCCTCCGACGACAGATCCGAAACGAACCGGGCCAGCACCGCCGCACGGTCTCCACCCTCGTCCAGCAGCGAGTGCATTCCCGCAGCCGCATGCCCGGCCTGGTCATCCACGGGGGCGTAGACATGGCTGCGCCCCTCCCGTTGCCGGGTCACCATCCCCTTGTCGCACAGCCGAGTCAGGATGGTCAGCACCGTCGTATACGCGGCACCGGGCACCTGTTCCTGGACCACAGCCGCGGGCACCGGGCCGCCGACGGACCACAAGGCAGCCAGCACCTCTGCTTCCAGCTCACCCCGCGCACGTCGTCGGGCCTCGCCCCGGTCGTCCTTACCGCCCGTCATCTGGAACCTCCCTCGCTGCTTCTGCCAGGTCATCGTCGACCGCTCAAGCTACTACGAGACGTAGAAAAACGGCTATCTCGATCACGAGGACGTCTCCAACGGCCGCGCGAGCGGCTGGCTCCGAAGATCGCGCGCAGCGTGCTCGCCACGGGACTAGCCGAACCGACACAGGAAGCGGACATCTACGCCCTCGGAGCCTTCCTGCCCATCTCCGCCACTGGCTGGCGCGCGGTCGCATTCCCGGGGACATTCCCCGGGGCGAGGGCGGTTGTTGGCCCGTCCGGCCCCCTCGCGGGGAAGGATGGCCCCACTCCTGAGATGCCTCCGCTGGCCATCCTGGAATTCACACAGCCACCAGCCGAGGGAAGTGGTCGGCATGATGTGGTATGACGGCGGATGGGGCTGGGGCGGCTGGTTCGCCATGATCGTGTTTATGGTGCTGCTCTGGGCTCTGATCATCGTTGGAGTCATCGCGCTCGTGCGCTACCTCACCGGAACCCATCACCAGTCCGGCCCGCATCCGGCTTCGGGCGGACCCGGAGGGGGAAGCCGACAGGCTGAGGACCTGCTTGCCGAGCGGTTCGCCCGCGGAGAGATCGACGAGGACGAGTACAAACGCCGTCTCACACTGCTGCGGGAGCGCTGGTGAGCGCGAACCGCCGCCGAGGGAAGCGACTCCCACGCCTCGCACGGCCCAGAGACTGCCCAGGGATCAGCCGCCTGGGCCTGAGGCGGAGCGGCAAGCACCAGGACTTCGGTCGCCGGACTGCCGGGAACCTCCGGCAATCCGCCATTGGCTCACCCCCTGCGCCGGTGGGATCAGTGGACGGCGGGCTCGCTTACGGTTGGTTCTCCGGTGGGCATGGGGGCGTTGGGGCCGGCGCTCTCGCCGGAAGTGTCGGGTGGAGGATCCAGTTACCGCTGGGTTCGCCGAAAAAATGGCATTTCGGGAGTTTCACCCGACTTTATTGGCGATATCATGGCGTCGTGGGACTGGATCACACCTCGTTGACCACTCTTGCCGCCCTTGGCGACGATCTGCGCCGCCGCATGTTCGACTTCATCCGGCAGGAGCGGCGTCCGGTCACGCGCGAGGAGGTGGCCGCGAGCCTCGGGATCTCCCGCAAGCTGGCGGCGTTCCACCTGGACAAGATGGTGGCAGTCGGTCTGCTCCGATCTCACAGCCAGACGCCTGCGGGAATGATCCACAAGGTCGGCCGCAGGCCCAAGGTCTACGAGCCGGTGGCGGAGGCCATCGCGGTGAGCATTCCCGAGCGCCGCTACGGCATGCTCGCCGACGTCCTGACCGAGGCCGTCATGACCGAGGCCGGGGGCGAATCGGCCCGCGACACCGCGCTCCGCGTGGCGTATCGGCGCGGTGAGACCCTGGGCGGCGCCGAACGGGAACAGGTACGTCCCGGCCGACTCGACGCCGAGCAGGGGCTCAGCCTGGCCGCCGACACGCTGGAGGGGCTCGGGTACGAGCCGGAGCGTTCCGCGCCCACCCTGCTGCGGCTGCGCAACTGCCCCTTCCACCCTTTGGCGGCCAAAGCCCCCACCCTGGTCTGCGCCGTCAACCAGGCTTTCCTGGCCGGCTATCTGCACGGCCTGGGAAGTGACAAGACCACAGCGGTGCTCGCCCCGCGGCCCGACGCATGCTGCGTCGAACTCCGCGCCGACGGCGAGGCTCAAGGCCCCTCGGAACCCGGAACCGCCTGCGGGCGGTGAACCGGCGCAGAGGCTGCGGCCGGGAAGCATCCGCCAGCGATGTGGCGTGAATGCCCGCCGCCGATGGCTCGGCGCGGGCCGGGCTGAGGAAGCGCCCTAGTTCACATGCTCACCGGAGCATGCCATGGCTACGAAGATTTATGTGCACCAGACCTCGGCTCCCCTGGAACCGGCAGCGCGGCACACCGTGACGCCGAGGTCGTCCGCCTCCGACTGGGGGCTTTTGCTGATCAGGCTGGCCTTCGGACTGCTGATGGCCGGCCACGGCGCTCAGAAGCTGTTCGGGCTTTTCGGGGGCAAGGGGCTGACGGCGACCGGTCGGGGGTTCGCAGCCCTTGGTTACCACCCGGGAAAGGTCTACGCCCTGGTCGGCGGTCTGTCCGAGTTCCTCGGTGGCCTCGGCCTGGCTGTGGGGCTGCTCACCCCGCTCGCGGCCGCCGCCCTCATCGGCGTGATGATCAACGCCATGGTCACCGTGACCGGCTCCCACGGTCTGTGGGAGACCCGCGGCGGCGTGGAGTACAGCGTCTGCATCGCCGTCGTCGCCCTGGCCGTCGCCCTGATGGGTCCCGGCCGGCTGGCCGTTGACCGGATCTTCCGCTGGGGCGTCGGCGGCTGGGCCGCGGGCGCCTTCGCCTTGAGCCTGGGAGGGATCGCTGCCGCCGTCGTGCTGAGTCTTTGAACCCTCCAATGCCAGCGAACGGTTGGAGTCGCCATGAACTCCACGCACTCCGCCGAAGCCCGCCTCAGAGGACTGGGAGTGTGCTGTGCGGCCGGCAACACGGTGCTGCACACCCTGCTCGTCCCTGATCACCTCAAGGAGAAGTTCTACATCGGCGTTCTGTTCGCCGTGGGAAGTGCCGTCATGCTGGTCGTGGCGGTGGGACTCGTCACCTTGAAGCGTTCCCCGGCCGCGTGGCTGGTCGGGGCCCTCGTGAGCCTCGGCATGATCACCGGTTTCGCGCTGTCGCGCACCGTCGGCCTGCCGGGCGGTTACTACGAACCCGGATGGGAGCCTCCCTACGGCGCCCTTTCCTTGATCGTCGAGGGAATCTTCGTCCTCGCGTTCCTCGTCTGGCTCGGGGAGGGGACAGCCGCGGGTACCGCTGAGCCCAAGGTCCGAAACAAGGCGATCCGCGAACGGAGCGCACCGGGGCCGGGCCCATCGAAGCCCCGGTGGGCGTCGTCATGTGCCGTTGAGGTGGCGCGCGTTACTCGTGCGCAACGCGCCCTTCGGGAGGCAGTCCGTGATCTGTCATTCGGTGCCGCATGCCGCTGCCTGTCACCGACAGCCAGGTGTGCAGAGTCAGACCGTCCTCTCCGTGCCAGGCCGCTTCCGCGACGGTCTGGACGACCGCGCAGATCCAGCCGTCCGGCACGGGCATGAAGCCGTTCGATGGCGGATCCATGCCCGGGCCGGCCCGTGTGATGTCGTCCACGGCCACGGTTCTCCGGACGAAGTAGGCCTCTTGCCGTTGTGGGTGTGCTGACATCCGTGCCCGGGCCCGGACTGCGCGGGGTGTTCGGCTTGGTCCTTCGGTCTGCGGGGCGGGTCAGCCGCTGAGGGCGGGCAGGTCGGGGCCTATGGTCAACGTGACCGCTCCAGCGGCGGCCTGCCTCGACAGGGTGGGCGTGAGGCCGGGCAGGCGGGCGGCGAGTGCCTGGGCCTGCTCCGACTGGCCCTGGGCGTAGGTGAGCGTGGTCTTGCCGACCGTGGCGCGTGCGTTGCCGGTGGAGGTGATCTGGAAGCCGAGGGCGCGGAGTTGGTCGGCGACCTTCAACGCTTCGCCTTTGGTGCCGGTGCCGTTGAGGACGGTGACGTGCACCGTGCTCGCCGGCGCGGGTAGGTGGACGGTGGCCTTCTTCAGGTCGGCCTTGGTCATTTCCCGGTCGTGGTTGAGAGCGGTGAACAGGTCTTGGGCTGCGGGCAGTTGCCAGGCGACGTTGGCCTTGTCGGTGGGCACGTCCCGCTCGCGCGGGTAGTTGGGGACGGTCAGGAACGAGATGCGATCGGTGGCTATGCCTTTGACGCTGGTGGCCAGACTGTAGAGCTGCTTGAGGCCGGCCAGGCCGGGGTCTGCGGTCAAGGACTTGGTGGCGGAGTTCAGAAAGCCGTAGAGGGCGGTGGGGTTGTAGAGCTTGGACTTGGCGCGGGTGGCCAGGGACTGCATGAATTCCTGCTGACGGCCGATGCGTCCGATGTCGGAGCCGTCGCCGATGCTGTAGCGGGCGCGGACATAGCCCAGGGCCTTCTCGTCCTTGACGATATGGCATCCGGCCTTCAGATCGAGGTGAGCCTTCTTGTCATGGATGGCCTGCTTCGGGCAGACCTGGACGCCGCCGAGCGCGTTGACCATGCCGGTGAAGCCACGGAAGTCGACGATCAGGAAGTGGTCGATCCGCACGTGGGTGTTCGTCTCGACGGTCTTGATGGCGCAGGCGGCGGCCTTCGCGGTGTCGCCGGTCGAGCCGCCGATCGCGAACGCCTCGTTGATCTTGAAGTGGTGGGCGGTGGACTGGGTGCCGTTGCCCCGGTCGCAGGCGGGGATCTGCACCCAGGAGTCGCGGGGGAAGGAGACGACCGTGGCCCATTTCCCGTCGCCGCCGGTGTGCAGCAGCATCAGGGTGTCGGACTGCATGGTGGTGAGGTTCTTGCCGTAGGCGTCGCCGAGCCCTTTGCGGCTGTCGGATCCGATGACCAGGATGTTCTGGCCCCCGACGGCGGCCTTGGGCCGGTTGTCGCCGAGCGAATCGCCCACGTCGGCGCCCGTGATGTTGCCGTTGAGGTGCGTATATACCCAGCCACCCACGGCAGCGGTCCCCAGGATCAGGACCGAGACGGTCAACGCGATCCACCGGCCAATGCGTCGTTTGGGGCGCCGGCGCCGCCTGCTCGTGGGTTCCTGGAAGCCGGATGTACTGCGCGCGTGTCCTGCCATGACAGGGAGACGCTCCTTCGCTGTGGCGAGTGCTGATTCGCGCGGACGGGAAGTGGCCCGGCTGTCGGAGGCAAGTCCGACCGACAGCACCGTCCCGTGCGGCCACGCGGGCCCAGGTGGCAGCACGGGGCACCCGCTCAGCGCAGGATGGGTATCAGGCCGAGAGCGAAGAGCACGTAGAAGCCGGCCGCGACCGCGAGACGCGCTGGGGTGAGCTTGTGGGCGCGCATGGTCAGCAGCAGGTAGACGATCGCCGCCATGGTGATCAGACCCGACCACAGCAGAGCGCCGTCGAAATGCCACGTCGTGAACAGCAGACCCAGGCCGGAGGGCACGGTGGCCTGGATCATCATGGCGCCCGAGATATTGGCGAGCGCCAGCTTGGTCTTGCCCTGCCGTACCCAGATGATCGCGTTCATGATCTCCGGGAGTTCTGTGGCGATCGGGGAGAGCAACAGGGCGGTGACCGAGGCGGACAGGCCCAGCATCGGACCGATGGCGTCCAGCTGCTTCACGAACAACTGCGAGGCGAAGAAGATCACGACGAGGGTGACGAGCGTCTGCGCGATGACGGCCCAGGTGGCGGGGGAGACGGCCTTGGGCTGGAACTTCAGCGGCTCCAGCTCCTCCTCTTCGCCGTCCTCGGCTTGGCCACCGCGGATCTCCCGCCAGAAGTAGACCGCGTATGCGGCGAAGAACAGCAGACCGAGCGCGGGCTTGAAAGCGAAGGCGACCAGGCCGAGTGCCACCTTGACGATGAAGATCGGCAGGAACCACTTCTGGTCCTTGGCCAGCCGCTGCATGTCCTTTTCGCTGCCGAGCGCCTGCTCAGTGTGAGGCGCCTGCGGATCGAAGCGGTCCGGCCCTACGCCGCCCGCGGCGACCAACGCTGACGTGCGCTCCTTGCGGCGCTTGAGCAGCAGCACTGCGCCGGTCACGCCGTAGGCGACGGTGGCCAGTGCCAGCGGGCCGCCCATCGCGGCACCCACGCCGATGTTCTTGGCCTCTTCGGTGCCACCGGTGGTGACCGCGACGAGAGTGACCACGGACTCGGGCAGCGCGGTACCAAAGGCGGCCAGGATCGTACCGACCGCCGTCTTCCCCACGTTCAAGCGCTCGCCCAGCCACTCCACGGCATTGACGAACCACTCGCAGGACAGATAGATCGCCACCGCGCAGACGATCAACAGAACGAAATGAATCACGGGTCTCGTCCAAACCTTCCCGCACCGGCGGGGGCTTCGAGAACGACCGCGCGAGGGGAGATGGCGGCAGCTTCGACCCCGCCAACGCGCATACGTCGTCGACAAAGGGCCGAAGGTCTCGCCCGCCCGCACACGAACCGTGCGGGCCCGGTCACCGGGAACCCGGCGCTGGGCTCCAGTGTGTCGACGACCGGTATTGCGGGGCTACTCCCCTTCGCAGCCGCCGAGCATACAGGGTGCTCGTCGACGTCCCAAAAGCCATGTGTATACCCGGTCTGCAGTACACACCCGCGCTGATCAGGTCGGCCGGAACTCCTGCGAGCGGGGTCTGGAAGTGCGCCCCCTCCTACGGAACGGCGGAAGTGGCGGCCGGGATGTGGGCGGTGGTGATCGTCATCGGTGTGCCGGTTACGGCGATGAGATAGTTTCCCGGCCCATGACCACCGGGCATCGCACGGAACCCCCCCTCGGGCTCCACGCGATAGTTCGCGGAGGTGTGCGGGGCCAGCACGGCGGGACCCGAGGCGATCGTCCACCAGTTGGAGGCGCCCTGGCCGGTACGGCTCGCGAAGTGCGGCTCAAGCGCCGTACCGGTGGTGTTGACGGCCCTGACCTCGATGGCGGTGACACCGGCACGTGACCCGTGCATGGCGAAGTGCGGCGTGAGGCTCATGCGCAGAGGAGGGGTACTCACCGCAGCGATCACGACGCACACGAAGGCGGGGGCGAGCAACCCGGCCGCGACGACGGCCTTCGCGCGTCGGCCGGTGAGGCGGGGCAGGCGTGGCTGCCAGGCGGTGGCGAACGCGGCGGCCGGGACGGTCGCGGCGGCTGCCAGCCACAGCGGGGTCATCATCAGGAAGTAGCCGTCCTGGGAGCGCGTGGCCAGGTAGAACGCGATCCAGGGCAGGACGGTGAGGGCGGGGCCCAGCCGCCGGACGAACAGCAGCGTGGCTGCGAGCAGGCCGAACAGGAGCAGTTGGCTGCCGTAGGAGTAGTAGTCGAGGCGGCTGCTGCCTGCGGTGAAGTAGTAGGAGATGCCCATCACGCCCTGCCCGTGCAGGATCGCCTTCTGTTCCAGTGGCAGCAGGATTCCGTGCAGCCAGTCCGGGAAGTCCTGGACGGCGAAGTACGCGTTGACCGCGGACCAGGTGAGGGCGGCGGTGGCGGTGTACCGGGCGGTGACTGCCAGGGCGCGCCGGGGGCCGAGTTCGCCGCGCCGGAGGGCGTACAGGCCGATCAGGAGGAACGGGGCGAGGAACCAGGCCAGTTGCTGGGCGGCGCAGGCGGCCCCCAGGCAGGCTGCCCGCAGTACGCCCGCCGGCCCGAGGCGGCCGCCCTCGCCCGTGCCGGGCCAGCGGACCACGACGGGGATGAGCAGGGCGAGGGCCGTGATGGCCGGGTAGCCGGCGTAGGCGTAGTGGGGCAGGAGGCCGAAGCCGAGGCACACGGCCGTGGCGGCGGATCGCCAGGGTGCCGGCAGCAGGATCCACAGCAGGATGGAGGAAAGCAGGAGCGCGCCTGTGGGGACCAGAGTGGCGGCCGTCGTCGAGTGGACGATGGCGTGTACCGGGGCGGCGAGCAGGGCGGTCAGCGGGGGATAGCCGTAGGTGTAGTCGGCGCCGCCGGACATGGTCTTGGTGATCCCGACGCCGTGCCTGGCGAACAGCCAGGGCCATGGCTGGCCGTAGAGCGGCTGGCCGTGCAGGATCTGGTTCGCGGCCTGGGCGGTCAGCGCGCCTTCGTCGTTGCCGGCGTGGTCGAGCAGGTAGCCGCAGATCACCAGCGCGACGGCGGTGACCAGTACGCCCGCGTCGACCCGGATCAGTGCCCGGCGGGTGCGCACGAGGAGGCTGAGGACGGCGCAGACGAGGATCGAGGCGTAGCAGACGGAGATGGCGGCGGCGACCGGCGGGCTCGACGCCATCGCGGTGGTCCAGGCGGCGCGCGTGCCGATGAACAGGCTGACCGTGGCCACCAGGGTCAGTCCGCGGTGCAGCTGCTGGGGCTCGGCGTCCGGGACACCCACGGTGGGGGTCGGGGACGGTGCCGGACGGTGCGCCGCGGCACGACGACGGATCTCGACGCCCATTCCGCCACGATGGGTGTCAGCCAAGGACTGCCTCCTCTGCCTCGCCTCCGTTGGGCGGCAACCACATGTGGCGAGGTCCCGCCGGGCCGGAGGTTCATCCGACCGCCCCGGCAGGGGATGCGCGCATCCACCGTTCAGGGCAGGGACGAATGGACGCCCCTGTTCGATCATCTACAGTTCACCTGGTGTCTACAAGGCTGTAGCCGGTAAGCAGTTTGTGTGAAATCGTCCGTCCGGGAAGGCCCGGGAGGCGTCCTTTTCTGCCGCCGCCTCGCGGGCGCGAGCTGTCAGGCTCCGCGCGGGCACAGCTGGGGTTCGTACGCGAAGATCACCACCTGGACCCGGTCCCGGAGCTGCGGCTTGGCCAGGATGCGCGTGATGTGGGTCTTGACGGTGGCCTCGGTGAGGTGGAGGCGCTGGGCGATCTCGGCGTTCGTCAGGCCGGTGGCGATGAGGCGAAAGACGTCCCGTTCCCGGGCCGTCAGCTGGCGAACAGGTCGCCGGCCGCCTCGTCGCGCGGCCAGGGCGCGGCCTTGGCGAAGCGCTTGGCAAGGCTCTGGGCGGCGGCAGAAAGCAGAAGAGGGGCAAGCGCAAGCAGCAAGAGGAGCCGTACAGGGACGGCTACCAAGAGCCATAGCGGTTGCTGTACTCCGCTGCAGTACGGGAAACACTCAGGCCACCTACTAGCGACTAGTAGGTGGCCTGACCTGTGTCGGGGTGGCGGGATTTGAACCCACGACCTCTTCGTCCCGAACGAAGCGCGCTGCCAAGCTGCGCTACACCCCGATGTCGCTGCTTGTCGCTGCGACGACGTTTACTTTAGCCCACCGGGGGCTGGAGACGAAATCCGGTTTTCGAGCCGCAGCGGGTCGGGTCCGGGCGGACGTGGTCGAGGGCGACCAGGAGCACAGCCAGGGTGAAGCACGCCAGGCCGATCAGGAGTGCGTTGGCGAGCACGCTCCGGTAGCCGAGCCGACCCACGTCGAGGAACGCGTAGAGGTAGCGGCCCTCCGTACCCGGCGGGAGCAGCTCGCCGCGCGTCAGGGAGAAGACCAGGTACGCCATGGGGTAGAGCAGCCATTTCCGTGCGTGCCGCAGGGTCAGCGCGGACGGGCGCGTCAGCAGGAGCCAGTCCAGCAGTGCCGCGACCGGCGTCAGCGTGTGCATCACCTGGTTGGCGAGCCACGACCAGCCGGGGTGTGGGCTGGTCTGGCCCGTCATGGAGAAGCGGCCGGGTTCGTTCACGATCAGCACGTGGTAGACCAGGCCGGCGATCAAGGCGTACAACAGCGTGCCGCCGGTCACCAGCGGGGGCAGCGGGCGGCGAGCCGTCCACGCTCGCCAGGCCGACACCGCGAAGACGAGTGCGACGAGTATGTTCGCCTGGATCGTGAAGTAGCTCAGCACCTGGACCGGGCTGCCCAGGAGAAGGTCGACGGCCACCGCCGCCCCGGCCGCTGCCGCGAGCAGCATGCGGTAGGAGGCCGCCATCGGGCGGAACACGGGAGCCACCACGGCGGCTACGGGCACGACAGACGGCCGCAGCCCTCGCCTGCCCGGCACCGCCGGGAGGTCCGGGATCTCCTTGGGTATCGGCGAGGTCATGCCCTCACGTTAAGCGGGGAGGGCAAAACGGGCGATACGGGTAGTCCGGGCAGGTGACATCCTCGGTCGGTGCCCGGCCCTGCTGCGTCTCCTTCGGCCGCTACTCCTTGGCGATCAGCGTCAGCAGCGACGCCTCCGGCGGGCACGCGAACCGTACGGGCGTATAGCGGCTCGTCCCGCAGCCCGCCGACACATGCAGGTAGGACGACTGACCCTCCGCCGCGTGCCGGGACAGGCCCTTCACCCGGTCCGTGTCCAGGTCGCAGTTGGTGACCAGGGCGCCGTAGAAGGGGATGCACAACTGGCCGCCGTGGGTGTGGCCCGCCAGGATCAGCGGATAGCCGTCGGCCGTGAACGCGTCGAGGCTGCGCAGATACGGCGCGTGGACCACGCCCATGGAGAAGTCCGCCGACGAGGACGGGCCCCCCGCGACGCGCGCGTACCGGTCGCGCTTGATGTGCGGGTCGTCCAGACCTGTCAGCTCGATGTCCAGGTCGTCGATCTTGAGTGTGCCCCGGGTGTTCGTCAGGTTCACCCAGCCCGCCGCGTCGAAGCCGTCGCGCAGGTCCTCCCAGGGGTTGTGGATCACACCGACCACGGGCGCATTGCCGTTCAGGCCGTGCTGCCCCCTCGCCTTCTCCACCAAGTAGCGTCCGGGGTTGCGCAGTGTGGGGCCGTAGTAGTCGTTCGAACCGAAGACGTACGCCCCCGGGAACTCCATCAGCGGGCCCAGTGCGTCCAGCACCTCCGGAACGCCCTCAGGGTCGGAGAGGTTGTCTCCGGTGTTGATCACGAAGTCCGGGGCCAGGCCCGCCAGCGAACGCAGCCAGCGCTGCTTCTTGCGCTGCCCGCTCACCATGTGGATGTCGGAGATCTGGAGTACGCGCAAGGGACGGGCCCCTGGGGGCAGCACCGGGACCGTCACCCGGCGCAGCCGGAAGGAACGGGTCTCGAACCCGGCCGAGTACAGCAGTCCGGCGGCGGCAACCGCCGTGATTCCCAGGGGTACTCCGTATAGCGCGCGCATAGGACCATCGTGTCAGAACACGAGGGCACCTCGACTCACCTGTGGACAACGGCGCATCGCCCGCGCAGGCGCGTGTGCAGAACGGGAGCCCATGGGGGTCCGGACGTGCGGACAACGGCCGCGCCTGTGGAAATCGACGGGCAGCCGCCATGTCGTACCTGCCACAATCGGAGCCATGACCACGCTCAAGTCGAAGCTGCACGAAGACCTCAACGCCGCGATCAAGGAGCGCGACGAGCTCCGCTCCTCGACGCTCCGGCTGACGCTCGCCGCCATCACCAAGGAGGAGGTCGCGGGCAAGGAGAAGCGCGAACTCTCCGACGACGAGGTCACCAAGGTGATCACCCGCGAGGCGAAGAAGCGCCGGGAGGCCGCCGATGCCTTCGCGCAGGGCGGGCGCCCCGAGCAGGCCGAGCGGGAGAAGGCGGAGGGAGAGGTGCTCGCCGGGTACCTGCCCAAGCCGATGTCCGACGACGAGCTGCGACAGATCGTCGCCCAGGCCGTGGAGGAGGCGAAGGCGGCCGGTGCAGAGGGCCCGCGCGCCATGGGACAGGTCATGAAGATCGTGAACCCGAAGGTGGCGGGCCAGGCGGAGGGCGGCCGGGTCGCCGCCGTGGTCAAGGAGCTCCTCGCGGGCGGCTGACCGCTCCGGCCTCGCGCCGGCGCCTACGGGTGCGTACGACAGCGGAGGCGTCCCTTCACAGGAGGGACGCCCCCGTCGTCGTACAAGGAGGGGAAACGCGGAACTCGGGCTGGTCAGCCCCTCCGGCCGCCGGTTCCGTTCCCGTTCCCCTGGAGAAATCCCTCGGGGATGGAGAAGGACGGTTGCGGGTTCGCGCCGCCGTTGGTCGATCCGTTGGTGGCCCCTGTGGTCCCGCCGATGGTCAGCCCGCCGTCGATCAGACCGCCGATCTGTCCGCCGTTCTGGTTCCCGTTGGTGTCGCCGTTGCCGTGCCCGTCTCCGCCGTCCCTCCGGTCGGGGCTGTCGGGGATGTTGACCAGGTTGAAGTCCTCGACCGGCTTGCCCGACAGCGCGCTCGACATCATGTCGCGCCAGATCGGGCCCGGGACCTGGCCGCCGTAGACCTTGTCGTAGGTGACGCCGCCGATGGTGATGTGGGTCATCTGCCGCTTGTGCGCCGGATCGCCGACCCAGACCGCGCCCGCCATGTTCGGCGTGTAGCCGACGAACCAGGCCGCGTAGCGGAAGTCCGTCGTACCGGTCTTGCCCGCGCTGGGGCGGTCGCCGAGGCCGGCCTGCGTGCCGGTACCGTCCTCGACCACGCCCTTCAGGATGGTGTTGATCGTGTCCGCGGTGGTCTCCGACATCGCGCGTGAGCACGTCGTCTTCGGAACGGGCAGCGACTTCTTCTGGTTGCCGACGGTCTGTGTGATCGACTCGATGGCGACCGGGGTGCAGTACGTGCCGCGGTCGGCGAAGGTCGCGTACGCGCTCGCCATGGTCAGTGGGGACATCTCCTGGGTGCCGAGCGCGATCGACGGGGCCTGGTTGATCTGCCCGCCGTCCGCGCGGTTCACGCCCATCTTCTTGGCCATCTGCGTGACCGGACAGATGCCGATGTCACTGATCAACTGCACGTAGTAGGTGTTGACCGACTTGGCGGTCGCTTCCTTCATGCCGTACGGACCGTGCTCCGACTCGTCCTCGTTGGTGAGCTTGGTGCCGTCGGTGTTCACCCACTGCTTGCCGTCGCAGGTCGACACCGGGCTGGGGTACGCCATCTCGTAGGGCGACGGGTACTCCTGGGTGGCGGGCATGCCGCCCTCGATGGCGGCGGCGGCAACGATCGGCTTGAACGTCGAACCGGGCTGGTAGCCCGCGCCACCGCCCATCGCCTTGTCCACCGAGAGGTTGATCTGCGTCTCGTTCTTGCCGAAGCCGTACGGGCGGGACTGGCCCATACCGAGGATCTTGCCGGTGCCGGGCTCGACGATGGTCGCGGCCGTGGCCACGTCGTCGCTCTGGTTGACGTGCTCCTTGATGGACTTCTGCACCGAGTCCTGCGCCTGCGGGTCCAGCGTCGTGCGGATCGTGAGGCCGCCGCGGTTCCAGATCTTCGCCCGGTCCGTCTGGGTCTTGCCGAAGACCGGGTTGTTCAGGAACACCTCGCGGACGTAGTCGCAGAAGAAGCCCGCGCCCTTGACCGCCGTGATGCAGCCGTTCTTCGGCTGGCTGACGTGCAGCCCGAGGGGGGTCGCCTTGGCCTTGTCGGCTTCGCCCTGCGTGATGTCGTGCACCTCGGCCATGCGCTGAAGCACCACGTCGCGCCGCTTCTTGGCCTCCGCCTCGTCGCTCACCGGGTCGTACCGGGTGGGCGACTGGACGAGACCCGCGAGCAGCGCGGACTCCTGAAGGTTGAGATCCTTGGCGTGCTTGGAGAAGTAGCGCTGGGAGGCGGCCTCGACGCCGTACGCCTGCTGACCGAAGAACGTGATGTTCAGGTAGTTCTCGAGGATCTTCTTCTTGCCGAGCTTCTGCTCGATCTGGATCGCGTACTTCAGCTCGCGGATCTTCCGGCCGAACGTCTGCTGGGTGGCCTGGGCGACCTTCGTCGGGTCGTCGCCGGCCTCCTCCACGAAGTAGTTCTTCACCAGCTGCTGGGTGAGCGTGGAGGCGCCCTGGGCCACTCCGCCGTTCTGCGCGTTCTGGTTCAGCGCGCGCAGGACGCCCTTCAGGTCGATCGCGCCGTGCTGGTAGAACCGCGAGTCCTCGATCGCGACGATCGCCTTCTGCACGTACGGCGAGATGTCCTTGAGTTCCACCACCGTGCGGTCGCGCGAGTAGACCGTGGCGATCGCGCTCCCCTCGTTGTCGAGGATGGTGGTGCGCTGGCTCAGCTGCGGGCTCTTGAGATTGGCCGGGATCTCGTCGAATCCCTTGACCGACCCCTTGGCGGCAAGCCCGAGCGCGCCTGCGGCGGGCAGCGCGATGCCGGCCATCACCGCCCCCGCGAGCACACTCACTCCGAGGAACTTGGCGGCCTGCTGCACGGGGGACAGCCCCCCGCCCGAGCGCTTCTTTGGCATGAGGGAAGCCTACGTTCTCATTCGCCGGACACGCGTATAGGCCTTGGCCTAAGCTGATCTCAACTGTCACAGCAGTAGGGCCACGTATCAAGTACGTCCGGCGAACCCGAATCGTTCCGGTGTTCCCCAACTTTTATGTTGGGTACGTGTCCGAATCCGCCTTGTGTGTCACCAGGCATCCGTTGTGACGCAGCCGAACTGCCCGGTTTTTCCGGTAAGTCGCGTATGTCGTCAGCTCACTCCCCCGGGTGATCTGCCGTTTACCCATAGTCCGTTCGGGCCATTCAAGATTGGGCCCGAAGGGGGTGTTGCGCTGTGCCCACCTTCCGTAACGTCCTCAACTGGCGGCGGTGAATATGCCGCTGCCGCCGTGGGGGAGCCTCGATTCGGGAGAGGACGGCGCCGGTATGGGCTGGGTAACCGACTGGAGTGCGCAGGCGGCCTGCCGCACTACCGATCCAGATGAACTGTTTGTGCAAGGAGCAGCGCAGAACAGGGCCAAGGCAGTGTGCACCGGATGTCCGGTACGCACGGAATGTCTGGCCGATGCTTTGGACAACCGCGTCGAGTTCGGCGTGTGGGGAGGCATGACGGAGCGGGAGCGCCGCGCACTGCTGCGCAGGCGGCCGACCGTCACCTCGTGGCGCCACCTACTGGAGACCGCGCGCACCGAGTACGAGCGCGGAGCGGGTCTGCTGCCACTTGACGAGGAAGAGGTCTACGAGAACTACGCCGCTGTGGGCTGACGGGCGGAGTCGCTTCCGGGTGCGGAGTTCGCCGCCGGAGGGGGCCGTTGGTCACCCCGGCGTATGGCTGTCCGCGGCCGGCGCGCCTGGCCATTGCTGGATGTTCGGTACGCGCGCCCATGGCCGGATGCGGGGCGCCCTCGGGCGCCCCGGCCTGCCCTTGGTGGCATTCGCGGAACCCGTGGTGTTCGCGGGATCCACGGGAGCTGATTCGCCGAGGCGGTGACGTCTTGGGGGCCTGCCTGGTGGGGCGGTTGTCGCCGTGAACGGCTTGGCCTGTGTTGCGGTCGTCACAAATATGCCTTTACAACGGGCATTTCGGTCATTGGGTCGCACGTTGGGCCTGCGGGGCGCTCCCCGCAGCCTCTTGCGGCTCTCTGGCCACGGGGGTTCGTGGCCGGCTCGCTGTTGAGTTGTGGGTCGGCAGAGGGCATCCGCGCACAGGTCTCGTTCCTACGGCCGCCTTGGTGTGGGGCGGACAGGACTCGGGCGGATGTCGCCGGCCTGGTCGCAGCCGTGGCCGGGTGCCGTCGGCACCCTCGCGTGGGCCCGGCGTGCAGAAGGACACGGCGCCACAGGGCCCGGGGCGCCCAGGGCGGGCGCCCAAGGCTCCCTACGCGTACGCCTCGTCCTCCTCGGTGCCACCGAGTTGGTTGGCCGCGAGCCGGTCCCCGATGTTCCGCAGTCCCGGCAGGTCGTGGACGTCGCCGGGCAGCGCGGCCACTTCCGCCACAGGCACCTCCGGGTGACGTGCGGTGAAACGGTCACGGGTGCGCTGCTCGCGGGAGAGCAGGTGCATACGCTCCGCATGCAGCCTCAACAGGCCTGCGGTGAGTTGCTCGACGCTCCGGTCCTGGTCCGCGGCGGCGGGGGAGCCTGCGTCACGGTCCGGTGCTCCGGATGGAGAAGCTTCTGAACTGCCGTGCGTGTCGGGAGAGTTACGAATTCCAGCTTTCCCGCCCCGCTGATCCACAATGCGGGACTCTTCAAGATTTTCGGCGGCGCCGAGCGCTCGCTCGGCGGAGAGCTGGGCGGCGCCGCTGCCGTGGACACGGTTCAGCACCAGGCCGGCCAGCGGCATGTCCTCGGCGGCCAGGCGCTGCACGAAGTACGCCGCCTCCCGCAGTGCGTCCCGCTCGGGCGCCGCCACCACCAGGAACGCCGTACCGGGCGCCTGGAGCAGCTTGTAGGTGGCGTCCGCGCGCGTGCGGAACCCTCCGAACATGGTGTCCATGGCGGCCACGAACGTCTGGACGTCCTTCAGGAGCTGGCCCCCGAGCAGCTTGCCCAGGGCGCCCGTCATCATCGACATCCCGACGTTCAGGAACTTCATCCCCGCACGGCCGCCCACCTTCGCCGGGGCCATCAGGACCCGGATCAGCTTGCCGTCGAGGAAGGACCCGAGGCGCTTGGGGGCATCCAGGAAGTCCAGTGCGGACCGAGAGGGCGGGGTGTCGACGACGATCAGGTCCCATTCGTCCCGCGCCCGCAGCTGCCCCAGCTTCTCCATCGCCATGTACTCCTGCGTGCCCGCGAAGCCCGCCGAGAGCGACTGGTAGAAGGGGTTGCCCAGAATGGCGGCGGCCCGCTCGCGATCCGCGTGCGCCTCGACGATCTCGTCGAAGGTGCGCTTCATGTCGAGCATCATGGCGTGCAGTTCGCCGCCCGCGCTCTCGTCGATGCCCTTCACCCGCCGGGGGGTGTTGTCGAGCGCGTCGATGCCCATGGACTGGGCGAGCCGGCGAGCCGGGTCGATGGTCAGCACGACCACCTTGCGGCCGCGCTCGGCGGCGCGCAGCCCCAGGGCGGCCGCCGTCGTCGTCTTGCCGACGCCGCCGGAGCCGCAGCACACGACGATGCGGGTGTTCGGGTCGTCGAGGAGCGGGTCGACCTCCAGGACGGGGCCCGGGTTCAACGCGCGCGTGGAGTTCGTGTCGAGGGGATTGGCCCCGTCCTGGGCGGAGGCCGTGTCGTCGCTCGCGGGGGCGGGGTCCGATGTCATGAGATCCCTTGCTGACGCAGTTCCGTGGCAAGTTCGTACAGGCCCGCCAGGTCCATTCCTTCGGCGAGCAGCGGCAGTTCGTGCAGGGGCAGGCCCAGTTCCGTGAGCGTGCTCCGCTGCTCGCGCTCCAGGGCGAACCGCTCCGCGTACTCGTCGGCCTGCTCGAGCAGCGGGTCCACCAGTCGCTCCGCGAGCCCGCCACGGCGCGCCCCGCCGAGGCCGGCGGCCGACAGGGACTTGGCGACGGCCGTTCGCGGCACGGCCCGCGCGAGGTCGAGGTCCGACTCGTCCAGCACCATGGGCCGCACCATGTTCACGATGATCCGGCCCACCTGCAGCTTCGCGGCACGCAGTTCGGTGATCCCGTCCGCCGTCTCCTGGACGGGCATCTCCTCCAGGAGCGCCACCAGATGCACGGCCGTCTCCCGGGACTTGAGCACCCGCATCACGGCCTGGGCCTGATTGTGTATCGGGCCGATCTTGGCGAGGCCGGCCACCTCGTCGTTCACGTTCAGGAAGCGGGCGATGCGTCCGGTGGGCGGCGCGTCCATCACCACGTAGTCGTACACGAACCGGCCCTCGCGGTCCTTCCTGCGGACGGCCTCGCACGCCTTGCCGGTCAGGAGCACATCCCTCAGGCCGGGCGCGATGGTGGTGGCGAAGTCGATGGCACCGAGCTTCCTCAGCGCCCGCCCGGCGCCCCCCAGTTTGTAGAACATCTGGAGGTAGTCCAGCAGGGCGAGTTCGGGGTCGATGGCCAGCGCGTACACCTCGCCGCCGCCCGGGGCGACGGCGATCTTGCGCTCCTCGTACGGCAGCGCCTCCGTCTCGAAGAGTTGTGCGATGCCTTGTCTGCCCTCCACCTCGACGAGGAGAGTGCGCTTGCCCTCGGTCGCGAGGGCGAGCGCCAGTGCGGCGGCCACCGTGGTCTTACCGGTGCCGCCCTTGCCGCTTACGACCTGGAGCCTGCTCACGTCTTCGAGCCTAACCAGTCTGTGTGCGCCCTACGCGGGAGGCTGTGGACAACTCCCTCCGCCGTCGGCCCCATGTCCCCTCGAACCGACGCGCCGGACGGCCGGATACCGCCGGTCACATCGGGGTCGTGGTCGAACGGATGCCGCTGGTCCCACCAGGACCGTGGTCGGCCACATGACCCGGTCCCCGCAACGGCTACAGTCGGCCCATGACCAAGTGGGAATACGCAACCGTGCCGCTGCTCGTCCACGCCACGAAGCAGATTCTGGACACCTGGGGCGAGGACGGCTGGGAGCTCGTCCAGGTCGTGCCCGGGCCGAACCCCGAGCAGCTGGTGGCCTACCTGAAGCGGGAGAAGCAGGCATGAGCGCGGTCGAGTCACGCCTTGCCGAACTGGGGCTGACGCTGCCAGAGGTCGTGCCGCCGCTCGCCGCCTACCAGCCGGCCGTGCGGTCCGGGGCGTATGTGTACACCGCCGGCCAGCTCCCGATGGTCGAGGGCAAGCTTCCGGTGACCGGCAAGGTGGGCGCCGAGGTCACCGCCGAGGAGGCCAAGGACCTGGCCCGCACCTGCGCGTTGAACGCTCTGGCCGCGGTCAAGTCCGTGACGGGCGACCTCGACCGTATCGCGCGCGTCGTGAAGGTCGTCGGCTTCGTGGCGTCGGCGTCGGACTTCACGGGCCAGCCGGGCGTGGTCAACGGTGCCAGCGAGCTGCTCGCCGAGGTGCTCGGCGACAAGGGCGTGCACGCCCGCAGCGCGGTCGGCGTGGCGGTGCTTCCGCTGGACGCGCCGGTCGAGGTGGAGATCCAGGTGGAGCTGACCGAGGCGTGATCGACCCCCCAGGGTGACGGCCGTCCCGCCCGGATACGGGTGCTGGAGAGGCGCTGGTCCCCTGGAGGAGACGATCATTGCCTCTCGAACATCAGCTCACTACGGGATAGCCTCCGCCCATGGGGAATGGTCAGTGGTTTCCACCGGAGTGGCCAGAGCGGATCCGCGCACTCGCGGAGGGCACGCTCACTCCGGTCGTCCCGAAGCGCGCGGCCACCGTGATGCTCCTCCGGGACACCGACGGGTTCCCCGCCGTCCACATGTTGCGCAGACGCGCCTCCATGGCCTTCGCCGGAGGCGCGTACGCCTACCCGGGCGGCGGTGTCGACCCGCGCGACCACGACCGCACGATCCGCTGGGCGGGTCCCACGCGCGCGTGGTGGGCGGACCGCCTCGGTGTCGACGAGACGTCCGCCCAGGCCATCGTCTGCGCCGCCGTACGGGAGACGTACGAGGAGGCCGGTGTCCTGCTGGCCGGGCCCACCCCGGAGACCGTCGTGGGGGACACCACGGGCACGGACTGGGAGGCGGACCGCGCCTCGCTGGTCGCCCGCGACCTCTCCTTCGCCGAGTTCCTCGACCGCCGGGGGCTCGTCCTGCGCTCGGACCTGCTGGGCGCGTGGACGCGCTGGATCACCCCCGAGTTCGAGCCCCGCCGCTACGACACCTGGTTCTTCGTGGCCGCGCTCCCCGAGGGGCAGCGCACCCGGAACGCCTCCACGGAGGCCGACCGCACGGTGTGGATCCGTCCGTCGGAGGCGGCGGCCGCGTACGACAAGGGCGAACTGCTCATGATGCCGCCGACCGTCGCGACCCTGCGCCAGCTGGTGCCCTACGCCACCGCGGCCGACGCTCTGCGGGCCGCGCCGGACCGCGATCTGACCCCGGTTCTGGCCCGGGCCCGCCTGGAGGACGGCGAGGTGGTGCTGAGCTGGCCGGGCCACGACGAGTTCACCAAGCACATCCCGACGGGTGGAGCGCCCGCATGAACCACGCCACGGAAGGTGCCTCCGCATGACGGACGCCGCAGCTCTCCCCGGACAGCCGCGCGGCGGGGTCCTCTCGGGTCCCGCCACCGAGCGTGCCGTCAACGTCCTCGCCCCCAACGCGTCGGCGATGACCCTCGACGGCACCAACACCTGGATCGTCTCCGAGCCCGACTCCGGGCTCGCGGTGGTGATCGATCCCGGGCCGCTCGACGACGGACACCTGAGCAATGTGATCGACACGGTGGAGAAGGCCGGCAAACAGGTCGCGCTCACGCTGCTCACGCACGGCCACCCGGACCACGCGGAGGGCGCCGTACGGTTCGCCGAACTGACCCGCACCCATGTGCGCGCCCTGGACCCGGCGCTCCGGCTCGGCGACGAGGGACTCGGCCACGGCGATGTCGTCACGGTCGGCGGCCTGGAACTGCGCGTCGTGTCGACGCCGGGCCATACCGCGGACTCGCTGAGCTTCCACCTCCCGGCCGATCGCGCCGTCCTGACGGGTGACACCATCCTCGGCCGCGGTACGGCCGTCGTGGCGCACCCCGACGGCCGCCTCGGGGACTATCTGGACTCCCTGCGCCGCCTGAGGTCGCTGACCGTCGACGACGGCGTCCACACCGTGCTGCCGGGCCACGGGCCCGTCCTGGAGGACGCCCAGGGCGCCGTGGAGTTCTACCTCGCCCACCGCGCCCACCGACTCGCCCAGGTCGAGACCGCGGTCGAGAACGGTCACCGCACACCCGAGGCGGTCGTGGCACACGTCTACGCGGACGTGGACCGTTCCCTGTGGCCGGCGGCCGAGCTGTCCGTACGGGCGCAACTGGACTACCTGCGGGAACACGGGCTGATCTGAGGCGCCCGGAAGCCGCCCACGAACCTGGTCGACGACGGGCCGCAAGACGCCGCTCGGCGGCGAGGCCGTTCAGGCCGGAGCGAGGATGCGCGGGCGAAGGCCCTGACAGCGACGACAACGGGCCCCGCCTCCTCGGAGGACGGGGCCCAGGGTCGTACCGGCCGGGACCAGGCGTCAGCGGGAGCGCTTGGCCAGCCGCTCCACGTCCAGCAGGATCACCGCGCGGGCCTCCAGACGGAGCCAGCCACGCCCGGCGAAGTCCGCCAGCGCCTTGTTGACCGTCTCCCGGGACGCGCCGACCAGCTGAGCCAGCTCCTCCTGGGTGAGGTCGTGCACGACGTGGATGCCCTCCTCGGACTGCACGCCGAACCGTCGCGAGAGGTCCAGCAGCGCGCGGGCCACACGGCCGGGCACGTCCGAGAAGACCAGGTCGGACATCTGGTCGTTGGTCTTGCGCAGCCGTCGTGCGACGGCGCGCAGCAGGGCCGCGGCCACCTCGGGCCGCGCGTTCAGCCACGGCTGGAGGTCGCCGTGGCCCAGGCCCAGCAGCTTGACCTCGGTCAGCGCGGTGGCCGTCGCCGTACGCGGACCGGGGTCGAACAGCGACAGCTCGCCGATCAGCTCACCGGGGCCGAGGACCGCGAGCATGTTCTCGCGGCCGTCGGGTGAGGTGCGGTGAAGCTTGACCTTGCCCTCCATGACCACGTACAGGCGGTCACCGGGGTCGCCCTCGTGGAACAGCGAGTCGCCGCGGGCGAGGGTCACCTCACTCATGGAGGCGCGGAGCTCCGCGGCCTGCTCGTCATCGAGCGCCGCGAAGAGCGGGGCGCGCCGCAGAACGTCGTCCACGAGTTCTCTCCTTGTCGACCTGCTCAGGGGATCTTGCTCCCCCGTATACCAGGGGACCGTGTTCCCCATTTTGCCGGACGGTCCAAACAGTGTGATCTGTCACAAGGATGCCGCACGGATGTGCCGGGGTATGCGGCAGGGGTCCAATCGGGGGCCGATCTTCTGGCTTCGGGGCGGATGTCGGTGCCGGGCTTTAGGCTGGCCGGGTGTCCAAATCGCCGGTGAGAGCACAGGCCAAGGGGGCTGGGCGGGTGGTTGTACGTCGCGATTCCGCTGTGGGCGAACAGGGCTCCGGCGGCGGCAGGAAAACGGCAAAGACGGCGAAGGCGACGCCTGAGCGGGCGCCGTCGAAGCGGCCTGCCAGGAAGGCGACCGCCAAGAAGGCCACCTCGGAGACGGCCTCCGCCGCTTCCGGGACGGCCGCATCGGCCAAGACCGCCACTCCCGCGAAAACGGCGTCGGTGAAGAAGACGGCTCCCGGCAAGACGGCTGCCAAGAAGAGCCCGGCGGCGAAGAAGACGGCGCCGGCGAAGAAGACGGCCGCCAAGAAGACCCCGGCGGCGAAGGCCGCGGTCAAGAAGGCCACCACGGCGAAGAAGGCCGCCACGCCGGAGGCCGTCTACGAGAAGGGCACGGTCGCCGTGAAGGCAGCCGCTCCGGCCAGGACGATCGCCGCGAAGCCACCCGGCAACGAGTCACGCGCAGCTCTCGTCCGCCGCGCCCGCCGTATCAACCGCGAACTCGCCGAGGTGTACCCGTACGCCCACCCGGAGCTGGACTTCGAGAACCCCTTCCAGCTGATCGTGGCGACGGTCCTGTCCGCGCAGACCACCGACCTGCGGGTGAACCAGACCACCCCGGGACTCTTCGCCAGGTACCCGACCCCCGAGGATCTCGCGGCGGCCAATCCGGAGGAGGTCGAGGAGATCCTGCGCCCGACCGGCTTCTTCCGGGCCAAGACCAAGTCCGTGATCGGTCTCTCCAAGGCGCTGGTGGAGCAGTTCGGCGGCGAGGTGCCCGACACCGTGGAGGACCTCGTCAAGCTGCCCGGCGTGGGCCGCAAGACCGCTTTCGTGGTGCTGGGGAACGCCTTCGGCCACCCCGGCATCACCGTCGACACGCATTTCCAGCGGCTCGTACGCCGGTGGCAGTGGACCGACCAGACCGACCCCGACAAGATCGAGGCGGCGGTCGGTGCGCTCTTCCCGAAGAGCGAGTGGACGATGCTGTCGCACCATGTGATCTTCCACGGCCGCCGGATCTGCCATGCCCGCAAGCCGGCCTGCGGCGCCTGCCCGATCGCCCCGCTGTGCCCGGCGTACGGGGAGGGCGAGACCGATCCCGAGAAGGCGAAGAAGCTCCTGAAGTACGAGAAGGGCGGCTTCCCGGGCCAGCGGCTCAAGCCTCCGCAGGCCTATCTGGACGCGGGCGGCAAGCCTGCGCCGCCGCTGGGGGCCGGGTGAGGCGCCGGGGCGGGAGCGCGCGCCGGTCAGGCGAGGGACGGCGCACGGCGGGCCGGTTCCCAGGACACCCACACGGGGGACGTGCGGAACGATTCACGCTTCCGCGGGCGTTGGGATCGGCAGAACGGGGGTGGCGATGACACACGCGAGTAATACGGATCGCATGAGCGACACGGACGGCGAACGGCTGCGTCTGAACACGGAGGGACTGCCCGACTGGCTGGACCCGGTCGTGCGGGCGGTGCAGACCGTCGAGCCGCTCCAGCTCAGCCGATTTCTGCCGCCGGAGGACGGCGCGGGGCGCCAGTCGGCCGTGCTGATCCTGTTCGGCGAGGGCGATCACGGCCCCGAGATGCTGCTGATGGAGCGCGCCGGTTCGCTGCGCTCGCACGCGGGCCAGCCCTCGTTCCCCGGTGGCGCCCTCGACCCCGAGGACGGCGACCCGAAGGCCGACGGCCCGCTGCGGGCCGCTCTCCGCGAGGCCGAGGAGGAGACCGGGCTCGATCCGAGCGGTGTCCAGCTCTTCGGCGTGCTGCCCAAGCTGTACATCCCGGTCAGCGGTTTCGTCGTGACCCCCGTCCTAGGCTGGTGGCGCGAGAGGAGCCCGGTGGGTGTCGTCGATCCCAATGAGACTGCGCGGGTCTTCACCGTGCCCGTGGCGGATCTCACGGATCCGGCCAACAGAGCCACCACCGTTCATCCCAGTGGCCATCGGGGTCCGGCATTCCTGGTCGAATCCGCCCTTGTCTGGGGTTTCACGGCGGGCGTCATCGACCGCCTGCTGCACTACGCGGGCTGGGAGCGCCCCTGGGACCGTGACAAGCAGGTCCCGCTGGACTGGCGCGCATGACAAGGTGACCCCCGTGCTGTCTTTTTCCGGGGGACGCCGTGCCCTCTTGCCGTTGTGTGACGGGCCGGGTCCCCGGCCGGACGAAGACGGCCCGAATGTGACGAGGCGAGGCTCGAATCAGTGAACGTGCTGGACATCCTGTTGCTGGTCGCCGCCGTGTGGTTCGCGATCGTCGGCTACCGCCAGGGTTTCGTCGTCGGCATCCTGTCGGTGATCGGCTTTCTGGGGGGCGGGCTGCTTGCGGTCTATCTGCTGCCCTTCCTCTGGGACAGGGCGACGAGTGACCACAAGGTGAGCACGACCGCCGCCGTCGTCGCTGTCGTCGTCGTGATCGTCTGCGCTTCCGTCGGCCAGGCTCTGACCACGCACCTCGGCAACAAGCTGCGCCGGTACATCACCTGGTCCCCGGCACGCGCCCTGGACGCCACGGGCGGCGCCCTCGTCAACGTGGTGGCGATGCTCCTGGTCGCCTGGCTGATCGGCTCGGCCCTCGCCGGTACGACGCTGCCGACGCTCGGCAAGGAGGTCCGCAGCTCCAAGGTGCTCCTCGGGGTCTCCCGTGCCCTGCCCGAGCAGGCGGACACCTGGTTCGCCGACTTCTCCACGGTCCTCGCGCAGAACGGCTTCCCGCAGGTTTTCAGTCCGTTCGCGAACGAGCCCATCACCGAGGTGCGGCCCCCCGACCCGGCCCTCGCGAAGAGTGAGGTTGCCACGCGCGCACAGCGGTCCATCGTCAAGGTCATGGGTACGGCGCAGCGCTGCGGCAAGGTCCTCGAAGGCACCGGCTTCGTCTTCGGCAACCGCCGCGTGATGACCAACGCGCACGTGGTCGGCGGGGTCGACGAGCCCACCGTCCAGATAGGCGGCGAGGGCAGGAGGTACGACGCGAAGGTCGTCCTCTACGACTGGCACCGCGACATCGCCGTACTCGACGTGCCCGACCTGAGTGCGCCGGCGCTGCAGTTCACGTCCAAGGACGCGGCCGGCGGCAGCAACGCGATCGTCGCCGGATTCCCGGAGAACGGCTCGTACAACGTCCAGCCCGCGCGCGTCCGAGGCCGCATCACGGCCAACGGCCCGGACATCTACCACCGCGGCACGGTCCGCCGCGATGTGTACTCGCTGTTCGCGACCGTCCGCCAGGGCAACTCCGGAGGCCCCTTGCTCACATCCGAGGGCAGGGTCTACGGAGTGGTCTTCGCCAAGTCCCTCGACGACCCCGACACCGGGTACGCGCTCACCGCGGACGAGGTCCGGGAGGACATCTCCAAGGGGCGTACGGCGAATCAGCAGGTGGACAGCGACAGCTGTGCGCTCTGACTCCGGAGAGCGGGGGGCACCGGCTTTCCGGAAGACCGGGTCAGCCGCGTTGGTGACGCAGACGTACCGAGACCCAGCGGGCCCGGCGGCGCAGAATGTGGTGGATGCTGACGCGGGGGTCGGTGCCCGCCAGCTGCGGGGCGCCCCCCTCGTGGGAGCCCGGCCCTGCGGCCGAGCTGCGGTTGCGTGCTACGTCACTGTAGTCGTGCGTCCAGCCCATACCCCGACGTCTGCCCCCGCCCCAAGGTCGATAACCGCCCCTGCACCCCCCAATTGGCTTATGCGGCGGGCATGTGGCCGGTCGGGGAACGGGCGTTCCCGTCCAGCCACCGAGCGCATCCGCGAGGTCACCGAACGGGGTCGCATGTGATCTCCCCGGGGCCCGATCCGGCGGAGGCCGGACGTGGCTCGGACGTGGGTCAGCGGTCGGGTTCGGGATCCCGGAGCCAGTTGATCAGCTCGGCGGAGAACGCCACCGGGTCCTCCTCGTGCGGGAAGTGGCCCAGCCCGTCGAACAGCCGCCAGCGGTACGGCGCCTCGACGTACTCGCCCGATCCTGCCGCGCTCCTCGTGCGCATCACGGGGTCCAGGGAGCCGTGCAGATGCAGCGTGGGCACCCGCACCGGCCGCTTCATGCGCCGGTTGAACTGGATGCCGTCGGGGCGGGCCAGCGAGCGCACCATCCAGCGGTACGGCTCGATCGAGCAGTGTGCCGTCGACGGGATGGACATGGCGCGCCGGTACACCTCCACGGCCTCGTCGTCGGGCAGTCGCGGGCCCGACCAGTCCCGGATCAGCCGTCCGACCAAGGCGGCGTTGTCGGCGGTGAGGTGGCGCTCGGGGATCCAGGGCCGCTGGAACCCCCATATGTAGGAGCCCGCGGCCGTCTGCCTGAAGTCGCCGAGCATCGCCGAGCGCCAGCGTCGCGGGTGCGGCATCGAGGCGACCACGAGCCGCCGCACGAGCTTGGGGCGCATGGCGGCCGCCGTCCAGGCGAGGTACCCGCCCAGATCGTGGCCGACGAGCGCGGCGTCGGGCTCGCCCAGGGACCGTACGACCCCGGTGATGTCGAGCGCCAGGTTCGCCGGGTCGTAACCGCGGGGCGTACGGTCGCTGCCGCCCACCCCCCGCAGATCCATCGCCACGGCCCTGAAGCCGGCGTCGGCGAGAGCGGCCAGCTGATGCCGCCAGGCCCACCAGAACTGCGGGAAACCGTGCAACAGGAGGACCAGCGGGCCGTCGCCCAGTTCCGCGATGTGGAAGCGTGCGCCGTTGGCCGCGACGTCCCGGTGCGTCACCTGCTTTTCGCCGGGCACGTCGAGCCGTACGACCGAGGTGGGTTGCGCCGAAGGAGTGGCGGGGTCCGTCATGAGGACGAGCGTGCCACAGCCTCGGCAGCCTTGTCGGTCGAGTTCGGCTGACGGGGGTGCGGCTTGGCGTGCTGCAGCACGCCCGCGGTCTCCTTCATCGAGGCGGCGACCTTCTGCGGGCCCTTGCTCTTCTTGGCCTTCTTCGCGAAGACCGTGCCGATGAGCGCGAGCAGCGCGGCGACGAGCACGTTGGCGGCGAAGGACAGCAGGAAGCAGACGGCCATGTTCCAGCCGCTCCAGGTCCGGATCCCGTACGCCAGCGCGAAGTTGAGCATGGGCAGGGAGAACAGTAGTACGGCGCCCGCGGCCGAGAACGCGCCGCCGCTCGTCGCGCCGCGCTTGATGTCCTGCCGGAGCTGGGCCTTGGCCAGCGCGATCTCGTCGTGCACCAGCGCGGACATTTCGGTCGTCGCCGAGGCGAACAGCTGGCCGATGCTGCGTTCGGCGCCGACCGGGCTGCCGTCGGGTGCGCTCATCGCGGTCTCCCTGCTCTCTGCGTGTCTGCTCCGCGCCGCTGCGGAGTTGTGTGGATGTGTCAGATCATGCCGGACGGTCGTTCTCCTCGCTTGCCCCGCCCGCTACTTCGGCAAGCGTGCCGCTGTCCGCGTCCGGACGGCGGGCGCCGCCCGCTCAGCCGGACGCGGCGTCTCAGCGACCGGAGGACGGCTGCTTCCCGGCGTCGGACGGCGACCCGCTCACCGCTCCCTTGAGTGCGGCGAGCCTGCGGTGCTCGGCGGCCCTGCGTTCGAGGATCTCGGCCATCCGCAGGTGGTAGGCCGGATCGTCGTCCGCGTAGACGTCCGGAATGCCGTCGAGGTCCTCGTCGCGCTCCTCGTCCGCGCAGAGTGCGCGGTACTTGGCGTTCCGTATCTTCAGCAGCACGGTGGCGCACAGGGCTGCGATCAGGGACCCGACGAGGACCGCCGTCTTGACCTCGTCGGTGAGCACGGCGTCGCCCGCGAACGCGAGTTCGCCTATGAGCAGGGAGACGGTGAATCCGATCCCCGCCAGGGTGGCGACCGCGAACACGTCCGCCCAGGCGAGCCCTTCGCTGAGCGTGGCGCGTGTGAAGCGGACCGCCAGCCATGTACCGCCGAAGATGCCGACCGTCTTCCCTACGACGAGGCCGAGTACGACGCCGAGGGTCTCCGGTCTGGTGAAGACGTCCTCGAGGGCCCCGCCCGAGATCACGACGCCCGCGTTGAACAGGGCGAACAGCGGCACAGCGAGCCCTGCTGACAGGGGCCGTACGAGATGTTCGATGTACTCGCCGGGGGAGTGCTCCTCGTCCTCGTGGCGGTGGCAGCGCAGCATCAGCCCCATGGCCACGCCGGCGATGGTGGCGTGGACACCGCTGTTGTGCATCAGGCCCCAGATGACCAGCGCGAGCGGGACATACACGTACCAGCCGCGTACGCCCTTGCGCAGCAGCACCCAGAACACGACGAGCCCGACCATGGCGCCGCCGAGGGCCACGAAGTCGAGACGGTTCGTGAAGAAGACGGCGATGATCAGGATCGCGAACAGGTCGTCGACGACGGCGAGGGTGAGCAGGAAGGCGCGCAGGGCCGAGGGCAGGGAGGTGCCGATGACCGCGAGGACCGCGAGCGCGAACGCGATGTCGGTGGCCGTGGGGACCGCCCAGCCGGCGAAGGAGCCGCCGTCGGCAGCGTTGGTGAGGGCGTAGACGACCGCGGGTACGGCCATACCGCAGAGCGCGGCGATCACGGGGAGTACCGCGGCGCGGGGGTCCCGGAGATCGCCCGCGACCAGTTCGCGCTTGAGTTCGATGCCGGCGACGAAGAAGAAGATTGCGAGGAGGCCGTCGGCAGCCCAGTGCTGGACGGACAGATGCAGTCCGAGCGTGGCGGGCCCGAAGCTGAAGTGGCCGATGTTCTCGTAGGCGCTGTGCAGCACGCCTGTGTTGGACCAGATCAGGGCCACGACCGCGGCGAGCAGGAGCAGCACACCACCGACGGTCTCGGCGCGCAGCGCATTCGTGACGATCGTCCGCTCGGGAAGGGAGAGACGTCCGAGGAACGTGCGGTCACGGGTGCGGGGCGTGGCCACGGTGAAGACCTCCGGGTCGGTACGACGGCTGATCACCGTCCGGGATCGCGGACGGCTCGCCGACCAGACTTCCCGGCACACCCGTCAGTCATTTTACCTGACCCATACGAATTAAATATGCGCTTATCTGCGGAAGCGGGGTCAGGCGGACGCCGAACGGAAGCGCAGTGAGCGCGAGGCGGGGGAGGGCTCGGGCATGAAGAGCAGAAAAACGGGGCGCCCGGCTGCTGCCGGGCGCCCCGTCGTGAACCAGGGGACTGCTCAGTCCTCGCCGGGCGCCGCCGGCAGCTTCGCCTGGATCAGGTCCATCACGGTCGAGTCCGTCAGCGTGGTGACGTCACCCAGCTGACGGTTCTCGGCGACATCGCGCAGCAGACGCCGCATGATCTTGCCCGACCGCGTCTTCGGCAGCTCCCCCACCGGAAGGATCCGCTTCGGCTTGGCGATGGGGCCGAGCGTCGCGCCGACGTGGTTGCGCAGCTCGGCGACGAGACCGTCGTCCTCGGACGCCGTGCCCCGCAGGATCACGAACGCCACGATCGCCTGCCCGGTGGTCTCGTCCGCGGCACCCACGACCGCCGCCTCGGCGACCGCGGGATGCGACACCAGTGCCGACTCGACCTCCGTGGTGGAGATGTTGTGCCCGGACACGAGCATCACGTCGTCGACCCGCCCGAGCAGCCAGGTGTCGCCGTCGTCGTCCTTCTTCGCGCCGTCCCCGGCGAAGTACTTGCCTTCGAAGCGCGACCAGTACGTGTCGATGAACCGCTGGTCGTCACCCCAGATGGTGCGCAGCATCGACGGCCACGGCTCGGTGAGCACCAGATAGCCGCCGCCCCCGTTCGACACCTCGTTCGCCTCGTCGTCGACCACGGTCGCGGAGATGCCCGGCAGGGGCCGCTGCGCCGAACCCGGCTTGGTCTCGGTCACGCCCGGGAGCGGCGAGATCATCATCGCGCCGGTCTCGGTCTGCCACCAGGTGTCCACGATCGGCGTGCGGTCGGCACCGATGTTCTTGCGATACCAGATCCAGGCCTCGGGGTTGATGGGCTCGCCCACGGACCCGAGGACCCGCAGGGTGCTCAGATCGAACTTGGCGGGGATGTCGTCGCCCCACTTCATGAACGTGCGGATGGCCGTCGGCGCCGTGTACAGGATGGTCACCCCGTACTTCTGCACGATCTCCCAGAACCGGCCCTGGTGCGGGGTGTCCGGCGTGCCCTCGTACATGACCTGGGTCGCGCCGTTGGCCAGCGGCCCGTACACGATGTACGAGTGCCCGGTGACCCAGCCGACGTCCGCGGTGCACCAGTAGACGTCGCTCTCCGGCTTGAGGTCGAAGACCGCCCAGTGCGTGTACGACGTCTGCGTGAGGTAGCCGCCCGAGGTGTGCAGGATGCCCTTGGGCTTACCCGTCGTACCGGACGTGTAGAGGATGAACAGCGGGTGCTCCGCGTCGAACGCCTCGGGCGTGTGCTCCGCGGACTGCCGCTCGACGATCTCGTGCCACCACACGTCCCGGCCCTCGGTCCAGGCGATTTCCTGGCCCGTGCGCCGTACGACGAGCACGTGCTCGACGTTGTCCACGCGCTCGATCGCGTCGTCGACGGCCGGCTTGAGCGCGGACGGCTTGCCCCGGCGGTAGCCCCCGTCGGAGGTGATGACGACCTTGGCGTCGGCGTCCTGGATGCGGGTGGCGAGGGCGTCGGCCGAGAAGCCGCCGAAGACGACGGAGTGCGCGGCTCCGATGCGGGCGCAGGCCAGCATCGCGATCGCGGTCTCCGGGATCATCGGCAAGTACACCGCGACCCGGTCGCCCTTGCGGACACCGAGTTCGAGCAGGGCGTTGGCGGTCTTGGAGACCTCGTCCTTGAGCTCGGCGTAGGTGATGGCGCGGCTGTCGCCGGGTTCGCCCTCGAAGTGGATGGCGACGCGGTCTCCGTGACCGGCCTCCACATGCCGGTCGACGCAGTTGTACGCGACGTTGAGCTTGCCGTCCTTGAACCACTTGGCGAAGGGCGGATTCGACCAGTCGAGGGTCTCGGTGGGCTCCACGGCCCAGGTCAGCCGACGGGCCTGCTCGGCCCAGAAGCCCAGCCTGTCAGCCTTGGCCTGTTCGTACGCCTCGGCCGTGACGTTGGCGCCCGCGGCCAGGTCGGCAGGGGGCGCGAACCTGCGCTCTTCCTTGAGCAGGTTGGCCAGGCTTTCGTTGCTCACGACATCTCCCTTTCCCAGGGTGTCCGTTGTGTCCCAGGCCACAGCTCATCAGACCGAAGGGCTCGATGACAAGGGTCGGCCGAAAATTGGTTTAGACCTGTCAGGTCTGACGCTGATCAGCCAGGTCACCTGAGGTCACGTACACGCCGACGCTCCGGTTCATTTGGTGATGCCTCCGCAGCCTCCCGAGCCGTGGCGGCATCGCCCGGTAGGCGGTGCGCGTCTACGACGGGCCGGCTCGACCGGAGCCCGGCCTCCTCGGCCATGGGTGCGCGACCCGGGTCGCGCACCCCCGTGGTGTCACGCCGGGCTGCGCAGTTCCCCGGCCGCACCCACCCGCCCGAAGACATCGCCCTCGTCGGACGCGTCGAGCAGATACGCCTGTGCCTCGCCGACGTGGAAGTACATCCCGTGCAGCTCGAGATCCCCCTCGCCCAGGGCACGGGCCACGGACTCGTGGCCCCCTAGATGCTCCAGCTGCTGCACCACATTGGTCAGACACAACTGTTCGATCGCGTCGGCAGGCTCCCGTCCGGTGATCCGGGGCCGGCGCCGGTCCTGTCCGGCCATCCGCTCCAGACTCGGCAGCCCGTGCCGCAGCCACCGCTTGAGCGGGGTCTGCACGCCGCCGGGCTCCGAAGTGAGCAGGGCTTGCATCGCACCGCACCCGGAATGTCCGCACACGGTGATGGACCGCACCTTCAGGACCTCCACCGCGTACTCGATGGCGGCGGCCACCGAATCGTCCCCGCTCTCCGCCCCCGGCAGCGGCACCAGATTGCCGACATTGCGGACCACGAAGAGATCACCGGGACCACTGGAGGTGATCATCGACGTGATGAGCCGCGAGTCGGCGCAGGTCAGGAAGAGCTGAGACGGCTGCTGCCCCTCACGCGCCAGCCGGGCCAGCTCGCCGCGCACCAGCGGGGCGGTGTTCCGCTGGAAGGCGCTGATCCCACGCGCGAGCTGCTGCGCGCTCGGTCCGGCCCCCGCCTCCGACGTGCCCGGCCGGCCGCCGGACTGTGCGGTCGGCGGACGCTCGCACTGGTGGTTGCGCCACGGCGTCCAGGGCCGGCACCGGCACGTGGACGCCTCCGTCGGCTCCTGGCCTTCCGTGACGGCGGGCGAGCTGAGCGAGGGCATGGTGATGGGCGTTCCGGCGCGGCCGGCGAGGGCGACCGTGCCGCTGCGCGCGAGATGGCTCCGCTGCCAGTCGTGCAGGGTCTCGTACGCCGCGTGGTCCATGAACGACCCGTCCAGCTCCACGACGGCGTCCGCACCCGCGGGCACCAGGTGGAGCGCCCGGCTGAGCCGGGGTACCGCGAGGAACGTCAACTGGCCGCGAACGCGTACGTGATGAACCCCGTTTCTCTCCTCGTGCGTGATACGGGTGCGGGCCAGGCGGTGCAGGGCGACGGCGACGGCCGCGGCGATCCCGAACGCCACGCCCTGCAGGACGCCCAGGAAGACGACGCCGAGCGTGGTGACGGCGTACACCAGCACCTCTCGGTGACGGGTGACCGCGCGGATGTGGTGCAGGGACACCATCTGGATGCCGATGGCCATCACCAGAGCGGCGAGTGAGGCGAGGGGGATCAGCTCGAGCACCGGGACCATCAGCAGCGCGGCTACCACTACCCAAACACCGTGGAGCATCGTGGAGTTCCGGCTGACGGCGCCGGCTTGCACGTTCGCCGAGCTCCGGACGGCGACGCCCGCGAGCGGCAGTCCCCCGAGGGCCCCCGAGGCGATGTTCGCGGCGCCCTGCCCCAGCAGCTCGCGGTCCAGGTCGGAGCGGCCGAGATGCTGGTGCCGCCCGGCCGCCAGCTTGTCCACGGCGACGGCGCCGAGCAGCGACTGCACGCTGCAGACAAGAGTGATGGTGAGGACGGCGGCGGCGATGCCGAGCACAGGGCCCTCGGGCAGCCCGGCCAACGCATGGCTGCGCCAGGACGGCAGATCGACCCTGGGCAGGGTGAGCCCGGCGAGCGAGGCGGCCCCGGTGGCGCCGGTGACGGCGACGAGCGCGGCCGGGATCCTGCGCAGCAGGTCTCCCGCACGTCCGGGAATCCGTGGCCAGGCGAACAGCAGGGCCAGGGTCAGCGCGCTCACCGACACGGCGGCCGGTTGCAGATGCGCCAACTGGGCAGGCAGCGCGCGGAAGTTGTCGAGGACGGCACTCTGCGGTGTGCCGCCGAGCACGATGTGCAGCTGGGCGACGGCGATGGTCACGCCGATGCCGGCGAGCATGCCGTGCACGATGGCCGGGCTGACGGCGAGCGCCGTACGCGCCACGCTCAGGCAGCCGAGGCCCAGTTGCGTGAGGCCGGCGAGGACGGTGATGGCGCACGTGGTACGCCATCCGTAGCGGTGGATGAGGTCGGCGGTGACCACGGTGAGTCCGGCGGCCGGGCCGCTGACCTGGAGCGGGGAGCCGCCGAGCCGGCCGGCGACGATACCGCCGACGGCTGCGGCGACGAGGCCGGACTGGAGCGGGGCACCGGTGGCCAGTGCGATGCCGAGGGAGAGTGGGAGAGCGATCAGGAAGACCGCGATGGAGGCCGAGAGATCGGCGCCCGCGACGTGGAAGCGGCGGGGGCGGTTCGGCGGTGGGCTGTGGGGCTGGTGCATGCGCTTGGTCCGAGTCGATTCGGCGGCGCGGGCGGGTACGCAGGCGGGCATGGTTCCCGTCTCCTCCGGTGCGGCGCGGTCGCGGAACTGGGGCTCCCCGGCTGGGGCCGGGGTCTGACGCGGCCGTGGGTCACGGCGTACAGCGGCGGGATCTCAAATATTCGGCAAATGAATCGTAATGCCGAGTAAAGGCAATGCATTCGACACCGGATCAAATAGGGCAATAAATCACCTATTGGGGTGAATAACTCATTTCATCGGCTCGTCCCACGAAATCCTGTCGGCCTCGCGTGCGATCTTGGCGGGGCTGCGCGTGACTGTGGGCTCCGCCCGCACGGCGGCGCACATCACCTGATCGGCGTGGCCCCGACTGAAGGAAGAAGGTGGGCCGAAATGGCCGCCACCCAGAGGATCACCGCGGGCGTCGCACTGGCCGCGGTCTGCGCCACCGTGCTCTGCAGCTGTTCGAGCGGCCGCAACGGCTCCGAGGAGGGCCCGAGGAGGCCGGCCGCCGGTCCTCTGCCGGGGAGTGCGGTCCGCCTGATCGGCGACGGCTCCACGGCGTACACCGGCTCCCAGCCCCATCTGCCCAGGCCCCAGCGGCTGAAGCCCGGTCAGCGGCCACCTCAGTTCGTGGTCCTCTCCTGGGACGGGGCCGCCGAGGACAGTCAGAAGCTGTTCTCGCACTTCCGCAAGGTCGCCAAGGCCAACAACGTGACGATGACGTACTTCCTCAGTGGTCTGTACATGCTGCCCGAGGAGAAGCGCGAGCTCTACCGGCCGCCGGAGCACTCGCCGGGCCGTTCGGACATCGGCTTCAACGACCAGAAGGGCGTCAAGGACACCGCCGAGCAGTTGCGTATGGCCTGGTTGGAGGGGAACGAGATCGGCACCCACTTCAACGGCCACTTCTGCGGCAACGAGGGCGGGGTCGGCCAGTGGTCGGTCGAGGAGTGGAAGGACGAGGTCGTCCAGGCGAAGGCGTTCGTCAAGTCCTGGAAGACGAACTCCGGCCTCAAGGAGGAGCCCCCGCTGCCCTTCGACTACGACAAGGAGCTCATCGGCGCCCGCACGCCTTGTCTGGAGGGACAGGAGAACTTTGTGAAGGCGGCCCGGGACCTGGGCTTCCGGTACGACAGCTCCGGTACAGGCAAGCAGGTCTGGCCGAAGAAGGACGGCGTGTGGGACCTGTCGATGCAGCTCGTGCCTTTTCCCGGGCACAGCGACGAGCAGTTGAGCAGGGACTACAGCTTCATGGTCAGCCAGTCGGGCAACCGGACGCAGGGCGACCCCGACAAGTTCGAGGAGTGGGGCGCCCAGTTCCGTGACGGCCTGCTCCAGGGGTTCCAGCGGGCTTACGACGGAAACAGGGCACCTTTGATCATCGGCAATCACTTCGAGTCCTGGAACGGCGGCGCCTACATGCGTGCCGTGCAGGAGGTGATCGAACGCGTCTGCACCCAGCCCGAGGTGCGCTGCGTCTCCTTCCACCAGCTCGTCAACTGGCTGGACGCGCAGGACCCGCAGGTCCTGGAGAAGCTGCGCACACTCGATGTCGGGCAGGCCCCGGCCGAGGGCTGGGAGGCCTTCCTGGGGCGTTCGCCCGCCCCGTCTCCGAACAGTGCACCCAAGGTGTCGGCGGCCAAGCGGTAGTCGCCGGGCGGCTCTCGGTCACACGGTGGCCGCCAGACCCTCGCCGAGGACGAATCCGGGGTCGATCTGCGCCGCCAGATCGGTCCCGGTGCGTTCGTTGCCCCAACTGGCCGCGTTCTTCAGGTGGAAGTGCACCATCTGACGCATGTAGCGCTCCGGGTCGCGCAGTTCGTAGGTGGCGTCGGCGGCTACCTGAAGAGCGTGCAGGCAGCGGCGGTTCGCGTTCTCGAGGACCTCGAACCTGGACGGGCGGCCCTTCTCCATGGCGCGCACCCAGTCCGAGTGCCCGACTGAGACCAGCAGGTCGTCACCGACCTCGGCACCGAGGAAGTCGAGGTCGTCCCGACCCTGCACCTTGTTGCCGACGACCTTCAGAGCGATGCCGAAGTCGCGGGCGTACTCCTTGTACTGCCGGTAGACGGAGACCCCCTTACGGGTCGGCTCGGCGACGAGGAACGTGATGTCGAAGCGAGTGAACATGCCGGAGGCGAACGAGTCCGAGCCCGCCGTCATGTCGACCACCACATACTCGCCGCGGCCGTCCACCAGATGGTTCAGGCACAGCTCCACCGCTCCCGTCTTGGAGTGGTAGCAGGAGACTCCCAGGTCGGCATCGGTGAAGGGGCCGGTGACCATCAAACGGGCGGTGCCGCCGTCGAGTTCCACCGGGCGGGCGCACGCGTCGTAGACCGGGTTGTCCTCCCGCACCCGCAACAGCCGCGAGCCCTCGCCGGGCGGCGTGGTCTTGATCATGCTCTCCGCTGATGCGATCCGCGGGTTGGAGCCACGCAGGCAGTCCTTGATCAGCCCCAGCCGCTCGCCCATGGAGGGCAGCGCGGCGGCCTCGTCCTCATCGAGGCCCAGCGCGGCCCCGAGGTGCTGGTTGATGTCGGCGTCGATGGCGACCACGGGCGCACCGACGGCGGTGAGGTGGCGGATGAACAAGGAGGACAGGGTCGTCTTGCCGCTGCCGCCCTTCCCTACGAAAGCAATTTTCATGTTCACCAAGGGTAGTCTTGATGTAGCTATGAGTGACAGTCATAGGTGAGGAAGACCACTCCATCGAAGGAGCGGGCGTGGAGGTGCGTAGTGTCGTACTCATGAGTACGACAGGTGCGACAGCCGATCCGCTCGCGGTCCTGGGGGCGCTGCCCGGTGTGGCCGAGTCCGTGGAGTCCGTGCGCAAAGCCGTGGACCGGGTCTACGGGCACCGGATCATGCGACGCCGCAGCAACGAGATCACCTCCGAGGCGGCGCTGCGCGGCGCACGCGGTTCGGCGGCACTGTCCGGCGCCGACTGGGCGCTGGAGGAGGTGCGCCGGCGTACGGACTTCAGTGGCGACGACGGAGCCCGGACGGTCGGTGCGGCTCTCAGGCTGACCGCCGAGGCGGGGCAACTGCTGTCCATCTGGCGGCAGTCACCGCTGCGGGTGCTGGCGCGGCTGCACCTGGTGGCGGCCGCGGAGTCCGACGCGCGGGTGGGACGCCCGCGCCAGGACGGCGAACCGGTGGACGAGCCGCTCATCGAACTGCCGTTGCCGGGCGCCGCCGAGGTCTCCGGCCGCCTCGAGGGGCTCTCCGAGCTGATCGTCGCCGGTGGTTCGGCCCCGGCTCTCGTGACCGCGGCCGTCGTGCACGGCGAACTGCTCGCCCTGCGTCCCTTCGGCTCTCACAACGGCCTCGTCGCGCGTGCGGCGCAGCGCATCGTGCTGGTCGGCAGCGGGCTCGACCCGAAGGCGATCTGTGCGGCCGAGGTCGGCCACGCCGAACTGGGCCGCGCGGCCTATGTGGCCGCGCTCGACGGTTATGTGTCGGGGACCCCGGACGGCATGGCGGCGTGGATCGCCCACTGCGCGAAGGCAGTCGAACTGGGGGCGCGCGAGTCGACCGCGGTCTGCGAGGCCTTGCAGCGCGGAGCGGCGTAGCTCTCGGGCGGCCACGGCCGGACATGGGAAAGGGCCCCTGGGGGCCCAGCGCATGGTTGCGGCGGTACGAGGGCTCGTACCGCCGCTGGCACGCCCGCAGAGTTACCAAGCGTCCTCGATATGTCGCCCATCAGGTCGGGAACTCTTGCCCGTCACCTGGTGCGGCTGGCCCGTAATCGACGGGTCGACGTCGCGTGGGTGCCCTGCGTCCATGCTCGGTCCGTGGGGCCAATTGCGTGTATTAAAGGTGATCCTTTCGGATGTCCTTTGGTCTCGCGGGCCGCTAACCCCTTTTGTACTCCTGGGGTCGGCCAAGCGGAAGCCCTCGATGCACTTCTTTACTTTCAGGTTCAAAGAGGAGTGAATCGGACGGGCGTGTCCGTGGCGGTACGCGGTTCACACGGCCGATGCGCGTCGTCGGCTCGTGTACCAGACGAACCCCGCGGTGGCCGCCGCCGCGCCTATCGCCGCCATGGCGAGAAGTGCCGGCCTGGGCGGCACGGACAGCCGCTGCTTCAGCCGGACCGGGCGGTGGAAGTCCAGAATCGGCCAGCCTTGCGCGAGCGCCTCGCGTCGTAGGGTCCGGTCCGGATTCACGGCGTGCGGATGGCCGACCGACCGCAGCATCGGCAGATCGGTGGCGGAGTCGCTGTACGCGTAGCAGCGTGCGAGGTCGTATCCCTCGGACTCCGCGAGCTCCTTGATCGCATCGGCCTTCGTCGGGCCGTACGCGTAGTACTCCACCTCGCCGGTGAAGCAGCCGTCCTCGCCCACGACCATGCGGGTGGCCACCACCCGGTCCGAGCCGAGCAGTTCGCCGATCGGCTCGACCACCTCCGCGCCGGACGTGGACACGATCACGACATCGCGTCCGGCGGTGTGGTGCTCCTCGATCAGGGAGGCGGCCTCGTCGTAGATGATCGGGTCGATCAGGTCGTGGAGCGTCTCGGCGACGATCTCCTTGACCTGCTGGACGTTCCAGCCGCGGCACATCGCGGACAGGTACTCGCGCATCCGCTCCATCTGGTCGTGGTCCGCGCCGCCCGCCAGGAACACGAACTGGACATAGGCGGTACGCAACGCGGCCCTGCGATTGATCAGTCCTCCTTGGTAGAAGGACCTGCTGAAGGTGAGCGTGCTTGACTTCGCAATGACCGTCTTGTCCAGGTCAAAGAAGGCCGCTGTGCGGGGCAAGGAGTGGTTTTCCACGGGCCTGAGCATAGGCGCCCACCATTCGGCGTAAGGTGGGGCGCGTGGGTTTGCCTGAGAGGCCTCTCGGGTACACCATGGAAGTCACGGATCGTTCGCGACCGTGCTAACCCGGCCCGACTCCTCCCCCCCCGAGTCGGCCGTGGGGACGACCCCCGCTCTCCCCCCCGGCGGGGGTCGTCGCATGTCCGGATGCATTTTCCCCGTTTCCTGTGCGGTCTCGCGGCCGTGGTGCGGCCTCGCGGGCGCGGCGGCGGCATGCCCATGATCCGACACGCTCAGTAGTCACATCGCTGCTCTGTGAAAGTCGCCCAGGCCGGCGCTGTAGGGGTGAAGGCGATATTCACATCCACTGAGTTGTCCACAGTTTTCGACCAAGATCCACATGATTTTCCGGAACGCCGCACCGTGATTCCAGCGCGTCCGGCGGCGGCGAGTTCATGACCGTTCCGTTTCCCGGAGGCGTATGGCCGGTTCCTATCGGCCTCTCATAAGGAGACCGGTTACCGGTTCTTCACCTTAACGGGAAGCGCGGGGTTCAAGTGGGCGCCGCGGACGAAGCAGTGAAGGGGGCTGGAGATCGTGGCGGGAGCCATCACACGCGACGGGTCGGCCGTCGCAGAGGGGCGTCGGAGCGGACCTCTGATCGTCACCGAGGACGCGGAACTCCTCGACGACCTGCTCCGTCTGTGCGCGGCCGCGGGTGCCAGACCGGAGGTGCACCCCGGCGTCCCGCGACATCGCGGCAGCTGGGAGGCGGGGCCGCTGGTCCTGGTCGGCGACGATGCGGCGTGCCGCGTGCGGGGAGCCGTGCGCAGGCGAGGGGTCGTGCTGGTGGGGCGGGATCAGGGCGATTCCGGCGTGTGGCGGCGTGCCGTGGAAATCGGCGCCGACCATGTCCTGCTGCTGCCGGACGGCGAGCAGTGGCTCGTCGACCGTATCGCCGACGTGGCGGAGGGCGTCGGCCGTCCGGCGCTCACCGTGGGCGTGATCGGCGGCCGTGGCGGGGCCGGTGCGTCCACGCTCGCCTGCGCGCTGGCCGTCACCTCCGCGCGTGAGGGCAGGCACACCCTGCTCGTGGACGCGGATCCCCTGGGCGGCGGACTCGACGTGCTCCTCGGCGGCGAGACCACCGCAGGATTGCGCTGGGCCGGCGTTCGCCGCCTCCCGTGGCCGGGTCGGCGGAGGCGCTCTGGAGGAGTCCCTGCCCGAGCTGCGGGTGCTCAGCTGGGACCGCGGCGACACCGTGGCGGTCCCGCCGCAGGCGGTGCGCGCGGTTCTGGCCGCGGCCCGGCGGCGCGGCGGTGCGGTCGTCGTCGACCTGCCGCGCCGTGTCGACGAGGGGGTCGCCGAAGTCCTCGCCCAGGTGGACGTCGGGATCCTGGTCCTTCCCGCCGAGCTGCGAGCCGTCGCGGCCGCACGGCGGGTGGCCTCGGCCGTCGGCATGGTCCTCGGCGACCTGCGGATCGCGGTCAGGGGGCCGCACGCCCCGGGACTGGACGACCGCGAGGTGGCCCGTCTGCTGGGGCTGCCGCTGGTCGGTGAGGTGCCTTTCGACACACCGCCGCAGGACGGTCCGTGCCGCCCGGAGGAGCGGCGCGGGGGCCGCTCGCCCGGTTTTGCTCCGCCTTCTGGGAGCGGGCGCTGGCCGAGGCGGGTGACTGACGTATGAACACGGGCTGGGGCGTGACGGCGATGGCGCAACGCGGCGCGGCAGGCGGTGCCGGGGTGAGCGGAAGCCGTGAGCAGGCGGCCGGACTCAGTGAGAGCACGCGGCTGCTGGACGGAGTACGCCAATGGCTGGCCGAGAGCGGGGCCGAGCCGACCCCTGCGCGCGTGGCACAGGCGCTGCGTGAGCAGGGGCGGGTGCTCGAGGACGCCGAGGTGCTGAGCGCGGCACGGCAGCTGCGCTCGGAGCTGGTCGGCAGCGGACCGCTGGAACCGCTGCTCGCCGATCCCTCCGTGACCGATGTCCTGGTCTCGGCACCCGATCGCGTGTCGGTGGACCGGGGCGGCGGACTCGAGCTGACCGCGGTGTCCTTCGCCGACGCGGCGGCCGTACGACGCCTCGCTCAGCGGCTGGCGACGGTGGCCGGGCGGCGGCTGGACGACGCCCATCTGCCGGACGGCACCCGGCTGCACGCGGTGCTGCCGCCGGTCGCGGTCGGCTCCACGTGCCTGTCCCTCCGGGTCGTTCGGCCGCGGGCCTTCACCTCGACGAGCTGGTGGCCGCGAGGACGGTGCCGCCGGGCGGGGACCGGGTGCTGCGGGCACTGATCGCCTCGCGGCTCTCCTACGTCATCAGCGGCGGCACCGGTTCGGGCAAGACCACGCTCCTGAGCGCGCTGCTCGGGGTGGTGAGGCCCACGGAACGGATCGTGCTGGCCGAGGACTCGGCGGAACTGCGGCCCGACCACCCGCATGTGGCGCGCCTCGAAGGACGGCCCGCGAACCAGGAAGGCGTGGGACTCGTCGAGCTCCATGATCTGGTGCGGCAGGCGCTGCGGACGAGACCCGAGCGGCTCGTCGTCGGCGAGGTACGCGGCCGTGAGGTGGTCTCCCTGCTGGCAGCGCTCAACACCGGTCACAAGGGCGGCTGATCGGGACAACCGTTACAGGAGTCAGTCGTTAACGGGAGGCTCCCGCCGCTGCCCTCCCCGCTCCCCGCGGTCACGAAGCTGCCCTTGTGCGGCAGCGTTTCGATGAGTCCCCGCTCACGTAGGTCCCGGAGCGCACGCCTGATCGTGTGATCGGCTACGCCGTACTGCGAGGCCAGGCGGATGATGCTGGGCAAGGCTGCGCCTGCCGGGATACGCCCTGAGCTGATGTCTTGGGCAATCTCGCGTGCTACGCGCTCCCAGGTGTATTCGGCCATGGCTTCAGCGTCGCGTGGCCTACCGGGGTCCGCATTGACAGACCATGGTGCACCATGGCTAACCGTGGCGTATGATGAGCGACGAAGAGCCCCGGCGACGCGGCGAACGTCCCGGGGCATGGCCAGCGCTACGAAGGAGCGACTGACAATGCGAACCCTACTGGAATGGCTTCTGAGCCTCCTCCTCCCCGCGCAGGGGAAGCGCCGGGCCGAATCTGAGCCGGCAGCGCCGATCCTGCGCGCACCTGCCCAGCGTCCGGCCGGAGACGCCATCGACGCTGACACTCTGCCGCTGGTCCGTCCGTACCTGGTCGCCTGGGAGCGGAGGCAGGAGCGGGAAGCACAGCGGGAAAGGCGTACGGCGGCAGCGCTGGCCTCGTTCGGCGTGGACTACCCGTACGGCCCCCAGGCAGGTGTGGCATGAAGTTCCTGATCGCAGACAAAATAAGCCAGCGTCCCCGATGCCTGGACCGGGGCCACATTCCCAGCCTGCCGTGCCTCCGCGGCGAAGGGCATGACGGGGACCACAGGGACGTGCTGGGCATGCCCTGGGCGTCAGCGGACAGCACGTTGGACAACACATGCGACGCGGCCGTACCCACGGACCTGGCGGAGGGCCTGACACGAGACGGCCTGGAACCTTGCTTCCTGGCCCGGGGACACGACCAGTGGACGGAGCACGCGAACAAGAGCGTGACTTGGCCTCGCAGCGCTGGCCTCGCAGCGTCGGCCGCGGAAGCCGTGGAGGGGGCAGCAGCAGCATGAGCAATCTTCGACGCCTTCCCTGGGAAGACAACGGCAAGCCGGCCTACGTCACGCCCGGCGACGGTCCCGTGAACGCCATCGCGGACGCCATGGAGGCCAGCATCCTGGTTACGGCACGCAACGACGTCCGGCGGGCCCAGGCCCTCGCAGCGGACTCGGCAGCGTCGCGCGCTGAACTCCGCATGGCCGTCCAGTACCTCGCACGCGCCGTGGAAGACGCGGCCCTGGTCGCAGACCTCCGCGGGGAGCGTCTAGGCCTGGACCAGGAGCCGCTGGAAGCCCTCACCGAATCAACCTGGTGACAGGCAGCCGTTGATGGCAGAAAGGCCCCTGGCCACCTCCCACGTGGGAAGCGGTCAGGGGCCTCGGGCGCTCGATGTCCGGATGTGAAGGGGTGCGGGGCCGCCGGGGAGGGCGCCTGCCCGGGACCGCGGCTTTGTGACGGCGGAGACAGCCGTCGTCCTGGCGGCCCTGGTGCTGTTCGCGACGGCCCTCGTCTGGGCCCTGCTGGCCGCGTCCGCGCAGATCCAGTGCGTGGACGCGGCCCGGGCAGGGGCCCGGGCGGCGGCGCGGTAGGAGCCGCCGGGTGTAGTGCGGGAGGTCGCCCGGCAGGCGGCGCCCGACGGCGCGAGGGTCACGGTGAGCCGTCAGAGCGACCTGGTTCATGCGCTGGTGATCGTCCGCCCGCCGGGCCCGGACGCGCTGCCGCTCGAACTGCGTCACGAGGCGGTGGCGTTGGCCGAGGACACCGTGGGAGTGAATCGGTGACGGGACGTGAACCGATGGCGGGAGCCGGACGGATGAAGGGGTGTGGCCCTCAGAGGGCGCTGGGTGCGGAGGAGGTACGCGGGGTGAGGAAGGGGTGGAGTGGTGAGGTGCCGTCAGCTGATGAGAGGGACGGTGGGTCGTCGTCAGCCGGCCGGGGACCGGGGCCCCGGCGACGGTATGGGTCGTGTGCGTGATCGGCGCGCTGTGTGCCGTGTTCGGGGTGCTGTGGCCCAGGGCGAGGCCGTCCTGGTCCGGCCGGAGCGGCCAACCTGGCGGCGCTCGTGGCCGCCGACCACTGGATCGAGGGTGACAAGCAGGCTTGCGACACGGCGGTGCGCGTCGCAGTGGCTCAGGGCAGCCGACTTGTGCGGTGGGCCGTGGTGGGCCAGGTCTCCGATGTCACGACGGCGTCGGTCGCGGGGCCGTTCGCTGCCGAGGTTAGGGCGAGGGCCGGCCCGGCGGAACCGACGGCGCCGCGGGGACCTGCGGGGCCCCCGCCTCGGTCTTCTTCTCGTCCATAGTCACTGCGGCCACCGCCTCGTCCCCGGCCCTGTCCCTACGGTCCGTCGTGTTCCCTGCCGTTCGCGGGCCGTGCGTCTGGGTCTCCGTCTCCTCCGGGGCTCCGCGCAAGAGCACCGTGAGGAGCCGGACGGCGCCCCGCTTGTGCAGCGGATCGTTGCCGTTGCCGCACTTGGGGGACTGGATGCAGGACGGGCAGCCCGCATCGCACTCACAGGACGCGATGGCCTGACGGGTGGCGGTCAGCCAGGCACGGGCCGTGTGGAAGGCGCGCTCCGCGAAGCCCGCGCCGCCGGGATGGCCGTCGTAGACGAAGACCGTGGGGAGGAGGGTGTCGGGATGGAGCGGGACGGAGACGCCACCGATGTCCCAGCGGTCGCAGGTGGCGAAGAGCGGGAGCATGCCGATCGAGGCGTGTTCGGCGGCGTGCAGGGCGCCGCCGAGGATCTCGGGGTTGATCCGGGCCTCGTCCAGATGGTCCTCGGTGACCGTCCACCACACCGCGCGCGTGCGCAGCGTTCGGGGAGGGAGGTCGAGTTTCGACTCGCCCAGCACCTCACCGGTGATCAGACGCCGGCGCAGAAAGGAGACGACCTGATTGGTGACCTCGACGGAGCCGTAGCAGAGCCGGCCCTCGCCCCAGGGGATCTCGGTGTCCGTCTCCAGGACGGAGATGGAGGTCGTGTCGCGCGCGACCGTCGAATACGGCGGGTTGGCCTCCTCGACCAGGGCGACGGAGTCCTCCAGGTCGAGCGTCCGCACCAGATACGTACGGCCCTGATGCAGGTGGACAGCCCCCTCGTGCACCGTCGTGTGGGCGGAGCCCGCGTCGACCGTGCCGAGCAGCCGTCCGGTGCCGGCCTCGACGATCTGCACGGGGCGCCCGCCCTCCCCACGGATGTCCGTTAGGTCGGCGGCCCGTTCCCGGCGGGTCCAGTGCCAGGTCTTCGTCCGGCGGCGCAGCAGCTTCGCGGCCTCCAGCTGCGGCAGCAGCTCCGCGCTGGCCGGGCCGAACAGCTCCAGGTCCTCCTCCGCCAGCGGAAGCTCGGCGGCCGCCGCACACAGGTGCGGGGCGAGGACGTACGGGTTGTCCGGGTCGAGGACGGTGGATTCCACCGGTTGGTCGAAGAGGGCCTCGGGATGGTGGACGAGGAAGGTGTCCAGCGGGTCGTCCCGGGCGACCAGCACCGCCAGGGCACCCTGCCCGGACCGGCCGGCGCGCCCGGCCTGCTGCCACAGCGACGCCCGGGTCCCCGGGTATCCGGCGATCAGCACGGCGTCCAGGCCCGAGACGTCGACGCCGAGCTCCAGGGCGGTGGTGGCGGCGAGGCCGAGGAGTTCTCCGGAGTGGAGAGCGCGCTCGAGGGCGCGGCGCTCCTCGGGAAGGTAGCCGCCGCGGTAGGCGGCCACACGACGGGCGAGGGAGCGGTCCACCTCCGCCAGGCGTTCCTGGGCGATGACCGAGATCAGCTCGGCGCCGCGCCGGGAGCGGACGAAGGCGACCGAGCGCACGCCCTGCACGGCCAGGTCGGTCAGCAGGTCGGCGGTCTCGGCGGTGGCCGTGCGCCGGACGGGCGCGCCCTTCTCCCCGTGCAGCTCGGTGAGCGGGGGCTCCCACAGGGCGAACACCAGTTCCCCGCGCGGGGAGGCGTCGTCGGCGACCTCCACGACCGGAAGGCCGGTGAGGCGCCGTGCGGCCACCGCGGGGTCGGCGGCGGTCGCGGAGGCCAGCAGGAAGACGGGGGAGGCGCCGTAGCGGGCGCAGAGGCGGCGCAGGCGGCGCAGGACCTGGGCGACGTGCGAGCCGAAGACTCCGCGGTAGGTGTGGCACTCGTCGATGACGACGTACTTCAGGGCACGCAGGAAGGAGGACCAGCGCGGGTGTGAGGGCAATATGCCCCGGTGCAGCATGTCGGGGTTGGTCAGGACGTAGTTGGCGTACTGGCGCACCCATTCGCGTTCTTCGGGCGGCGTGTCGCCGTCGTACACCGCTGGGCGCACTGCCGGCCCCAGAGGTTGTGAAAGTTCCTTCACGGATCGGCACTGGTCCGCCGCCAGGGCCTTCGTCGGGGCGAGGTAGAGGGCGGTCGCGCCACGCCCGTTCGGGGCCTGTGCGCCGTCCAGCAGACGGGAGAGGACCGGGACCAGGTAGGCGAGCGACTTGCCCGACGCGGTGCCCGTGGCGACGACCACCGAGTCGCCGTCGAGGGCGTGCTCGGCGGCGAGCGCCTGATGGGCCCAGGGGTGCTCGATGCCCGCGGCTTGCACGGCGGCGATGACCTCGGCGCGGATCCGGTCCGGCCAGACGGCATGGCGGCCCTCTCGCGGGGGCAAGTGCTCCGTATGAGTGATGCGCGCAGCTCGGCTCGGTCCTGCGCTGAGCCGGTCCAGGACTGTGCTCGGCGACAGGCGGGACACGGGGCCCGTCGAGGGTCGATCGGATCGGTGATTCTTGGCCATCGGCACCGAGTGTGTCACTGGCGTGACGGACAATGGGACCAAGGCGTCGTGCACGCCTGCCGGTAAGTGATTGAATGCCATCGCGGCTGGCGAACCGTCCCGGGGCTCCGCCGAGGTGTCCCGAGGGGCGACCGCTCGATAGCAAGGTGCTGGAGGATCCGTGGACCTGTCCCTGTCGACCCGTACCGTCGGCGATCGTACGGTCGTCGAGGTCGGTGGCGAAATCGACGTATATACCGCGCCCAAGCTGCGCGAGCAGCTGGTCGAGCTGGTGAACGACGGGAATTTTCACCTCGTCGTCGACATGGAGGGCGTGGACTTCCTCGACTCCACCGGGCTCGGAGTTCTGGTGGGCGGCTTGAAGCGTGTCCGGGCCCATGAGGGCTCCCTGCGCCTGGTGTGCAACCAGGAGCGCATTCTCAAGATCTTCCGCATCACCGGCCTCACCAAGGTGTTCCCGATTCACACCTCGGTCGAGGAAGCGGTGGCGGCCACCGACTGACCCGTGCCGGGCCGCTTGGCCCGGACGGCAGAAGCAAGGCGGGGGGCCGGACTGTTTTGCGGCCCGGCCCCCTGACCGCACGCCCGAAGTACCGAGGGGGATGCATGGCCACCGTTGAACTCCTCTTCAGCGCGCTGCCCGAACACGTCAGGACCGCCCGACTCGTGGCGGCAGCGGTGGCGCGCCGGGCTGGAGTGGAGGAGGCCGTACTCGACGAGGTCAGGCTCGCCGTAGGCGAGGCCTGCACCCGAGCCGTCGGACTGCACCAGAGCAACGGCATCTCGGCGCCGGTGCGGGTGCTGCTGACGGAGGAGGAGAAGCAGTTCTCCATCGAGGTCGGCGACGAGGCGCCGCACGCGGTGCCCGGCGAGAGGTCGCCGGGTGCCGGGGGCGCCCACGAGACGGACGCCGAGGCCGAAGAGGACGAAATGGGCCTCGCGGTCATCAGCGGTCTCGTCGACGACGTCGAGGTCACCGCTGGGGAGAGCGGCGGACAGATCAGGATGAGCTGGCCGACCCTGCCGCCCGCCACGCTCCCGGCCTGACCTTCCCGTAGGCCTCCCTGCCTCGTACTTCTCGTTCGGTTTCGAAGAGCCCTGCCTGTGCAGGGCTCTTCTTTTTTGTACAGTCGCACTGTGGTCGTGAATTGCTTCACGATCAATCGCGTGATAATTGGATCAAGGGCCAACCCAGTCAATGGTTTTGGGGCATTACCACTTTCGGGTTCAGTAACTGCCCTGCGATCTTTAGCTGAAGAGCGCGTGAAGACCAATTCCGTTTGCCGAGCACTGTTTTGATCAGGTTCCGGTACCTACAATCCGTCCACATCTCTTGAGCTCAGCCCAAGCGTCAAGGAGGACGAATGGCGGGGCTTTCTACCCCTCAACAGTTTGATCACCCCACAACCCTCGCAGCCGCTGTCCTGACCGACAGCAACCGCCTGATCATCGTGGTCATCGGGGCCGTGGCCCTCGCGGCCCTGGTGGTCGCCGGGATCCTGGTGCGCCAGGTTCTCGCGGCGGGCGAGGGCACCGAAAGCATGAAGAAGATCGCGGCGGCGGTCCAGGAAGGCGCCAACGCCTATCTGGCCCGGCAGCTGCGCACGCTCGGCGTATTCGCCGTGGTCGTGTTCTTCCTGCTCATGCTGCTGCCCGCGGACGACTGGAGTCAGCGCGCCGGACGGTCGGTGTTCTTCCTGATCGGTGCGGCGTTCTCCGCGGCCACCGGTTATATCGGCATGTGGCTTGCCGTACGGAGCAATGTGCGGGTCGCCGCGGCGGCGCGTGAGGCCACACCGGCGAAGGGTGAGCCGGAAAAGGATCTCACCGCTGTCTCGCACAAGGCGATGAAGATCGCGTTCCGCACGGGTGGCGTCGTCGGCATGTTCACGGTGGGGCTCGGTCTGCTGGGCGCCTCCTGCGTGGTGCTGGTGTACGCGGCGAACGCACCGAAGGTCCTGGAGGGCTTCGGTCTCGGCGCGGCACTGATCGCCATGTTCATGCGTGTCGGTGGCGGCATCTTCACCAAGGCCGCCGACGTCGGCGCCGACCTGGTCGGCAAGGTCGAGCAGGGCATTCCGGAGGACGACCCGCGCAATGCCGCGACCATTGCCGACAATGTGGGCGACAACGTCGGCGACTGCGCGGGCATGGCAGCCGACCTCTTCGAGTCGTACGCCGTGACGCTCGTCGCCGCGCTGATCCTCGGCAAGGCGGCGTTCGGCGACTCGGGGCTGGCGTTCCCGCTGATCGTGCCCGCGATCGGGGTCCTGACCGCGATGATCGGCATCTTCGCTGTGGCTCCGCGCCGCTCCGACCGCAGCGGCATGTCCGCGATCAACCGGGGCTTCTTCATCTCCGCGGTGATCTCGCTGGCACTGGTCGCGGCGGCCGTCTACAGCTATCTGCCGTCCTCGTACGCCGACCTCAAGGGCGTCACCGACTCGGCGATCCGGCTCAAGGACGGGGATCCGCGGATCCTCGCGCTCGTCGCGGTGGCCATCGGCATCGTGCTCGCCGCCCTGATCCAGCAGCTGACGGGCTACTTCACCGAGACCGCCCGGCGGCCGGTGCGGGACATCGGCAAGACGTCGCTGACCGGCCCCGCCACCGTGGTGCTCGCCGGTATCTCCGTGGGTCTCGAGTCGGCCGTCTACACGGCGCTGCTCATCGGACTCGCGGTGTACGGCGCGTTCCTGCTCGGTGGCACGTCGATCATGCTCGCACTGTTCGCGGTGGCGCTGGCCGGCACGGGTCTGCTCACCACGGTCGGGGTGATCGTCGCCATGGACACGTTCGGGCCGGTCTCGGACAACGCACAGGGCATCGCCGAGATGTCCGGTGACGTCCAGGGCGCGGGCGCTCAGGTCCTCACCGACCTGGACGCGGTGGGCAACACCACCAAGGCGATCACCAAGGGCATCGCCATCGCCACCGCCGTACTCGCGGCGTCGGCGCTCTTCGGTTCGTATCGCGACGCCATCACCACGGCCGCGCAGGACGTGGGCGTGCAGGTCGGCGACGGCGGCCCGCTGAGCCTCGTCATGGACATCTCCCAGCCCAACAACCTGGTCGGCCTCATCGTGGGCGCGGCGGTCGTCTTCCTCTTCTCGGGGCTGGCGATCAACGCGGTGTCCAGGTCGGCGGGCGCGGTGGTCTTCGAGGTGCGCCGGCAGTTCCGGGAGAAGCCCGGGATCATGACCTACACGGAGACGCCCGAGTACGGCAGGGTCGTCGACATCTGCACCAAGGACGCCCTCAGGGAGCTGGCCACCCCCGGTCTGCTCGCTGTCCTGGCGCCCATCGCACTCGGGTTCACCTTCGGTGTCGGCGCGCTCGGCGCGTACCTGGCGGGCGCGATCGGCACGGGCACGCTGATGGCGGTCTTCCTCGCCAACTCCGGCGGTGCCTGGGACAACGCCAAGAAGCTCGTCGAGGACGGCCATCACGGCGGCAAGGGCAGCGAGGCGCACGCGGCGACGGTGATCGGCGACACGGTCGGCGATCCCTTCAAGGACACCGCGGGGCCCGCGATCAACCCGCTGCTGAAGGTGATGAACCTGGTGTCGTTGCTCATCGCGCCCGCGATCGTCAGGTTCTCGTACGGCAGCGACAAGAGTCTCGGCGTGCGGATCCTGATCGCCGTGCTCGCGATCGTCGTGATCGTGGTGGCGGTGTACCTCTCCAAGCGGCGCGGGATCGCCGTGGGTGACGAAGGCAACGCCGAGCAGGTGTCCAATTCGGCGGATCCGGCGGTGGTTTCCTAGCCGGTTCCTCCGGCCTCCGGGCTTCCGGCTGGTCGGACAAGGATCAAGGGGCGGGCGTACGGCGTCTTCGGGAGCCGTACGCCCGCCCTGTCCGTGTCCCGTGCCTCTTCGTGAGCCTTCTCTCGCATGGTGCTTATGGCCGCAATGGCTGACATAAGTAATATTCAGCATGCGGCTGTCACCCGGTTGGCGTGTATGTTCCGGGGCCGAGAGAGCCATGGAAGGGACCAATCCGGTGAACAAGAAGCTCGCGGCCGCGCTGTCCGGCGGTGCGGTACTGGTACTGGCGCTGTCGGGATGCTCCAGCAGCAGCAGCGGCGCAGTCGACGACAAGCTGAGCACCTGGGCCAAGCAGGTGTGCGACGCGGTGCAGCCGCAGGCCAAGAAGATTGCGTCCGCCAGCACCGCGATCCAGAAGGAGACCTCGGACAACAGCACGCCGGATCAGGTCCAGAAGACCGACTCGCAGGCTTTCCAGGACATGTCCGACGCCTACAAGGCGATCGGCGCCGCCGTCCAGGGGGCGGGCGCGCCCGAGGTCGACAACGGCGCGGCGAAGCAGAAGAACGCGGTCAAGGAGCTCAACGACATCTCCACCGCCTACGCCGACCTGAAGAAGCAGGTGGACGGGCTCGACACGAAGGACCAGGGGAAGTTCGCCGAGGGCCTGAAGAACATCGCGACCCGGCTCGACAAGCTCAGCCAGAGCGGCAACGACGCGCTGAAGGAGCTGGAGGCCGGCGACGTCGGCAAGGCCATGGCGCAGCAGGCGAGCTGCAAGTCCACCTCTGCCTCGGCTTCGGCGACGGCCGGCTGAGCGGCGCGTCGCGGGGGCGCCCGCGCCACAATGGGGGCGTGAGTAACTCCAGTCCGGCCACCCTGCCCTCCAACGACCGCACCGACGTGATCGCGTGGCTGCGGGACGCCCTGCTCGCGGCCTCGTTCACCGCGGACGGGCTGCTCGACCTGCTCGGTGCGCCCGCGTACGCGGCGCTCGCCCGGAGCGAAACAGTGCCTGCGCTCCGGGCGACACGCGGTGACACGCCGCTGGAAACGCTCGTACGGCTCTTCCTGCTGCAACAGCCCGTGCCGTACGCGCGCGTGGCGGACGTGCTGCCTGTCGACGCATGCCTGGACGCCGGCTGGCTGGTCCGCACCGCCGGCGACGAGGTGGCCGCGACGGTCGACGTCCGGCCGTTCGGCGGGCCTGGGGGCGAGGACTGGTTCATCGTCTCGGACCTGGGGTGCGCGGTGGGCGGAGCCGGCGGCATCGGCAGCCGGGACGAGGATGTCGTCCTCGGGGTCGGCGGCGCCTCCACCACCCTCGCCGGAATCACCGTGCGGACCCCCATCGGTTCCGCCCTCGACCTCGGTACCGGCTCCGGGATCCAGGCGCTGCACGCGGCCCGGCACGCCACCCGCGTGACCGCGACCGACGTCAATCCGCGCGCCCTGCACATCGCGGGGCTCACCCTGGCCCTGTCCGCTGTCCCGGCCGCGGACCTGCGCCAGGGTTCCCTCTTCGAGCCGGTCAGGGACGACGAGACGTTCGACCTGATCGTGTCGAACCCGCCCTTCGTGATCTCGCCCGGCGCCCGCCTCACCTACCGGGACGGCGGGATGGGCGGGGACGATCTGTGCCGGACGCTCGTTCAGCAGGCGGGGGAGCGGCTGAACGAGGGCGGGTTCGCGCAGTTCCTCGCCAACTGGCAGCACGTGGAGGGGGAGGACTGGCAGGATCGGCTGCGTTCGTGGGTGCCGCGCGGATGCGACGCCTGGATCGTGCAGCGGGAGGTCCAGGACATCACGCAGTACACCGAGTTGTGGTTGCGGGACGCGGGCGACCACCGCGACGAGACGGCCCGGTACCAGGCGCGGTACGACGCGTGGCTGGACGAGTTCGAGGCGCGCAAGGTGCGGGCGGTCGGCTTTGGCTGGATCGCACTGCACCGGACGGACGCCGCCGAGCCCTCGATCACGGTCGAGGAGTGGCCGCACCCGGTCGAGCAGCCGCTCGGCGACACGGTGCGCGCGCACTTCGACCGCATCGACTACCTGCGGACGCACGACGACGCGGCCTTGCTCGCCGGGCACTTCAAGCTCGCCGCCGAGGTCGTCCAGGAGCAGGTCGGGCTGCCCGGTGCCGAGGACCCCGAGCACGTCGTGCTGCGCCAGAACCGCGGAATGCGCCGGGCCACCAAGGTGGACACGGTCGGTGCGGGCTTCGCCGGCGTCTGCGACGGCACGCTGAGCGCGGGGCGCATCCTCGACGCCATCGCTCAACTGGTCGGCGAGGACCCCGTCTTGCTGCGTGACCGGACGCCTGCTCAGATCCGGCTGCTGGTCGAACAGGGGTTCCTGGAGCCCGCGCGGTAACCGGCGCGCAAGGGAGCGCGGGGGCACACCCCGGGGCCCCGGCGGCTTTGTCCGCCGCCCGGCTGCGTCCCGGGCCGGGTTTCGTACACGAATCTGTGGGTGAGTCAGATGATCGTGCGGAGCGCGGGATCCACGGGAGCGAGGGCTCCTGCGGCGGCAACCGGGTGTCACCGGACACCTGGATCCTCCGGAGGGCGCCGGAACCGGCCCCGCAGCGACCAGTTCGAGCCGAGTCGGGAGCGCGAACCCGCCCCGCGTCCCCGCCTCGGCGTATACGGTCGGTCGCGCGTCAGGGACTCCCGGCATCACCCTCCGGCGCGACCCGAACCCCGTCCCGGATGTCCAGGGCGGCGACGGACGGACTCGCGCCGCCCGCTCTCTCCGAGGTCGCCAGGGTGCTGCGGGTGCGGGTCAGCCTCCTGTCGCGGGCGGCCAGGATCGGAAGGAATCGGAAGGAGCGGGACATGGGGAGCGGACCGGCGGCCTACGCGGGGACAGTGTTCAGCGTGTTCGGTATCGGGCTGCTGACCTGGACCGCGGCCCGGCTGCGACGTCGCGAGCCCGTCGCCGAGGGTGTGAACCGCGTCGCATCCGCCGCCCTCACAAGCCTCGCCGCGATGGCCGCGCTCGCACTCGGCGCATGGTGCTTCACGCTGCTGTGACATCGCGATTCCCGTCCGCAGCACGACGGGGCCCCGGTAACCGGCGGATTACCCTCCGGATAGAGCCGATGGGGCTGCCGGCCACTCCGGGCGGCAGGAATGCCGGTAGTCGGGTTACCGTTCGAGTGGCCGTTGCGGGCTTTTCCCGTTTGACACGGGGGCGGGCTGTACCGTCACACTCCGCAGCGTCACCATGACCCGACCCCGGGACGAAGGCCTGGGGAGGCCGCAGTCGACCGGAGAGAAGAGCGAAGTTGTCCCCGACCAGCGAGACCGCACAGGGCGGCCGCCGACTCGTCATCGTCGAGTCGCCTGCCAAGGCGAAGACGATCAAGGGCTACCTTGGCCCCGGCTACATCGTCGAGGCGAGCGTCGGGCACATCCGCGACCTTCCGAACGGCGCCGCCGAGGTGCCGGACAAGTACACGGGTGAGGTGCGCCGCCTCGGTGTGGACGTCGAACACGACTTCCAGCCGATCTATGTCGTCAACGCCGACAAGCGGGCGCAGGTCAAGAAGCTCAAGGACCTGCTGCGGGATTCCGACGAGCTCTTCCTCGCCACCGATGAGGACCGCGAGGGCGAGGCCATCGCCTGGCACCTCCAGGAGGTGCTCAAGCCCAAGGTCCCGGTCAAGCGGATGGTGTTCCACGAGATCACCAAGGACGCGATCCAGCAGGCCGTGCGCAATCCGCGCGAGCTGAACCAGAAGCTCGTCGACGCCCAGGAGACCCGCCGCATCCTCGACCGCCTCTACGGCTACGAGGTCTCGCCGGTCCTGTGGAAGAAGGTCATGCCGCGCCTGTCGGCGGGCCGCGTGCAGTCCGTGGCGACCCGGCTCGTCGTGGAGCGGGAGCGCGAGCGCATCGCGTTCCGCTCCGCCGAGTACTGGGACCTGACGGGTGTCTTCGGCACCGGCCGCGCGGGCGACCCGTCCGACCCGTCGACGCTGTTGGCACGGCTGGCGACGGTCGACGGCAAGCGCGTGGCGCAGGGCCGTGACTTCGACTCGCTGGGCCGGCTGAAGGGCGCGAACACCCTCCATCTCGACGAGGCGAACGCCCGTGCGCTCGCCGCCGCCCTTCAGGACACGCGGTTCTCGGTCCGGTCGGTCGAGTCGAAGCCCTATCGCCGCTCGCCGTACGCGCCGTTCCGTACGACGACGCTGCAGCAGGAGGCCAGCCGCAAGCTCGGCTACGGCGCGAAGGCGACCATGCAGATCGCGCAGAAGCTGTACGAGAACGGCTTCATCACGTATATGCGTACGGACTCCACGACCCTGTCGGACACGGCGATCACCGCCGCCCGCGCGCAGGTCACGCAGCTGTACGGCGCCGATTACCTGCCCGAGCAGCCGCGCACCTACGCGGCCAAGGTCAAGAACGCGCAGGAGGCGCACGAGGCGATCCGGCCCTCGGGTGATCGTTTCCGCACCCCGGCGGAGACGGGACTGACCGGTGACCAGTTCAAGCTCTACGAGCTGATCTGGAAGCGGACCGTCGCCTCCCAGATGAAGGACGCGATCGGCAACTCGGTCACCGTCAGGATCGGCGGCATCGCCGCCGACGGGCGGGACGCCGAGTTCACGGCGTCCGGCAAGACGATCACCTTCCACGGCTTCCTGAAGGCGTACGTCGAGGGCGCAGACGACCCGAACGCCGAGCTGGACGACCGCGAGCGCCGGCTGCCGCAGGTCACCGAGGGCGACGCGCTGACCGCCGAGGAGATCACCGCCGACGGCCACTCGACCAAGCCCCCGGCCCGTTACACCGAGGCCTCGCTGGTCAAGGAGCTGGAAGAGCGAGAGATCGGCCGCCCGTCGACGTACGCGTCGATCATCGGCACGATCCTGGACCGCGGCTATGTGTTCAAGAAGGGCACGGCCCTCGTGCCGTCCTTCCTGTCCTTCGCCGTGGTCAACCTCCTGGAGAAGCACTTCGGGCGGCTCGTCGACTACGACTTCACCGCCAAGATGGAGGACGATCTCGACCGCATCGCGCGCGGCGAGGCGCAGGCCGTGCCGTGGCTGAAGCGGTTCTACTTCGGTGAGGGCACGGTCGAGGGAGTCGCCGCGGACGCCGGGAACGGCGACGGCGACCACCTCGGCGGCCTCAAGGAACTGGTGACCGACCTGGGCGCGATCGACGCGCGCGAGGTGTCGTCGTTCCCCGTCGGCAACGACATCGTGCTGCGGGTCGGCCGCTACGGCCCGTACATCGAACGCGGCGAGAAGGACACAGAGGAGCACCAGCGCGCCGACATCCCGACCGACCTGGCGCCGGACGAGCTGACCGTCGAGCTGGCCGAGGAACTGCTCGCCAAGCCCAGCGGCGAGCGCCCGCTGGGCACCGACCCGGACACGGGACGGCCGATCGTCGCCAAGGCCGGCCGCTACGGCCCGTACGTCACGGAGATCCTCCCCGAGGGCACCCCGAAGACGGGCAAGAACGCGATCAAGCCGCGTACGGCCTCGCTGTTCGCGTCGATGTCCCTGGACACGGTGACGCTCGAGGACGCGCTGAAGCTGATGTCGCTGCCCCGGGTCGTCGGCACCGACGCGGAAGGCGTCGAGATCACGGCGCAGAACGGGCGCTACGGGCCGTACCTGAAGAAGGGCACGGACTCGCGTTCCCTGCAGTCCGAGGACCAGCTCTTCACGATCACGCTGGAGGAGGCGCACGCGATCTACGCCCAGCCCAAGCAGCGTGGCCGGGCGGCCGCCAAGCCGCCGCTGAAGGAGCTGGGCGAGGACCCGGTCAGCGGCAAGCCGGTCGTCGTCAAGGACGGCCGCTTCGGGCCGTACGTCACCGACGGCGAGACCAACGCGACCCTGCGCTCCGCGGACAGCGTCGAGATGATCACCCCGGAGCGGGGCTTCGAACTGCTCGCGGAGAAGCGCGCCAAGGGACCGGCCAAGAAGACGGCGAAGAAGGCTCCGGCCAAGAAGACGGCGGCGACGGCGGCGAAGAAGACCGCTGCCAAGAAGACCGCTGCTAAGAAGACGGCCGCCAAGAAGACGACGGCGAAGAAGACCGCTGCCGCGAAGACGGCGGCGTCGAAGGACGGCGCCGAGGGCTGAGGACACGGGTCGGCCGCGGGTCCGGGTGGGAGAGCCGGGCGCGCGGGCCGAACAACCGACGCGAGTTCTTCACAACCCGTTCGCGAAACGCGCGCCCCGGCATCATTTTGGTGTCGGGGCGTGCGCACGTTCGGGCGGCGGCCCCGGGCTGTCGGCGGCTGCCGATAGGCTGAACGCATGACGCGAGCCGAGCAGCCAACGGCCCAGAATCCGGCCCCCGACGACGCCCTGGTCGCAGATTCCCGAGAGCGCGCCGTCCGCGCCCTGCTGCGCCGGCCGCAGCTGAAGCGGTTGTGGAGCGCCCAGCTCGTGGGCGGCATCGGAGACTCCCTCGCCCTGCTCGTCCTGGTCGCGCTCGCCCTCCAGGCGGCCATCGCCCAGGGTTCCTTCGGCGGCGGTTACCGCGGCGTGGCGTTCGCGATCGCGACTGTCTTCGGCGCGCGGATCCTCGCGGTCCTGCTGTTCGGAGCCGTCCTGCTGGGTCCGCTCAACGCGCTGACCTCCAAGGAAGGGCCACTCGACCGTCGCTGGAGCATGATCGGCGCGGACGGGCTGCGGGCCGCCCTGCTGATCGTCGCCCCCCTGTGGATCGAGTGGACGCCGGACACCGCGCTCGCGCTCGTGCTCGTCACCGCGTTCGTGACCGGTGTGGCGGAGCGTCTGTGGGCGGTGTGCCGCGAGAGCGCGGCCCCCGCCCTGCTGCCCGCGCCGCCCCTGGAGGGCGCGACGGTGCGGCCGCTGCCGGACCACATGGACGCGCTGCGGCGCCTGACGTTGCGTACCGGATTCATGGCGGTCCCGCTGGCCGCCGCCGGGCTCGCCGTCGTGTCGCTGCTGAACAACCTGCTGGGCACGGGCGTCGCCTGGTTCGACCAGCACCAGGTGGCCCTGGCCTCGTACGTGGCCGCCGGGCTGTTCGCCGCCTCGCTGTCGGTGATCACCTCCCTCGAACTGCCCGCCACCCGCACCCCCCGGGCGCGGTCCCCGCTGGAGGGGCTGCGCCGCCCCAGGACGGGTACGGGCGTCGACAAGGGCCGTACGGGCGCGATCCCGCTGCTGGTGCCGGCCTGCGCGGCCGTCGCGGGGGCGGTCTCGGCCTCCGTCGCCGTCGCCGTGCTGCAGGCCAAGGACCTGGGCGGCGGCCCGGTGCTCTACGGCCTGCTGGTCCTCGCGGTGACCGGCGGCACCGGCGTGGGCATCCGTACGGCGCCCCGGATGCTGCCGTCGCTGTCCCGGCGCCGGCTGCTCGCGCTGGCGATCGCCTTCACCGGCGTCGCGCTGCTCGCCGCCGGGCTCGTCCCGGACGTCACCACCGTGCTGCTCGTCCTGGCTCTCGCGGGCATCGGTGCCGGTGTCGCGGCCAACACCGGGCACACGCTGCTCGACCAGGAGGCCGAGGACCACCGGCGGGTGCGCACGACCGAGCATCTGCACGCGGTCGTCCGGGTCTTCATCGCCGTGGGTGCGCTGGTGGCCCCGGTGGTCGCCGGAGGCATCGGGCCGCACCGGCTGGACAACGGCAAGTTCGTGTTCGCGCACGGGGGCGCTGCTTTCACGCTGATGCTGGTCGGCGCGTTGCTGCTGCCCGTGGCGGCGCTCGTCCTCGCGAAGGCCGACGACCGTTCCGGCGTGCCGCTGCGGCACGACCTGCGCGATGCGCTGCGCGGCGGCGACGAACCCGTGGAAGTGCCCGCGGTGAGCGGATTCTTCATCGTCCTGGAGGGCGGCGACGGCGCCGGGAAGTCCACCCAGGCGGAGGCGCTCGCCGAGTGGATCCGCGCCAAGGGGCACGAGGTCGTGCTGACCCGCGAGCCGGGTGCGACGCCGGTCGGCAAGAGGCTGCGGTCGATCCTGCTGGACGTCTCGAGCGCCGGGCTGTCGCACCGCGCGGAGGCACTGCTGTACGCGGCGGATCGCGCGGAGCACGTGGACACGGTCGTACGGCCGGCCCTGGAGCGGGGCGCGGTCGTGATCTCGGACCGCTACATCGACTCCTCCGTCGCCTACCAGGGAGCCGGGCGCGACCTGTCCCCGACGGAGATCGCCCGCATCAATCGGTGGGCGACCAATGGCCTCGTGCCGCATCTGACGGTTCTGCTCGACGTGGCACCGGAGACGGCGCGCGAGCGGTTCACCGAAGCACCGGACCGGCTGGAGTCGGAGCCGGCCGAGTTCCACGCGCGCGTGCGGTCCGGTTTCCTCACGCTGGCCGCCGCCGATCCCGGGCGCTATCTCGTCGTCGACGCCGCACAGGAGCCCGAGGCGGTCACGACCGTGATCCGGCACCGGCTCGACCAGATGCTTCCGCTCTCCGAGGCCGAGGTGAAGGCCCAGGAGGAGGCACGCAGGAAGGCCGAGGAGGAGGCTCGGCGCAAGGCCGAGGAGGAGGCCGCGCGCAAGGCCGAGGAGGAGCGGCTGGAGCGAGAGCGCCAGGAGCAGCTCGCCAGGTTGCGGGCCGAGGAGGAGGAGCGCGAACGGCGCGAGCTCGAGGAGGCTCAGCGCCGCGAGGCCGAGCGCCAGGCGGAGGAGGCCCGGCAGAGGGCCGAGGAAGCCCGTCGGCGTGCCGAGGAGGAGCAGGCACGGCTGCTCGCGGAGGAGCAGGCGCGGGCGGCCGAGGAGGCGCGCAGGAAGGCCGAGGAGGAACGGCGCCGCAAGCAGGCCGAGGAGGAGGCCCGGCTGCGGGCCGAGGCCGAGGCGCGCCGGATAGAGAAGCAGCGGAAGGCCGAGGAGGCGCTGCTGCGGGCCGAGGAGGCGCGCCGGGCCGCGGCCGAGGCGGCGGCGTCGGCCGCGGTGGCGGCCTCGGACACGGCGGGTCCCGGCGCCACGGTGTCCGGTTCCGGTGCGGCGAGCGGTGCTTCCGCGTCCGCTGCCGGTGACGCGGGGGGCGCTGCCCCGAAGAGCTCCTCGCCGGACAACGAGATCACCGTCCCCACCCCGTTCGTGACGCCGACGAACGCGTCGGGCGGTCCGGTGGACGAGACCGCCGTCCTGCCTCAGGTTCGCGGGCGGGAGACCGAGGCGGAGACCACGGCGAAGCTGCCGAAGCCGCCCGAGCCGAAGGGCGCGGCCGACGAGACGGCGGTGCTCCCGCCGGTGGTGCCGGGTGCCGCCGACGAGACGGCCGTGCTGCCTGCGGTACGGGACGGCGGTGCCGGTGCTCCCGAGGACCGGGTGCCGCCGGGCTTCTTCCGCGACGAGCGCCCCGCGGCGCGTCCCGACGGAGCCGAGGAGCGCACGCGCGAGCTGCCGCAGCTGGACGCCGAGGGCCGCCCCCAGCGCCGGTCTCGCCCGGAGTGGGCGGAGGAGACCTCGCTGGACGACCTCCCGAGCCTGGCGGACGAGCTGCTCGGTCCCCGGGACGAGGAGGAGCGGGACGACGACGGCCCGCGGCGCGGTCGGCGCCGCTGAGCCCGGCGCGACACGGGTCGCGGCTTGAGCCGGGCACGTGGCGCGGTGCGGCGCTGAGCCGGTCGCGCCCTGGGGTGCCTCGTGGCCACAAGGGGTGCCTCGCGTGGCGGAGGGGCCCGGGGCCGTGCGGGTGCCTCGTTCGTTGTCAGTGGTCACCCGCACAATGGATCGCGTTGGGCGGAGTGCGACGGAAGGGCGGTGTCCCATGACCGTGTGGGACGACCTGGTGGGACAGGAGAAGGTGAGCGAGCAGCTCGGCGCGGCTGCCCGTGACGCCGACGCCCTGGTCACCGCTGCCGCCGACGGAGCCCCGCCGCCCGAGGCGTCCAAGATGACGCACGCGTGGCTGTTCACGGGACCGCCCGGTGCGGGGCATACGCAGGTGGCGCGGGCCTTCGCGGCCGCGTTGCAGTGCGTGAGCCCCGACCGCGCGCTCGGCGGCGCCCCGGGCTGCGGCTTCTGCGACGGCTGCCACACCGCTCTGGTCGGTACGCACGCGGACGTGTCCACGGTCGCCGCCGTGGGCACCCAGATCCTCGTCGCCGACATGCGCGACACGGTCCGCAAGTCGTTCACCGCGCCGGCGAACGGCCGCTGGCAGGTGATCCTCGTCGAGGACGCCGAGCGGCTGAACGAGAGATCGGCCAACGCGGTCCTGAAGGCCGTGGAGGAGCCCGCTCCCCGTACGGTCTGGCTGCTGTGCGCCCCGTCCCTGGAAGACGTCCTGCCGACGATCCGCTCCCGCTGCCGCCACCTGAGCCTGCGCACGCCCTCGGCTGACGCGGTGGCGGACATGCTCGTCCGGCGCGACGGCATCGAGCCGGACATCGCCCTCGCCGCCGCCCGCGCCACGCAGGGGCACGTCGAGCGCGCCCGCAGGCTGGCCACGGACGAGGGCGCCCGTGCCCGCCGCGCCGCCGTACTGAAGCTTCCGTTCAGGACGGACGACATCGGTGACTGCCTCAGGGCGGCCCAGGAGCTGGTCGACGCGGCCACGGAGGACTCCAAACAGCTCGCGGAGGAGGTCGACGCCAAGGAGACCGAGGAGCTGAAGGTGGCGCTCGGCGCGGTGCAGGGCGGCCGGATGCCGCGCGGCACCGCGGGCGTGATGAAGGAGCTGGAGGAGCGGCAGAAGCGCAGGAGGACGCGTACCCAGCGGGACAGCCTGGACCAGGCGCTCTCCGACCTCACGGGTTTCTACCGTGACGTCCTCGCCCTGCAGCTCGGCTCCCGCCTCGCCCTGGCCACCGCGGACACGGAGGTGCTGGAGCGCCTGGCCCGCGGCGGCACGCCCGAGTCCACGCTCCGCCGTATCGAGGCGATCGCCGCGTGCCGGGACGCCCTGGACCGCAATGTGGCCCCCCTGCTGGCGGTCGAAGCGATGACCATGGCCCTGCGGGCAGGCTGATACCGCCTGCGGGGGATTGACTTCGTCACTCGTACGAAGTGCCTTGGCCACCTGTCGTGATCAATCCATTGCGCAGGGTTACGCTCACCAGATGCACATCAGGCGCATTCCTGGACCATCTCGCCGTCCCCGCCGGACCCGCTCTCTCCCTTCCGCCCGCCCGCATCAGGTGAGGCGGGCGGGCGGCACGCTGCTGGCCGCCGCCGCGCTGTTCATGTCGGCCTGCTCAGCTGGGAGTTTGACATCCGCGACGGTGGATGTGGCGCTGCCCGCGCTGCCCCGGTCCACACCGTCGGCGCTGTCTCCCTACTACGCGCAGAGGCTGAACTGGCGCTCCTGTGGAGCCTCCGGCTTCGAGTGCGCCACGATGAAGGTGCCGCTCGACTACGACAAGCCGCTCTCCGGCGACGTCAGTCTGGCCGTCTCCCGCAAGAGGGCCACGGGCAGTCTGGGCCAGTCCCTCGGCTCGCTGCTGGTGAACCCGGGTGGCCCGGGCGGGTCGGCCATCGGCTATCTACAGCAGTACGCGGCCGTCAGCTACCCGGCGGAGGTCCGCGCCCGCTACGACATGGTCGCCGTCGACCCGCGCGGCGTGGGGCGCAGCGATCCGGTCGAATGCCTGGGCGGCCGCGCGATGGACGCGTTCACACAGACCGACATGACTCCCGACGACCAGCGGGAGACGAACCAGCTGGTCGACGCGTACCGGCAGTTCGCCGAGGGCTGCGGGCAGCGGTCGGGGGACCTGCTCCGCCATGTCTCCACGGTGGAGGCCGCCCGGGACATGGACGTCCTGCGCGCGGTGCTGGGCGACCGGAGGCTGAACTTCGTGGGGGCCTCGTACGGGACGTTCCTCGGGGCGACGTACGCGGGGCTGTACCCGGAGCGCGTGGGCCGGATGGTGCTGGACGGGGCGATGGACCCCTCCCTGTCCGCCCGCCAACTGAACGAGGACCAGACCGCGGGCTTCGACACGGCGTTCCGGTCCTTCGCGAAGGACTGCGTCAAGCACGCGGACTGCCCGCTGGGCGGCCCGGGCACGACACCGGCGAAGGTCGGCGAGAACCTCGAGGCCTTCTTCACGAAGCTGGACGCGTCCCCCATCCCGGCCGGCGACGCGGACGGACGCAAGCTCGGCGAGGCCCTGGCCACCAGCGGGGTGATCGCCGCGATGTACGACCAGGCGACCTGGCCGCAGCTGCGGGAGGCGCTGACCTCGGCGATGAAGAGCAACGACGGCGCGGGACTGCTCGTCCTGTCGGACACCTACTACGAGCGGGACGCGAACGGCAGGTACTCCAACCTGATGTTCGCGAACGCGGCCGTGAACTGCCTGGATCTGCCTTCGGCGTTCTCGAGTCCCGAGGATGTGGAGAAGGCGCTCCCGGAGTTCCAGAAGGCGTCACCGGTGTTCGGAAAGGGGCTGGCCTGGTCGGCACTGAACTGCGCCTACTGGCCCGTCAGGGCGACGGGTCAGGCGCACCGGATCCAAGCGAAGGGAGCGCCGCCGATCGTGGTGGTGGGCACGACCCGGGACCCGGCGACTCCGTACCGCTGGGCGCAGTCCCTCGCCGCCCAGCTCGCCTCCGGCAGGCTGCTCACCTTCGACGGCGACGGCCACACCGCCTACGGCCGGGGCAGCAAGTGCGTCGAGGGGGCGGTCGACACCTATCTGCTCCAGGGCATGCCTCCGGCGAAGGGGAAGCGCTGCTCGTAGCCGCCCTGGCGCCCCCGGAGCCGACGCCTCCGGGGGCCTGGTCGGAGCGCCCCGGGAAACTGTGTAGACTTACCGACGTTGCTGATCGCACCATAGTGCGGGCAGCGTGCCGCTTTAGCTCAGATGGCCAGAGCAACGCACTCGTAATGCGTAGGTCTCGGGTTCGAATCCCGAAAGCGGCTCATCCACAAAGGCCCAGGTCACCTACTCTGACCTGGGCCTTTACTGTTTCCTTGATCGGCTCGCGGTCCAGCCCACTGCCCTGTGAGATCCGGAAAGCGGCCCGATGGGGCCAAGATGGGGCCCGCGCGGGGCCCAGTGGGGCCCCGCGGCCTGTCAGGCCACCCGCCTGCGCTGTCTCTTCGCCCTCTTCACGGCCGCCTTCCCTGGCTGCGCGGGCTGCACCTGGTAGCTGTCGGTTGTTTCCACCGCGGCCTCCCCGAGTGTCACCTTCGCCGCCTCCTCCGCCTTCCGGTAGGCGGTGATGAGGTCCAGGGAGGCCGAGGCGGTCGCGGCGTGCATCTCGGGCAGGACGGTCTGGTAGGTGTCGGTCGTCATCCGCATCAAGGCGTGCCCGAGCATCGCCTGTACGGCCTTCGGGGCGACGCCTGCGGCCAGTGCCAGGCTTGCCGCCTCGTGGCGGCCGTCGTGGAGCCGGATCGGCGGCAGCCCGGACAGTTCCACCAGCCGGTCCCAGCGGTCGGTGAAGGACTGCGGGTGGTACGTCGTACCGTCCTCCCTGGTGAAGAGCCGGTTGCGGACTCTGCGGGCACCACGGCCGACGCCCACTCCTCGCGTTCGGCGGCCTGCTTCTTGCGCCACGCCTTCAGCAGCATCACCGAGTCCCGGTTCAGCTTGATGTCGCGGACGCTGTCGGCCTTCGGGTCGTCCTCGTGGACCTCGTAGGAGATCGACACCAGCTGCTCACTGATGTGGATGATCTCCTCGGCCAGGTCCACCTCGTCCCAGGCGAGGGCGGCCAGCTCGCCGCGGCGCAGGCCGTGGAAGAGGACCAGGTGCCAGGCGGGGAAGTGGCGGTCGTCGACGATGAAGTCGAGGAACTCGGCCGTCTGCTGCAGCGTCCACACCATCACCGGGGACGGCTTCTCCCCGGTGCGTTTCCAGCGGGCCACGCGCGGCGGGGTCCAGGCGAAGGCGCGCGGCTTGGTCACCTTGGGCAGGGTCACCAGCGCGGCGTAGTTCTTGGCGATCAGCTCCTCTTTCACCGCGTCGCTGAGCGCCGAGGACAGGGTGGCTTTGATGCTGACCATGGTGGCCGGGCCGGTGGCCCGCTGCAGCTGCTTGCGCTCGGCGAGGTACTGGTCGCGGGCCTGCGTCCACGCCGCCCGCCGGCGCGCCCGTTCCTTCTTCTCCTCGGGTGTGCCGGTGGGTGCCTCGCGCCAGGCGGCGGACGCCTTGTCGGCGGCCTGCTGCAGCTGCTCGACGGTGGCCCGGTGCTCCAGACGGCGCTCGTTGTCGGAGATGATCCAGTCGAACATACCCTGGGCGTGGCGGGCGCGCAGGTCGCGCATCTTCAGCGCGCCCAGGTGCGGCACCAGGTACAGCTCCATGTCGCGCTCGTACTCGTGGGCGGTGGTCCGCTTCAGCTATCGGTGTAGGCGCCCGGGCCGCCCTGCGCACATACAGGAGCGGGCCCAGCACTGGGGAACTGGCCTGCTCCTGCACGTGGAGCCCGTGTACCACCATCGCCCAGGTCCGCAGCCACCTGATCGTGGCCCAGGGCCGACTGCGGGAACAGCGCCAGGCTGGCCCGCAATCGCCCGCCATCGCGCCCGACACCGGTGCCAAGCCCGACCCCTCACGTAGCGAGCACCAGTCGGCCGAAGCGATGACGGCCCTGCTCGTCGCCCTCGGCGTCCGCGCCCAAACCATCAACACCGGCGGCAACTGCTGGGCCTCCTCCATCACCCTCACCGAGTCCGCCCGCATGGAACTCACCGACTTCCCCGGCGAGATGTGGTCCTGGGCCCTCTACCAGCACGGCGGCGACCAGGTCATGAGCGGCCACTGGGACAGCGCCGACGACAACACCGTGGCCACCAAAAACAAAGCCCTCATCGACGCCATGGGCTCGCTCATCGCCTGACCAACACCCGACCACCCACACGGCCCGGCCAACCGGCCGGGCCGCCCCCATCCGGAAGGAAGAAAACCCGTGACCCGCGACAAACTGGGCCCCGTCACCGCCCTGGAGCACAACGCAGGCCGGTACGTCGCCTACAGCGGCGAGCACACCACCGCCTACGGCAACCGCACCGCTCCCACCGGCGAGTTCTTCTACTACTCCCTCGCCCTGCACCTCGACCCCGAGCAGGCAGCCGTCGCCATCGCCGACCTGCCCGTGGCCCTCATCCTCACCGGCGACATGGAACACGGCCTATGGCCCCTCACCACCGACGCCAACTGCTGGCACATCACTGAAACCTTCTGCCGGCTCCGCATCCTTCCGCCCGCCACCGAGCTGCACCCCAACCCGGTCATCGCCCCCGCCGACTTCACACCGGCCCGCAAGCGGTACCTCCTCGACGCCCTCCTCCTGTCCCGCCGCAACGACGTCGCCGGTGCCCAGCAGTACATCGCCGATATGGAGGCCATCCGCGCCGACCTCACCGACGACCACTGACCGCCAATGCCTCTCAGGGTCGGTGGGATGTCCGGACCGGTGGTGCGGCCGCGCACCACCGGACCGGTCCCGAGTCAGCCGGTGGCTGCCGCCTTCAGCTTCTCGACCTGCTTGGCCATCAGCAGCTGCGGAACCGCAGGCACCTTGGCGGCCTTGAAGTCGAAGCTCGCAAAGACGGCCATGGACGAGCCGATACGGATGTCGACCAGGCGTATCGTCAGGGCGTGGCCCTGGACGTCGCCCGTCGCGTCCAGGGTGACGGCGTCGTCGCCCAGCGCGGGACCCGGCTGGACGGCGAGCCGCACCCGGGTGAGGCTCCCGTCGTCCGGGCTCTTGCTCTTGTAGGTGGGGCAGGACTTCACAGCCACCTTGAGGGCGGTCATGGCCTTCTCGGCGTCGCCCGCCGGGTAAGAGACGAGGCGGCTGAAGATCATCGCTGATGCCTTCGCAGGCTGCGGATAGTCCTGGTCCACCGCGGCGGACGGCCTGATGACCGCGTCGTTGGCCGCGATGTCGGCGATGGGCTGGCAGCTGGCGGGCATTGTGGTGTCGGCCTTGCCGAACATGTCCTCACCCTTGTCGGGCTTGGACGCCTTGAAGCCGGCCGGTACCTCCGCACTGGTCAGCAGGGCCTGCTGCAGCGCAGCCTTGGTCAGCGTGTGGTCGACAGGTGACGCAGAAGCCGGCGCCGAGGCTGCGGGGGCCGGAGTGGAGGCGGCGGGGGAGGCAGCAGCACCGCCGGTCGCCGTGCCGCTGCTGGAGCAGCCCGAGACGGCCAGCGCCAGGCCGGCAACCAGCGCGGCACCGGCAAGACGGGTGGTACGGGACATTAACCATCCTCTGTTGTGGGCAAATGAGGGACGGTCAGATTAGTACGCCGTTCAGATGCCCCTGGGAGGGGACCGGTCAGGACCACACGTGCAGCCGTGGAAGTAGGTGCCCCGCTCGCATGACTCCGGCTACGTCGGCCAGCCGAAGATCCGGCCGAGCATCCTTTACGGGCCCTTCGCGGTTGAGGGTGTAGGCGGGCTGCGCACGTGGCTGACGGTCGACGCTCACCCAGCTTTCCTCGTCGCGTTCCTCATCGTCTCTGAGCAGACGACGCGCTCGCTCGGCGATCCCGCTCGTCGCTGTCTGTTGTGGCCGTCGCGGTGTCGGTCGGGGCGATGCTGTCCGTCGGCATCTAGCGCCGCCTACGCGCGTGTCGTCAAACTGGCTCGCCGACGACCGCGTCGAAGCCTGTGTTCAGTTCTCATGCCCACCCTGAAGCCCCGTTGTAATTGGTGACCGCGCCATGGATGGATCTCGATCTCGCGGGGAGGAGCTGCCCGCACGCCTCGTCCCCGCTTCCGCGGGGATAGTGCAGAAAGCAACGCTCCTGCAATCTGTGTCGATGAGGGTGTTCAGTTGCTGTCTGGGGTGGGATGGCGGTTGCGGTGGGGTTTGATAGGGCGGGCTTGGGGGGTCGGCTGGCCGGGCCGACGCGTCGAGTATGGGCGAAGCATGACCGGGCCTCTGATGGGTGGCTGCCGCTGTGGCAGCACATCGACGACAGCGCGGCGGTAGCCGGTTTGTTGTGGGACCGGTGGCTGCCGGCTGCGGCACGGCGCATGGTGGCCGAGCCGTTTGCCGGGGATGAGGCGGACGCGCGACGGCTTGTGGTGTGGCTGGCCGGGATTCATGACGTGGGGAAGGCGACGCCGGCGTTCCCGTGTCAGGTGGATGGGCTGGCGGATGCGATGCGCGTGGCGGGCCTGGAGATGCCCTACCAGAAGCAGATGGGTGCGGATCGCCGTATGGCGCCGCATGGGCTGGCCGGGCAACTTCTCCTGCAGGAGTGGCTGGAGGAGCGTTTCGCTGCGGTGACGTTTTACATCGTCATCGCCGCCGCGTAGGCGCGTCGCAGCAGCTGCGGCCGACGCGGCGGTGGGTACTGCCTCACCCACGGCGCCGGTTCGCAGGCAGGCAGCGTCGCGGACTTCGGGTATCGCAGGCGCACCACGCGGTCAGGCTGCGCCCGCCGGAAGAGCTCGAGGACGGCGGCACAGGACGCCGGGATGATGGTGGCGACCTGGACCACGATGCCCCCCCACCGAAGCGGGCGGGCTCGGCGGGGGCGAACAGATGGGCCCGCGTTTTGCCGGTGCGCAACGGAACGTCGGATGTGGGATGGGCGGCAGCGATCACGCCGAAGCGGCACCGTGGCGATCTCGAGACGAGGCGCCGTGCGCGCGGGCGAGCAGGAGTACCGCCGTGATCATGGACGTGGCCAGACCGGCGCCGAGCGTGAGAGCGACCAGAGCCGGTACGGACGTCAGCGATCCCGTTCCGGAGACGGGCCACAGCGCATCGCGGAACGCGGTCGCCACGCTGACCGCCACGCAGCCGGCGACCACCGACGCCTCGCCGATGCGGCGAAGCCTGGTGCGCGGCGGACGCGCGATGAATCCGGCCACCGCGTTGCTGATCACGCAGAACGCGAGGTTGGAGGTGGCCGCGACGACGAGAAACCAGGCGACGAGCAGCGGATTCGTCCAGCCTTCGCCGATGGCCTGCGCACCCGTTACCACTGCGGCTGCCAGCATGCTCAGCACGACGAACACAGTCATTGCGCGGCGGCGCACCCAGGCCGTGACGTCCGGACCGACCCAGCGCCGCAGCACGGGAACGCGCCGGCAGACGATGACGGCATCGCCGAGCCAGTCGTGCCGCCAACCGCCGGACGACCCGAGCCGGCGGCGCCATCGTACGAGCGATGCCGCTGCCACCACGGTGAGCACGGAGTTGACGACCAGCCCGCCGATCAGTACCGATGCCCATCCCGAGACTGGGAAAGGGCTCCTGGCGACGACCGCAGCCCACTCGGAGGCCAGCGTGAGCCCGGTCAGCGTGAGCATCGCTCCCGCCGCACGCACCGTCTGCTGCGCCCGGTCCGCACCGCACGGCGCCCGCCACGCGAGCAGTCGTAAGGCGATGACCAGCGCGAGCATCGGCACCGTGAACTGAGCCAGGGACACCATCACGTCGTACGGGTCGTCCTGCCACGGGCTCGCCGCCCTGACCGGCTTGTCCTGGGTCTCCAGCACCGTCAACGCTTCGAACACAGCGGCGGCACCGAGGGGCACCCAGACCACGGCCGAGGATACTCGCCCGCTCTCCTCCATGCTTTCCATGAGCCGCCATAGTACGCGCCTCGTACTACGTGACAAGTAGTATCGCGGATCGTAGTATGAGGACGGAAGCCAAGGAGACCCATGCACAGCAACGACGCCCAGATGCTCGTGCTCACCGTCCTCGCGGACCGGCCGCTGCACGGATACGCCATCAACGCCGCGATCGAGGAACTGACCGGCCGCAGGCTCGGCCCCGGCAGCCTCTACGGCGCGCTGTCCCGGCTTGAGGGGCGCGGGCTTATCCAGGCCGCGGGCGAAGAGGGCGATGCCCGGGAACGGCACCGCACCATGCGGATCACCGATGCGGGCCGCGACCAACTGCAAGCCGAACTCCAGCAGATGGCCCGCATCTCCGCCTCCGGCCTGCGCGCACTCGGGATCGCCCCGGCATGAACGCGGCCCCACTCCTGACCCGGCTCTACCCGCCGGCCGTGCGCGAGCGATGGGGCGAGGACATCAGTAACGCGGTGTCCGCCTGCGGAATTCGCTCCTGGCCCGACACTCTCACCGGCGCCGCCCGGCTCTGGCTCCACCCAGCAGACTGGCCCGAGACATTCACCGGCCAGACCCGCCGGGTGCTGACCGTCGCCCTGTTCGCGCTCACCGCGGCCACCGGGCTGCTGCTGCGCTCTGCCGAGCCCTCCACAACCTTCACCGCCGACATCCGTCACCCCGCGACCAGCCTCTGGCTGATCCCGCTCTTGCTGGGCGTCGTCCTCGCGGCACCGCTTCCACCACTGAACGGACGGGCACTTCGCAGCATGACCGCCACTGCGGTCCGCACCCTGGCCGCCCCAACCGCCGCGGTCGTGGTCCTGTGCCTGGCGGCATGGAGTGGCATGGCCGAACATCTCACCGGCTTCGCCGACATCGTCGTCGTCATTTACTACTGGCTCACGCTCGGATTCGTCGCACTCCGCCTGTGCGTCCTCGTCGCCCGCATTGCCCAGGCCGCCGCCCTGCCGACCGCACGCCGGCTGTCCGCGGCCCTTCTGTGCATCGGGACCGGACTGGCCGTCGCAACGGGCCAGAACCTCCTCGCCGCCATCGAGACCGCTCCTCGCCCGGCCTCCCTCGCCGAGACGCTGGCACTGGGTTTTCTGACCGCCACGGCCATCAGCGTCGGTCACGACCTTCGACGGAAGAGGGCATAGGCCTCACCAGAAGCCCCAGGGTCGGACCTGTCGTCGCATCGCCAAGATCGCAGATGCAGGTCGGCTCGCCGGGCCAGTGGCCACGGCTGAGAAGGCCTTCAGCATCCTGGAAAGAGAAGCGACCGCAGCCCGCATACTCGTTCCAGTACTCGAACTTCCCGGACTACCCGAAGCTCTCGGTGTGGCCGGACGCGTACTACATCACCTCGACGTCACGTCCTCGGGCAATGCCGTGGTGATGAGCCGTTCGACCGACGGCGGCGCCACCTGGTCCGCGCCCGCCTCGCCCTCCGGGACCCCCACCGGCCTGGGCGGCCAGCCCCTGGTCCAGCCCAACGGCACGGTCGTCGTCCCCTACTCCGCCAACGGCAGCGCCGTGCGCGCCTTCAACTCGACCAACGGCGGCTCCAGCTGGTCCTCCAGCACACTGGTCGCCAACGTCTCCAGCCACGGTGTGACCGGCAACCTGCGCGACGGAGAGGGCCTGCCGTCCGCCGAGATCGACGGATCCGGCAAGCTCTACGTCGCCTGGCAGGACTGCCGCTTCCGCTCCGGCTGCCCAGCCAACGACATGGTGTACGCCACCTCCACCAACGGCACCAGCTGGTCGGCCGTAACCCGGGTGCCGATCGGCGCCACCACCAGCGGCGTGGACCACTTCATCCCCGGTATCGGCGTCGACCCCACTACCTCCCGCAGCACAGCGAAGATCGGCCTGTACTACTACTTCTACCCGACCGCGAACTGTTCAGCTTCCACCTGCCAGTTGGAGGTCGGCTACGTCTCATCTGCCAATGGCGGTAGCACCTGGAGCAGCCCGACCACCATCGCCGGCCCCATGTCCCTGTCCCAGATCGCCAGCAGTACTCAGGGGAGCAGTCGGCGACTACATCTCCACCTCCGTCGTCGGCGGCAAGCCGGTCTCCGTCTTCGCCGTCGGAAGGCTCCGACCAACGGGCAGGCCTTTGACGAGGCGCTCTACACGGCTGGCCCGCTCTCTGCCACCGGCGGCAGCCTGGCCTCCACCACCCACGGCGCGGCCACCGTTTCCGCACCGCACGGGTCCGTAACCGGGCCCCTGCCCGACCCGCCGCTGAGGCTCCGACTCCACCACGTGAGGTGCGTTCCGGCATCCCCCGGAACGCACCTCACGCCTGATTGGGGCATGGGATCCTGGCCGGGCTGGAACCCCAGGAACCGAGCCACCGGCCAGGACGTCACAGTGGCGTGCGGAGGCGTAAGGGGGCAGTTGTGGCGATGAAGTACGGCAGACGCGGCCGCGGACATGGGACGACCTGGCCTTGGTTCGGGGCTGTCCTGGTTGCTGTTTCGTGTCTCCTGACCGCCTGCGGAGGCAGCGGCAGCGGCTCACAGGCCGACTCGGCACCGCCGAGCCCATCCGCCGATCCCCTCAGCGCGACGCCGTCGGAGCCTGGCCCCAGCGCGCCGCCACTCCCGAGCTCACCCTCCGCGACACCACCGGCAAGGCCATCGTCGACCCCGGCAGAAACCCCGACGGGGCCCGGAAGAGCACCCAGCACTGCCCCCGCGTCACCCAGCTGCATCGCAGGCTCTGCCATCGTCACCCACGGCCCTGGGGACGCCTCCACCCACACCCTGTGCATGCGCCCCGGCGCGACCGTGACCGTGGTCCTGGAGCCCCGCCCCGAGGGCCCCTGGCCCCAGCCGCGCAGCAGCAATCCGATGTTCGCGCTCGTGACCTCAACCAGTACCGACGGCAACGGCGTCACGCGCGTCACCGTGCGGGCCGCGCGTACCGGATCGGTGACGGTGACCTGGGGCCCGCAGAGCGCGCCCGCCTTCATGCTCCGGCTGAACGTTGCGGCGTATCCGGTGCAGTGAGCTACAACGTCAGACGGCCGATGCGCCCCCGAAAGGGGGTTCGCACCGGCCGTCGCCGTATGACGGGCGTCCGTCGTAGCCAGCCGCTACGGCCCTTGAGGCGCGGTACGTCGAAGAACCAGATGCCGCGTCCGTGGGCGGCGTAGAGATTGCCGTCCAGGCCGAGGCGCAGCTGCATCACGCCCGTGGTGGGCAGGCTGTGGCCCAGAACCTGCCACTGGGTGCCACCGGCGGGCCGGTAGAAGGTGGCGAGGTCGGTGCCGAGGGCGACGCCGCCGTTCGGGAGGAGTTTGACCGGTCGGCGAGGACATCTTCGGCCTTGGCTCGCTCGGCATGACCCTCACTGTCCGCGCGACCATCGCGACACGCGAGTAGGAGCAGGCACACGAATTACCTGCTTACCGCAGATGGCCTGGCGAGACATCACCACTCGCTACGACAAGCCCTCCAAAGCTACCTCGTCGGCCTCCACCTTCATGCCTCGATGATCTGGATCAAGGTCCTCACACGGACCACCCCTTGATCACAATCAAATTCGCGCCCTAGTTCCGTACTACTAATTCCGTTCCGTCTTGACGGTCCTCCAGGTCGGGGAGGAGCGTTTTTCGAGGCCACGGCAGCAGTTCCGCCCCAGGCGGGTCTATGGCCCTGCGCTGCCGCTTCACCGTCGGAGGCACGACCATGGCACGGATCCGTCTGACGTTCGAATCCCTGACGCTGTTCCAAGACGAAGAGGCCGGCGACACCCACATGGCGGTGTACGTCACAGTCAAGGACACGGCCGGCAATCAACTGGCTGCGTTCCGCTGGAACAACCAGTCCCAGAAGGTCGACGAGGTCCGCAGTTACAGCCTGCAGGTCGACACGACGAATTCACCGGTGGTCGACTTCGAGCTGGACTCGGTCGCCACGATCACCGTCAACGGCTACACGGACGACGCCAATCCGTGGCCCGACGCAGGCGGACACGAGAACTTCCTCGGCACCGCGGATGCGCTGATCGACCCGCGCGATCCCAGCACGCTGGGACGTCTCCTGCTGGGCCCGACCACCACCGACCAGGGCAACACCGGCTACGACATGACGGTGCAGGCCCGCGTGGTGGAGCCATCACAACGCGCCCAGATACGCCTGACCTTCAAGGATTTGCTCCTGCTGGAGGACGAGGAGGCCGGCGACACGCATGTGGCCGTCTACATCCGCGCCTTCGCCCCGGCGCAGGGCGGTGTGGAGGCCATCGACGAGGAGTTGCTGCGCTGGAACAACGGTGGCGCCAAGGTCGACGAGGTGCACAGCTATCCGATGAGCACCGGTGCCGTCACCCCGGTCGTGGACCTGACCGTGGGTGGGCCTACCCAGATCGCCGTGCTGGGCTACGCCGCCGACGACAATGACTGGCCCGACAACGCCACCCACGAGAACGTGCTCGGTGGCGCCGTGGCGGTCATCGATCCCGCCGATCCGCTCACCCTGGGCAACCGGCAGTTGGGCCCCACGGAGACCGACAACGGCAACGCCGGCTTCCTGATCACCATGACCAGCGAGGTCCTGCCGTTCGACGCCACCCCGGACCTGGAGATCACCGGTCTGGAAGTCACCCAGGCCATCCAGCACTTCCACTCCACGCTCGGCGCCGACAACTCCCTGCCCCTGGTCGCGGGAAAAGCGACTCTCGTGCGGGCCTACCTCGACTCAGGAATCGACCCCAGCGAGGGCGGCGGCACCGTCGACGGAGTGACCGGCACCCTGACCGTCAACGGCGGCGCCTTCAGCACCGGGCCCACCGACCCCTTCACGGCCCGCCCGATCGCCCAGGTCGACCGCAGCAACATCGCCCACACCCTCAACTTCCTCATCCCGGCCGACAAAGCAACCGGGACAGTCACACTGATGGCACAGGCCACCGTGGCGGGCACGGTCAGCAACCCCATGGAGATCACGGTCGAGTTCCACCCGTCCCCGGTGATCGACATCCTCGAGGTGCGGGTCCAGGTCGGATCGATCGCACCACCGTCGGACGCCGACTACATCAGGACCGGCAATACCCTCCCGCTGCGCTACTACCCGATCGCCGACGACCCCGCCACCAGCATCCGGTACTGGATCCTGCCCGGACAGGAGGTCATCACCTGCAACCGCGATCTGACCAGTCATGACGGCCACCATGAGTTCCTCGAGGACCTGGAGGACATCCAGGAAGAGGCCCCCGACTCCCACTTCATGTACGCGATGGTGGCCAACACCGTGGACTTGGACGGCATTGAAGGCATTTCCCACCCGCCCGATCACGTCGCCTTCGGACTGACGGGCGTGGCCGTCTTCGCCCATGAGCTGGCCCACCTGTGGGGCCTCCTCCACGCACCGTGCGGCACCGCCGATTCCGTCGACGACCACTTCGTGCCCACGGACGGCACACTTGGCGACGTCGGAGTCGACCCGCACCTCATGTTTCCCTGGCCGGCCTCCACCTTCGACCTCATGGGTGAGTGCGGCCCGCCCGAGTTCAGGTGGATCAGCGGCTACCACTGGACCAAACTGTGGCTGCAGCTGAACCACCCCATTTTCCCCCTGGCCGCCGACACCGCCGACGAGGCCGCCTCGCCCCCCTCCGCGATGCCGACCCACTCCATCGCCGCCAGTCGGCCCTTCCCCGGCCCCTACGTGCGCATCCGCGGACGCCTCTCCCGCTCCGGCAGCGTGCGCTTCAGCCCCGCCGTGCGCACCTTCACCGCCCCACCACCCCAGCAGCTGAAAGCGACGGACGCGGCTGCCGCCCCGGCCTACACGGTCTCGCTGGAGGACCATGCCGGGCACGTCCTGGCCACCGTTCCGACCGACCCCGTCTTCTGGTCAGCCGAGTTCGACAGCGCCCTCTTCAGCGCCCGTCTCCCCTACCAGGCGCGGACCCACCGCATCGTCCTGCGCCGCGACGGCACCGAACTCGGCGCCCTTGTCGTCCCGCCGAACCCGCCCCACTTCGTTCTCACCCACGGCGACGCGCTGCACGAGATCGACACCGAAGGCGTACTCCACCTGCGCTGGCGGCCCGTCGGCGACGGGCCAGGCACTTCACCGGCCACCTACTACGTCCGCTTCACCAATGCGGCCGGCACCATCGCCCAATGGGTAGGGGTGAACCTCACAGACACCTCCTTCGACCTCGACCTGCGCGGCCTTCCGGGCGACGACCGCTGCCTGGTCCAGGTCATCGCCACCAACGGCTTCCACACCTCGTACGTGCAGACACCGCAGTTCGCCCTCACCAAACGACCCCCGCGCATCCTCCTCGGCACCACCGACGGCCCGCTGCTGTACGCCCAGGGCACCTCCCCGCAGCACGGCGCCCTCACCGGCACCGCCATCACCTGGCTCGTCGACGGCGCACCCACAACCACCGGCGGCGGCTCCCTGGACGTACGCACCCTCACCCGGGGCACCCACACCATCGCCGTCCACGTCACCGACCCCGACGGTCTCAACACCAGCCAGAGCCTCGGCCGTTACGACGGGGCAAGCGGCCTTCGCCTGCCCCCCAGCCCCGTGCTGTGACGGCTCGCCGGTAGTCCCCGTCGCCGTCGTGCTGTCATCTCACGCCCCCTCACCTGGTTGGCGTGAAAAGCCGTCCGCAGCCGCCGCGACGTCAGCCGGTAGCGGACGGCGAGGCAGCCACAGCTCGGCTCCTGACCTGCGCGGCCGCCGTGACCCAGCGTCTCGCTCATGCGATCCCGTTAAGGCCTGTGACGGTGGCTGTGCCCGGTGTAGCGTCGATACCAGTAGTCGTGGTTCCGAAGTCCCGATCGCCCGTGACACATGTCTCGGGCGTTCTCGCTGTTCAGCACTTCTCCGGACCAAGGCGATCACCTCCGGATCCCGCACGGTGCGGGATCTCGAATTTCCTTGAGGGAGACAGGCATGGCCAGCGGTACCGTCAAGTGGTTCAACGGCGAAAAGGGCTTCGGCTTCATCGAGCAGGACGGCGGCGGCCCCGACGTCTTCGCCCACTACTCGAACATCGACGCCTCCGGCTTCCGCTCCCTGGAAGAGGGCCAGCGGGTCACGTTCGATGTCACGCAGGGGCAGAAGGGCCCGCAGGCGGAGCACATCCGCCCCGAGTAACAACGCATAGAGAGACCCCGGTCGGATGGCTACCGGCCGGGGTCGTTTGTTGCCCGGGTGAAAGGGGCTACACCAGTGTGTGTGCCCCATCTTCCAGCCGCACAGGTCAGCGCCGGCGGGGCGCCGGTGCGACCTCCCGGGCGATGACCCATGCCTGGTCCAGGTCATCGCTGCCAACGGCTTCCACACCTCGTACGTGCAGACAGCCGTTCGCCTGACCAAACGCCCCCGCGCATCCTCCTCGGCACACGGCCCGCTGCTGCACACCCAGCCGAGCCGTAGGACCCGGCCGAGCGGCCCAAGCCCGCTGCCAAGCCCGCGCCCGAGTAGAAGCCCGCCTCGAAGGGGACCCGCCGCCCCAAGGCAGCCCCCCAGCTGTTGTCGAGAGCGAGCCCAAGCCGCGTCACGCCCGTAAGCGCACCACTGCCGAGCCCGCCACCTACTGACCCCACCCCCACCCCCGGCCGGCCGCCCCGCCAGGTGGGCGGCCCAACCGCAGCCGGAAGACAGCACCTACTGCATGGCCATTCCGCATCAGGGCGGCCTAGGTTCGAGGGGCTCTCGACGCAGGCGGTGAGCCAGGCTGGTGTGGGCCGCGCAGGCCCGCAGGAGTCGCACAATCGCCGGATCCGCCACCTCACCGGCAACGGTCTCACGCGATTGGATCATGACCTGAGGTAGGCCCTCTGCGCGCGGTCGAGCGAGGGGCGCCTCTCATTCGTTCGGCTGGGCTGCCGCGTTCCTGAACGCTTCCGCGGTAGCGCCTTCGGGCTGCTGGGATGAGGGCTCCACGAAGCTGTATGGCGGCAGCGGGCCGTTGACATGGAGTTCGAGGTGCGGGTGCTTGTGGCGGAATTCGTCGACCGCGGCCAGGAAGTGCTCCGCTGATCGGCGCTCCACCAGGAAGGAGAGGTTGGCCAGCCAGCCGGTGCTGTGCGGTCCGGCGCTGGCTGCCTTGGCAATCGGTGTCAGCGCCTGGTGAAGCAACTCTGCGTCCGTCGCCTCGCGTTCCTGGACGGCGGCGGCGATCATCTCCCCGAGCGAGATCTTCTGCTCCTGCGTGCCGCCGCCGGCCTCGCGGTTCGCTTCCGCGAGGGACCGGATGTCCTCGTGATCGGCCATGATCAGTCGGAGCATGGACTCCTCGTCATGGTTTGCCTTGATGTTGTACTCCGCCGTGCCGTCCAGTGCCTCCAAGCGCTCGAGGAAGTGGTCTGCACGCTCGGCGAGCACCGTGGTCACCGTGTCGTCATCCGGAGAGACGCTGCCGAACCGCATCGGCAACACCACGCCATCCGCTCCGGCTTCGCCCAGCACACGCTGGTGCGCCAGCAGATCACGGCGCTTGGGCCGGAGCTCCTCGGGGGCGTCACCAACGATCGCGGCCAACTCGCCCTGGCGCAGCCGGCGTACCGGCCGCGGCGGGTCTCCGATGCCGTCCAAGTCCTGGCGGAGCGGGGAGTGTGAAGCACGCATGATCCCGTAGACATAGGTGCTCATCTCTCATTCCCCTCTCCTGCGTGCGGCCCGGTCCTCCTGACGCTCCCGGCCCTCGTCGCGCGCCTGCTTGAAGGCATCGGAGATGGTCTCCGCGGCGCCGGACAGGGCTCCCTTGGTCTTGCCTCGGGCGCCGGACTCCGTCAGTTTCCCCGTGAGCTCCGGAAGCCCGGCCGGCTTGCGGGGCCCTGCCTCCAGGTCGAGGCGGTTGCACGCCTCGGCGAAGCGGAGGTAAGTGTCGACGCTGGCGACCACGACCCGTATGTCGATCTTGAGTATCTCGATACCGACAAGGGACACCCGCACGAACGCGTCGATCACCAGCCCGCGGTCGAGAATGAGTTCCAGAACGTCATACAGGCCGCTGGAACCGCCCCCGCCGCCCTGCTGCGTCGTCGCCACGGTCATAGCGACCACCCCTTGTCATCTGTCTTGTGTGGTCCCGTCGGCTGAGACTTCCGGTAGCGGTGCGTTGGCCTCGGTGTTCCCGTCCCTGGCTACGAGGCTTCCGGGGTGCGAGTAGCCGTCACAACCTACGTTCAAACGCCAGTGCGAGTGTGTCGTCGCCGAGACCGTGCCGACCTCGTGTATGCCGCAGCCATGCCTGCACGGCTGCGCAGGCAGGCGCAGGTTTTTCCTGCCGCCCGAGATCGCCGCCCTGGAGGAGGAACGCTGCCGCCTCTACCGCGACGCCTTTGGCCTGTGCCCGGCTGCGCACTCAGAGGCCGCGTCGAACGCCGCTGCGCCGCCGACCGCTCCCGCGAGAGCGGCGACGGCGCCGTGGCTATTGACCGATGAAGAGATGCTCGTCTGCGACGGACGACTGATTGATGGACCCCGCTGCATTGCATGACGTTTTCCGGGTAAGCGCGGCAGGTGACGTATGGCTGTGAGGAGATCAGGACGGACCCTATGGATCAAGCGGGGGACGGCGACTCGATGTCGCTGGTCGGTGGGTCGATTTCTGTGTCCGCGGCCTTCGAGGGCAGCGGTGAGATCGCTGAGGCCCGGGACCTGACCCGCTCCTTCCTGACCGATGCGCAGGCCGTTCACGGGTTTCCCGTGTCGGGGCGTGCGATGGGCATGGCGCAGCTCGTGGTCAGCGAGCTGGTGACCAATGTCCGCAAATACGCGCCCGGGCCGTGCCTGCTGACGCTGGAGATCGAAGACGGGGCCGTGCAGATCAGTGTGTGGGACAGCAGCACGACACTGCCGACAGTCTTGGCGCGCGACCCGGGCCGGGTGGGACAGCATGGTCTGGAGATTGTGATGGCGGTCTCCGCCAGTTTCGCCGTCTACCGCGAGCCGGTAGGCAAGCGGATCACCGCAGCCATCGTGCTGGCCGATGATCCGGGCGGTGCCGTGGTCGGCCGCTTAGGGCCGTGACGCCAGTCGCACAGCGGTGGCGAGGCCCCGCGCGTGTTCAGTCGCCCTGCCGAAGAATGCGCACCACTGGGCTTGGCGGCTCGCCGATGACGGCCGTGCGCTCAGGCACCGGGCGATGTGAGCTGTGGATGAGGCCGTAGACCCAAGCGTTCACCGTTCCTCATCCCGGCGGTGGCGCGGCCGTGCGGTTTCCCTCTCGCGGCCGTCGTCACGCCCCTGCTGGAAAGCATCCGAGATGGTCTGCTCAGCGCCGGACAGAGCCCCCTTCGTCTTGGCTTGACTGCCGGAACCGGTGGGCTGGCCGCCGACCAACTCCGGTAGACCGGCTGGCTTGTGCGGCCCCGCCTCCAGGTCCAGGCGGTTGCAAGCCTCGGCGAACCGCAGATAGGTGTCCACGCTCGCCACCACGACCCGCACATCGATCTTCAGGATCTCGATTCCGACCAGGGAGACGCGCACGAACGCGTCGATCACCAACCCTCGGTCCAGAACTAGCTCTAGTACGTCGTACAGGCCACTGGAGCCTCCCCCACCCCCGCCTTGCGCTGCCGCCACACTCACCCTGACCAGCTCCTTTGCCTATCCCTGGCTATCGCTCCAGCCCGGCGGCCGCTTCCGCACGAGATCCGCGGTAGCGACTGCCACCGGCGACCATCACCGAGTAACCCCCACCCATTTGGATCAAACTGACGCCTGCGTTCGGACGTGTCGGTGTGGCATTCGAAGGTGCCAATTTGACCCCGAGCCGCTGCGGGGTGTTCGGGCGACCAGGCGGCGAGCCCGCACACTCCGTCAACGATGAAGGCCTGGGCGCCCTGCCACGTGTTGGGCGCCCAGGCCGGCCCTTTCGTGCAGGGGCACACCCGTCACGGGGGATACGAGCCTGCCCCTGCACGACGGCGCCCGTGAGCCTCCCCCAAGAAGGCGGGCGCCTGAACCCCACCCGGGGTCACTCTCTCCAGCGCTCCGTGCGAGTGGAGTGTCACAGGTGACGGCGGATCGGCGCGAGATCAACGTCCATGTAAAAGGCGTCACTTGCGCACATCACAACGCCGCCACACTCCTCCACGGAAAGCCCGCGCAGCGCCACACTGAGCCCCTGATCATCAGGTATCGGAGGGGAGCCGAGCGAAGCGTTGCCCAGCATCACCGCTGCCTGCACGTCCTCGCCCCCGAGCCACCCCAGTCCGAGCCGCAGCCCGCCCCGGCCGCAGAGCCGCCCGCATCACCATGGCCGACCGACACCGGCTCGCCGACCGCACCCCGGGCCGGCACACCACCGTCATCGTCGCCGCCTACACGCCGCTGGCACCTCCAGACGTCGACGAGCCGAGTCCTACCGCACTGCGTGGGACTACGAGAAATGCCCCCGCGGTATCGCGCCCCAGGTGGGCACTGCTGTGTACTTCCAGGACGGAACCGAACACGCCGCCGATTGAGGAGCATGGAGTGACGTATGCATGGCCCTGCAAGGCCAGATTCACTTCATGCATTTCACGCCGAAGGCCGTGTCCCAGGCGTCTGTACCTACGGCATATGCGCCGAGACCGTACTCGAATGCGCACGCATCATCCCACTTCAGATATCCATGGTTAGTGATGTATGTCGCCGTTTTTCCCGGCCCGACGCACTGCCAGTCCTTAACGTACTTAACGTCTCGCGGATAGCTGGTTCTCGCATATCCTTTGGACTGACAGTATTGGGTGAGCTGATCCAAGCTGCCAAGCTCCTGGGACTTCTGTCCAGGCGGGTGAACTTGCAGCCAAAGGCCGACTGCTCCTATCGCTAGGCCGATAAGTGCCGCCCCTTTCTCCACCTTGACAGAACCTCGGCCGGTAATTAGAAAGACGACGCCGGCAACCACAAGAATGATCCCTAGGATGCTAAGGAAAAACCCAACGTCCTTGATGATCACGGAAGCCTGCCGTGTGATGTATCGCCCGCCGTCACTAGCCTCTGCAGCTATCCTTCGGCGCCTGTAGTTAAAGGTTACTTAACCCTCCATGGCAGGCCACCCCAACGACTGCAATCGTGCGAGGGCGGCCCCATGACTAAGCCATAGCTTCGGCCTCGCTCGCGAGGTCGAATGCGCATGCTTCCGGCTTGGCGCGGGCTATGCGGGGGCGTTTCATCGTGCTGCCTTCCCCGTATGGCTGCTCCGGGTGGCCGCCGTCGTGCTGCCGGGTCAGGCTGGGCGTGACGCCACGCGGTCGCGAACTCCGGCTGCCGGTTGTCCACGCCGCGCGCGTCTCCCACCCCGCAACTTCGCGACACGATGGGGTGGGAGGCGCGCTCGCATGATCGAGACGCGGTGAGCCCTCACGCGAGCTCGACGAAACAGCAGACGTATGACGCGGCCACCGTCGCCGTGTTCCTCCGTGATCACGTCGACCGCACGGCCGTCGAGCGGCCCCCGGGGCCGCAACGTCCCTGCACATAGACGACGTGATCCGCGCACACCGTTGGTACAGCGGCACCGTCGCCCAGGCCGTCGAGCGCTGACGCGTCTACCGGCGCAGAGTGAACGTCATGGATGACTTGATCCAGTGGCTGCGCGTCCAACTCGATGAGGACGCACGGATTGCCCGCGCGGCCACCGAGGGCCCCTGGTCCGTCAACGACGAGTCGATCATTGCAGCGGACGGTACGGAGGTCGTCGCGGACGACCGGTCCGGTGGCAAGGCGTCGGTGTTCGCGTCGACGGCGGATGCCCTGCATATCGTGGAGCATGATCCGGTGCGGGTGATGCGCGAGGTCGACGCCAAGCAGCGGCTGCTGTACGAGTTCGAGGTGCGCGGGAACCACGTCCGACGGACGGAATTGCCACCCACAGGTGGCGTTTGGGACGACCTGCTGCGCATGCTCGCCCTGCCCTACGTGGACCGGCCCGGCTACCGCGACGACTGGCGCCCGTGACCAGCGCGTATGACGGCCCGTGTGGTGGATGGTTCCGGTTCATGCCGGCGTTTTCGCCCAAACGAGGAGCCGGGCCCACCAGCCATCTTTCGATCGGCTCGGTGAACTGTCTGAGCGTCGAGGAATATGTGTGCGTCGCGCCGACTCACCCGGCCGGACCGGCACCGTCCCCGATCGAGTCACCCCCTCGGCTGCGCGTGCATGACTGCGCTCCGTCGACTCGCACATGCACCGCTGAAGTGTTGGAACGCCGGCGAGCACTTGCTCTACATGTCTCCCGCAGCCCTCATAGGTCACCTTCCCGCACGACGGACAGACAGCACGTTGGCACATGATTTCCCCGCATCAGCGTCTTCATCTACGACTTGCAAAGCAACAGTTTCGTCACAGCAAAATTCACAATTTCGCCACGACTGGCGCCCATATTCGCACCGGCTCTACAAACAACTGCCCTACGGCTGGCGCGAGGGCTAGCCCTGAGATCCAATCACGCTCCAAGTAGGCTCGCGTTTCGGGCGGGAAAATCCTGACATGAGCGACAAAAAGAAACGTAAGCGCGGTGCGGTATATCTCACTTAGCGATATCCAGCAGTCACGCTTGGATTCCTCCTTCAGGTTGCTTGGGACGCCGAATCAATGGTTCCATCACGCCCGGTCGAAGAAGGGAGGCACAGCTCCGTAGTGTGACAGGCCGTCATCGCGTCGTTTTGAGATCGTCGACCGGGCGCGGCGAGGGCAAGATTTCGAGAACGGCGACCGCCCTCACCGAATGGGTGGTGTGGGCCGCTCGGAAGGGAGCAACGTGGGTTGCTCGCACGCCGTAGGATGCCCCCTTTTCCCGCTGCTTAGGGCGAGCTTGCAAGGTTGGCGTGACTACTACTGCGACAGCGAGGATCAGTGGCTCGGCTGTGCGCGCTACCAGTTGTCGCTCACCGGTGAGCGCGTGCCGATCAGTCTGCTGCCCAACGGGGCCCGCGCGCGACACCTCGAAGACGCGGCCGAGGCGGACCGGTACGGCGCCGCCAACCCAGAGCAGAGATCCCAGCAGGCCCCGCCTCCACCGCACGATCCATGGTCAGCGGAGAGCGCGCCTTGGTCGCAGTCAGCGCCGGCCCAGCTACCTCAGCCGCATGTACCCGTGACCGCGGCACCGGAGACCGTGGCTCAGTTCGGGGCGGCATCTCCACCGATACCGGTCTCGCATCACCAACCGTCACCACCCCTACAGATTCCCCAGCCTCCAGACCGCCCCTCCCAACACGCGCGGCAAGCGCCCAGCACGAAGCGCGGATGGTGGGCCCGATTCACCGAATGGATGGGAGGCCCCGCATGAGTAACTACTGGCCCTGGTGGGCCGGCGCTGCCGGGCTCGCTCTGGTCACCATCAACTACGCCCTCACCACGGACCGCTCTTTCGGGGTGTCGTCCGCGTGGGATCGCGTGCTGCACTGGCGCAGGGAGCGCCGGCTCGAGCAGATGGACGAGGAGTTCACCGACGAGCGTGCTCTCGTTGACGCTCTCGCCGCAGCTACAGCGGAGCACTTCGGCACCAGCCCCGCCGCGCCCGCGGTGCCGCCGAGCCCGCACGGGACGTCCCAGCAGCTCGAAACGGAAGTCGAACCAACGGCAAGCGAGGACACCTCGGTAACAGCCCCGGGCCCGGCCCCGCTGGCCACCCAGGCTGCCCTGCTGATATCGATTTTCCTCGGCGGATTGATTGCCGCGGTCACCTCCGGGCGGTTCCACCTCCGCTTCGACATGGGCCCGGGATTCAAGAACCTGGTCACCGCCAATCCAACCACCATGATCGTCCTGCTGTTCGTCGGAGGCGTGCTGGTCGGCTTCGGCACTCGGCTGGCCGGCGGGTGCAGCTCCGGCCACGGACTCAACGGATGCGGCCGCCTACGCCCGGTCAGCCTCGTCGCGACCGCCGTGTTCTTCGCCACCGCCGTCGCGGTGTCGTTCCTGCTGTGGAAGGTGATCTGATGCGTACTCGGGGCGCGCTCCTGCTGGCCAACATCATCACCGGACTGACGCTCGGCTACACCGTCTCCAACATCGGCTTCGGCGACTACGCCGAGCTGAACCGCATGTTCACCTTCCAAGACCTGCGCATGCTCCTGTCCTTCGCGGGCGCCGTCGTAATCATCGTGTGCGCATTCGCTCTGCTGCGGGTCCGCCGCACCCCGGGGCGCATCCACGCCGGCGTGATCCCCGGCGCGGTCCTGTTCGGTACGGGCTGGGCGATCTCAGGTGGATGCCCGGCAATCCCGATCGTCCAGGCCGCCAGCGGATACCTGCCCGCCTTGGTCACCATCGTCGGCGTCACCGCCGGCATCCGGCTGTGCCGCTGGGCCAACGCCCGATACTTCCACCTCGACCGCGGATCCTGCGGGCTGTAACCAAAGAAGCCCACCGACATACCTGTCGAGGAAGCGGCCCTCGGCTGGAGCCGCTGCGGCTGGTTAGCGAGAGTGGCGCGGGTCACCGCCGCAAGTGGATCCGGCGCGGATACCTCCAACTATCCCGTCTCCACACAAGGAATCCGCGCAGGAGCATCACACATGCTGCACATAGCGTTTCGGGAGCCTCGTTAGCGTTGCTGGCTGCTCGATTACATGTGCGAACGTGACCAGGCCGTGGCTCAGGCGGGCCGACGGCGCGCCGAACCAGAAAGGCCGGAAGACCGCGGATGAATTACTGCACCTCATGCCGTCGGCATCTCAATGGCGCCCTGGTGTGCCCCGGGTGCGGCGCCTACGCCCCAGACATAGACCCGCACGCCGCCGACGGCTGCAGCAGGTCGGCCCCGAAGTTGACGAGCGCAAGCGCCGGACCGGCCACAACTGCTCACCGGGACACTGCGACCGCCGACACGTGGCATGACACATTCCTCGACGGTGACGCGGAGTCCAACGCTGCCACTGACGGGGCCCCGCACGTTACCGCCGAGGTTGAGGACCTGCCGCCCGCGCGGCAGGGGCGTGCGGCACGCCGGCGCCAGCTGGCCCGCTGGAAGAAGAACAAGCGCCGGGCGGCGGTCGCAGGCGCTGTCGCACTCGTCGGGGGCGGCCTGACCGTCGCCATGATGGACCGGACCTCCGCAGACCGGGCCGAGGCAGCCACGGCGCCGGACGACCAGAGCAGCGGCGCAGTGGAGGAGCAGACGCCCGAGCAGAATCGTTCGGTCTCGGCGCCAGTGACCGATCAGCGCACTCATCGGTCGTCACACGCCCCTTCCCGGCCGCGGCCGCCGACGAGGACCAATACCTCGCGAGCGCAGACCCGCGCGGTCTCGCCCCGCGCGACGCCGCCGATCGACCGGCTAGAGCCGTCCGCGCCTTCCCGCCCGGCAGCGACGCCGACCCGACAGCCGCAGAGCACCGCCCCGTCTGCCGGCGACAGAGCTCCCGACCGCTCCGATACAACGGCGCAACAGCCGTCGACGCCCGCGCCCACCGACCGCACGGATTCGGGTACGTCCCAGACAGGCCCCGCACGGGTATCGACATCGCCGACGGAGGTCTGTCTGCTCGGACTGTGCCTTGGCTGACCACGCCTGCACCCGATCCGTTCACGGTCGAACGATTTTCGGAGTTCGCGGGGTTGTGTGTCAGTCTGTGAGCAACGGCCCCAGAAGGAGAGGAGGCAGAGCCCATGAGTCCCCGCGACGAATTCCAAGTCCTCCTGCGCCGCATCGGCCGATGGTGGGCCGTCGGCATTCCCAGCCTCGACCTCCACACCCAGTGCCGCACGCTGGAAGGTGCGGAGGACCTGGCGCGCGGCCTGGTCGCTGAAGCCGTCGGGGTGCCTCCGGAGGTGATCGTCCTGAACATGGTGGTGCCCGAACTCGCGCCCGTGCTCGATTTGGTGGCCGAAGCGCGGCACCGTCGGGGGGCCGCGGTCGCCGCCGAGGATCAGGCGATCACCGCAGCTGTTCACGAGCTCGTAGACAAGCTGCACGTGAGCCAGGGTGATGCCGCGCGTCTGCTCGGCATGCCCCCGAGCGAGGTGGCCCACTTCACGCCACAACGCGGCTCGACGACCGCCGGCCCAGGGCAAAGCGCAGGGCATCGCGCCCCCATGTCCGCGCTTACGCGGCCGGGCGCCGCCCCTGCTTCCCACTTGCGCTCCGGCCTGCCACGGCGACCGCGGCAGGCGGCCTCGCCCGCCCGACCCGCCTGGGCGACTTCAGACGACGGCACCGCAGGCCGAGGCTGACACAGCTTCGCCTCCAGGCGTGCGGCCACGGCCGTGCTTGCGCGGGATGTAGTGGTCGCCCATATACGTGTCATCGCCGAGGACTCGTGCCAATTGCTTTAACGGATCTGACGTCGTCTGACGCCATAGCGCCCCGACGCGCCGCCAGGGCCGTCAATCGTCCGAGTTCCGTCCCTTGCCCTCGCCGGCGCCGTGCCCGGCCTTGTGCGGTTGGCCCTTGTGCCGTCGTGCCCTTTCCCGGCTGGCGCCGTCGCGGATGCAGCGGCAGATGGTGATTGAGTGGCTGCGCGTCCAACTCGATGAGGACGCACGGATTGCCCGCGCGGCCACCGAGGGCCCCTGGTCCGTCAACGACGAGTCGATCATTGCAGCGGACGGTACGGAGGTCGTCGCGGGCGACCGGTTGGGTGGCAAGGCGTCGGTGTTCGCGGCGACGGCGATGCCAAAAGTGAGACCACTTCCCGCGGCGGCTTCGCGGCGGACGTGTACCGCATCGGTGACTCCGGCGTGAAGGCGTTCTGGCATGGCCGTTTCTCAACAAGCGGATCTGGCTCCAGGGGGTGACGTGGCAGCCCGGCCGGGCCATGCGACGTCGACCGGCCGGGCGTTCCTTCGACCAGGATCAGTGCAGCTGGTCGAGTGCCTGCTGGAAGGCGGTGGCGTGCTTGGCCTCGTCGGCGGCGGTGTCGCGGAAGTAGCCGGCGACGGCGGTGTCGCCGACGGCGGTGGCTCGCTTGGCGAACCCGGGGTACAGGATGGTCGCTTCGTTGTGCTCTCCAGCGATGGCCCTGCTCAGGTTGTCCTTCGTCGCGCTGACCAGGCCGACCAGGACCGCTTCGCCGGCGAAGTGCTCGTGCAGTTCGACCCCGGCGGTCCCTTCGAACAGGTGGGCCAGCGCAGGATTGCCGGTCTGCTGGGCGCGTGCGGCGAAGAGCATGTACTTGGCGTGTGCGAGCGCCTCACCGTGCATGGCGGTGTCGAGGTTGGCCCGGGTGCGGGCGGCCTTCACCTTCGGCAGTCCGGCGGGGACCGACACCGTGTCGGCCTTCGGCGGCGCCGGGATGGTGCCTCGGCCGGTGGTCAGGACCGTCAGCGCGGTGCGGTAGGCGTCGCGGTGGCGTCCCTCGTCCGCGGCGATCTCCGTGAACAGCTTCGCGGCCTCGAGGTCTCCGTCGTTGCGGGCCTGGTCGGCGAAGCGGCGGTACATGACCTGGTGCTCGTAGGTTTCGCCGTTGATGGCTTGGCGCAGGTTGGCCGCGTTCGTGCCGACCACACCGGCCAGGGTGGCCGCCTCGTGCAGGTGCTCGTTCAGTTCGGTCTGTGCCGTGGTGCGGAAGAGCTCGTCGACGGTCGGGTAGGCCTGGCTGTCGGCTTGAGTACCGAAGAGGTTGTAGGAGGCGTAGGCGAACGCCTCCCCTTCCATGGCGGTCGTCAGGTCGGAGAGGGTCTGCGAGCGGAGAGTCTGGGTGGCGGCGTACGTGGCCTGGTGGTGATCACCCGGCAGGGTAAGCGCCACGGCTGTTGCAGCCTGGGACGCGGCGGTCAGGGTGCACAGGCCGACCACAAGCGTTCGTATCGAGTGGCGGAACATGATGTCTCCTTCCGGGGCACTCCTCTGCGTGGGCGCCCCGTCCCATGCGACCCGCACACGTACACCGCCGCCCCTTCACGTGACCCTTTTGAGTGAATACGCACGGTGATCACGCTGCTGTCGGTCACGCGTTCCACCTGCTCAGGTGCGTGAACGGCCCTAAGGAACCCTTGCATCCGGCTCCTCCACCCGGCCCGAGCCGTCAGCGCAACACACCGGCGGACTCTGCCCCGTGATGGGCCCTGTGATAGGGCACGGGGCGAGTGTCCTCCCGGGCGGGCATGCCCTTGTCGGCAGCGTTCCCGGAGAGGTTTGAGCCGCCGCATGGGGTCGTCCGGCCCCCTGGCTGGGAACTACGGCCCTACTCCGCCGACGCTCCGCTGGCCCACGCTGGAATTCACGGGGCCACCAGCCGAGGGACGTGATCGGCATGATGTGGTACGACGGCGGATGGGGGTGGGGCGGCTGGTTCGCCATGGCGGTGTTCCTGGTGCTGTTCTGGGCCTTGATCATCGCCGGAGTCATCGCACTTGTGCGCTACCTCACCGGCACTCATCACCATCAGCAGCCCGGCACGCGACCGCCCTCCGGCGAACCCCGAGGGGGGAGCCAGCGAGCTGAGGCCCTGCTTGCTGAGCGGTTTGCCCGCGGGGAAATCGACGAGGACGAGTACCGACGCCGTCTCACAGTACTGCGGGAGCACTCGTGATCACCGGCCGCCGCCGAGGAATGTGGTTGTTGATCGCCATGGCCGCCGCGTTGGTGCTGGGCCTCGCCACGACGGCATTCCTAGCCGCCACCGGCGCATTCCGCGCTACGAGACCCGCATCCACACAGGGCACACGGTGTAGTGCACCCCCGTCGGTAGCTCGCGTGGTGGACGTGACGGTGGACGACATGGGGCGCATGATGCGTGGCCCAGGCGGGCCAACGCCGACGGGTGGCCGTCCGGCCTGGCAGGGCATGGGCATGATGCGCTTGGTGGCCCACCCATCTACGGTCTCGGCCGGGAAGGTGACACTGCGGGTGTCCAACAGGGGTGCGCTCACGCACGAGGTCGTCGTCTTGCCGCTGCCGGCGGGCCAGGTTGTGGGGGAGCGTGCCGTCGGCTCCAACGGCAAAGTTGCCGAGACAGGCAGCCTCGGCGAAGCCTCGCGGACTTGCGGCACGGGTAGCGGGGACGGCATTGCCCCCGGTGCGACAGGCTGGTCCACGGTGACGCTGGAGCCCGGCCGGTACGAGCTGGTGTGCAACCTTCCCGGCCACTACGCCGCAGGTATGTATACCGAGCTCGACGTCAGGCGGTAACTGCGCTGGCCATTCCACGTGCGGCTCGGGACGGTGGCCTGAGCCGCACGACCACTCCGAGCGCGCGCCGCTGGTACGGCGACACGATCGCCCAGGCCCTCGAGGGCCGCCGCGCCTACCGGCGCCACGCGGAAGAATGACCCCCATGAGCGAGCTGCCACCGGATCCCGCGCGCCTGCGCGTCATCCTGGCCTGGCTCGAGGAACAGGTCACCGACAACGAGACCGTCGGCATCTTCCTGCGGCTGCAGCGCGACACCGTCGCCCAGGCCCTCGAGCAGGCGGAGGGCGAGCAGCAGCCCACCGAGCGGCCGGCACCGGCGCCGGCACCGCCGCCGCCGGCGAGGCCGCCGCGCCCCACCTCGCTGCCGACCTCCACCGGCGATCACAGGCCCGCCTTCAAGGTCGTCGAGCGGGGAGGCGAGAACGAACCGGCACGGCTGACCCTGCACATCGGCGCCTGCGACGTCGACGCCGGTCCGGCCCACCAGGTCGACGCGCACGATGCCCTCGCTGCGCTGCGCGAGGGCCTGGACCCGTGCGCCGTCTGCCGACCGGACATCGATCTGTCCTTCGACGAGTGACGGCGCTGTCGTGGCTGCTTCGGGCGGCGACGACCACAGTGATCATTCCACTCGGCTCTACCGCTGTGGATGTGGACGGTCTTGGCGGAGCCGTAAGTGCAGACGGGCTGGTCTTTGAGGTGCGGAGGAATGGATCGAGTGCTCTCAGGTGATGCCCAGGCGCGCCAGGACTCCGCTTACGGTAGGGCTAGGAGGGCCTGAGCTACCACTGAGGGGCGAGCCCCACGTGGGGTCATGCCACGCGCTCCCGGCTGAGTGCTCGAGCAGGTGCTGTGCAGTGGTCGGGGCGGTGTCCTGAGAGGCTCCTACCGCAATCAGAGCGGCGGTAAGCGTCGCAACTGCCTCGTCCGATAGGGCATGGTCGGTGAGCAAGGGAAGAAGCAGCAGGAGACGGGCAGCTGGGTCCTCGATCCCTTCGGCTATTGAGCTCGGACTGTCGACGATGCGGATGAGTTCACGCCACATCAGTGTGTCCCCATGCAAGTCGCCGTCCCAGCTGGCGATTTGCTGGGCGCTGCTCCAGCTCGGATGCGTAAACATGTAGTCGACTCCGTAGTCGCCGACAAGATTGCGGTAGACCACCACGGCCTCGTACCCGTTCTCAACCGGCATCCGGAACACCGGCCACCGCTCCGGGTCCATGAGCAGGTCGGACATGGCGTCGACATCAGCTCCGTCATCGCCGAACCACTCGGGCTCGGCACCCGCATCGCGACAACACGGGCCCCACAGGTGGTTCGACCAGAAGCCCGGACGGTCTACCAGTGGCTCTCCGGCGACCAGCGGGCCGCTGTTGTATCCCTCAATCAGCACGCCGTAAGCGTGCCATCTGCCACTGACGGGGTTTGCTCCAAGTGCCAACGCGGAGGTTCAACAGAAGCGGGACAGCAGGTCATGGCATCGTGTCCAGCGAGCCAGGGGGGACGGCCGACAGAGTTCGGGCCAGGGATACCCTCGGACGATGTCGAATCGGGCGGTAGCAGCTGGAGTAGGTCTCGCGCGGGTGATGGCGCACTGCGGGGGCAGCCCATCAGCAGCCGTGCACTATCTGGCGGGTGCCATCGCCTCCGCACCTGAGAACCCCGAGCCCTATACGGTTCTTGCCGAGTTGTGGAGGGACAAGTCGTCGGAGCTGGCCGAGGTCGTTCAGGGTGCCGACTCGTTGAGGACGGTACTGGCGCAGTCGTACATCAGCTTCCTTCAGGACGACATGGACGGCGCGGCGCTGGCGATCGGATCGGTCACGGGTGTGCGACCCGACATCGCCTGGGCCGAAGCCCCTTGGTTCAGCGATGAACGATTTCTCGGTGTGGTGAGTGCCGATGCGCTGGCCGAGGCCGCGATGCGGACGATGGACTATGGCCATGATCTGGACACCGAAAGCATGCGGGAACGATTTCGGCCCTGGTTCGAAGCCATCGACGTGGTCTCTGCCCGTCAGCCGTTGCCGGAGGCGTTGGCCAAGATGGCGATCCTGCTGCGGGCATGCGGTCTCACCGATGCATCGTTTGCCCTCTGCGACCAGGCAGACTCCGTTGAACGGATCATGCTGACGGAGGTTGTGCGAGCGGGCACGTGGCGCAAGCAGGGTGATGTTCAGCAGACCGTGGCGGCGTTCGAGCGCGCTCTTGCCCTAGAACCGGCCAACTGGTCGCTCTACCTCGACCTGGCCGATGTGCGTGCTGAGCAGGGCGACTTCACCTCTGCGGTCCGGCTGATCGATCAGGGGATGAGGTACGAGCCGACTGAGCTCTCACTTCGCGCGGCCGGGGCTGCCTACCGTGCACGACTGACCGGCTCGCCTGCCGATCTGAGCGAACTCATCGAACTGGCGCCGAATCTGCCGAACGACTCGTACCGGGACCTGCTGATTGATCACGCGTGTGCTGGTCCCGCGCTGCCTGCCGAACTCGTGGCTGCGGCCCGGCGCATCCAGAACAGCTGAGACTCCGCTCCTCCACGAGCAGCAGCTTCAGCCAGCAAGTGCCCAGCAGCGCGACCCAAGCCTAAGTTCCCTCGCGGCTACCACATCAAGGACGACGCCGTCCACGCCATGCTTGGCGCCGCCACCTACACAACCCACTCTGGTCGCATGGCTCGGAGCTCCCGAGTGCAGGGGATCCACCTGCTGCAGTCGAAGATCAGTTACGGGACAAGTCTTAGTCGCCCGTTGCAGTCCGGTGTGCGGCCGAGCCACCCCGCACACTGAAGAGAAAGATGGGCGCCACTGCCACGTGATGCGCCCAGGCCAGCTCTTCGAGGCAGGGGCGGCGGCTGTCCGACCTCACTGAACCTGACTGACCTCACTCAACTTTGACCGCTCGCCGCTGGCCACCTGCCTGCAGTCCGGGCCGCGCGGCCGGCCGCCCCGACATCCGACTGCACGGCCCGTCGGTCAAGGGTGGCCGGGGGCGGCGTCGAACAGAGGGCATTTGCCAGCGTCACGAATCGGCTACGAAGTACGCGCATGCCTTCCACGCAGCGCCCTCAACGATCGCGCGGCCCGCCGGCTGAACCAGCGGCTGCCGCACCACGCGCACGGCGGCCGGTGACCCGATCCGCGACCGGTGACCGGTCACCCGCCTGCGTCAGTCGGCCGGCGGGGTGAAGTGTTCCGGCAGCCCCACGCGCTTCGCACCGACGGTGGTTCAGACGGGACGTCAGGGGGATCGACGTCAGGCGGGGTCGCGGTCCTCGTCGGGGCCGCCGGTCCCGGGGGGTGCGGATACGCCCGCCGTCGCGAGCCGGCACAACAGCCGCAGCGAGCCGTGTGCGGGGGAGCGGCGGAAGCCCTCCTCACTCCGTCGCCGCGTTGGCCCCTTTTGCCGACCGACTCATCCCTTTCAATCGATTCGTTCAATGCTCGGAGGTCAGGTGTAACACTTCTGGTCGAGTTCGCTCTGTCTATGCGGGCGACTGTGTCGGTCGGCCAGGACAAGGAGCACGACTCGTGCAGCGCACGGACGAAAGCGGCAGGTCGTACGGCGAGGACCCGTACGGCGGCATCGGGCACGCGGATGCCTACGGCTACGAGCACGGCGGCAGCGCCACCACTGACACAGCCACGACGCCTCGGGACCTGGAACAACTCGCGCAGCGGACAACCCCGATGCATGAAGACGTCTCTGCGGAGGGGACGGACCCCTACACCACCAGGCCGAATCTCTACGTCATCGCTACGGATCCCTACGCCGCCGGGCCACACCCTGCCACTACGGGGTGGGACGCTCCCCATGGCGACGTGCTCACCGTGCCGCCTCCAGAACTCGACCCGTCCGGCCCTCCCGCACCAGAACCGGGTGCGCCGAAGAGCGAGTCGGTTCGGCCCGTCTTCGTCGACTCCTCGGGGCGACGCCAGCGTCGCGTGCTGCGCGCCGCCCGGCTGCTGGTGATCCCCGCCGGCGGCTACGTGGCCCTGTTGATCAGCGCCCTGCTGGGCGGCCCCACCCTCAACGCCCCGTTCGTCCCGCAACCGGACTCCCCGCACACGCCCCGGGCGACCTCTCCCGACGCCTCTTCCGGCACCGACCACTCCGCGAGGAATGAGAGTCCTGCCGCGGCGCAGACGAACTCTCGCCCCACGCCGACGCAGAAAGCCCCCGGCTCCACCGACGGGTCGGCAGCCTCCGCCGCCTCTGCGGCGGCCGCACCCGGTCCTACTGCGGCGTCCACCGGTGTCGCGTCCCCGACCTCGACGCCGACCGCATCCGCCACCGCTACCGCCACCGCCACTACCAATCCCCACTCCAAGGGCCGCGCGGTCGGCTCGTCCCACAACCCCGTGAAGTGACCCAAGGCCCACTGACGTGATCAACCGAAGACGCCACGACGCTCGTCCCCGTCGGCGCAGCCGCATCCGCCAGATCACACCTCGCGCCCATTGGCTGCTGCTGAGTGTGTTCGCGGTGACCTTGTCGACGGCCCTGCTGCTGCAGGGCTACACCCACCACATGTTCGGTATCACCTCGGACAGCGTGACCGGCGCCCGTGGCCGCAACGACACGGTGCCCACCCAGGTGGTCCACGGTGGCCCGGTGATCGCGGACGCCGCCACCTCTCCGCATACCGCCCGGGTCAAGTCCCGTACCATCGCGCTGACCTTCGACGACGGCCCGGACCCCGTCTGGACGCCACGGATCCTGGACGTGCTGCGCCGCAATCATGTTCACGCGACC